>DASZUN010000059.1:0-6172 GCA_035547615.1 Gemmatimonadaceae bacterium | reverse complement strand
CCAATGGTCGAGCAAACGACGCGGTACGGGATCGGTGTGACGGTGGGCCTCGGGTACGACCGCGCGGTGGAGCTCACGAAGGCCGAGCTGGCGAACGAGGGATTCGGCGTGCTGTCGGAGATCGACGTGGCGGCGACGCTCCGGAAGAAGCTCGACGTCGGCTTCCGACCGTACGTGATCCTCGGCGCGTGCAATCCGCCGCTGGCGCACCGGGCGCTCTCGGCGGAGCTCGAGATCGGACTGCTGCTGCCCTGCAACGTCGTGGTGTACGCCGACGACGTGCCGGGGCGGAGCATCGTGGCGGCGATGGACCCGGTGGAGGCGCTGCAATTGACCGGAAACGAGAGCATTCGGCCGATCGCCGAAGACGTGAAGAAGCGTCTGACGCGCGTGCTCTCCGCGGTCGAGCGCGGCGGATCGCGGTGACCGGGCGGGGGTGGGCGCGGCGGTGGGCGCCGCGGGGCGCCACCGTCCGCGTGGCAGCGCTGGCGGCACTGCCGGCATTGGCGGCGCTGGCAGCCGGGTGCGCGGTGTCGCACGCCGACGAGATCGCGATGGGGGCGGAGTACGCCGCGCAGCTCGAGCGCGAGCTGCCGCTCGTGCACGACCCGGCCATCGAGGGGTACCTCAACGTGCTCGGCGACTCGATCGGGCGGCCGGCCGATGCGCGCGGGCTCACGTGGCATTTCTACGTCGTGAATATGAATGATGTCAATGCCTTCGCGGTGCCGGGCGGCTACGTCTACATCACCCGCGGGCTGGTGGAGCACGCGGCGACGCTGTCGCAGCTGGCGGGGGCGATGGGCCATGAGATCGCGCACGTCACGCGGCGGCACGCCGTGAAGCAGCTCGAGCGCGTGCAGCGCGCGAACGCCGGCGTCACGATCGCCTGCGTGCTCACCGGCGTGTGCGGCAGCGACGTGGCGCAGGTCGCGGTGCAGGTGGGCGGGACCGCGGTGCTCGCGCGCTACAGCCGCGAGGACGAGGCGGAGGCGGACGACGATGCGGTGACGAACGTGGTCCGCGCGGGAATCAGTCCGGCGGGCATCCCCGAGCTGTTCGAGGAGCTGATTCGCGAGCGCGAGACGCGGCCGGACGCGGTCTCGGCCTGGTTCGCGACGCATCCGTCCGAGGAATCGCGCATGGCGCGCACGCGCGAACGGATCGCGGCGCTCGATCCCGCGCTCCTCGCCACGCTCACGGTCGATTCGCCGCGCTTTCAGGCGTTCCGCGCGCGGGTGGCGGCGCTGCCGGCGCCCCGCGCGGTGAGCGTCCGGGAAGTGCCGCGGCAAAATTCAGGGAAAGCCGGAGTGACGGTGCGTCCGCCTGGCGCCACCGTGTGTCTTGCGTTCGCGGACGGGGAAACCGCGAACGATGCTCTCCCACGGGATACCGGTGGAGGGCCGTGCATCGAGCTTTCAGCCTCCATGCACAGGTTGTGAGGTCGCTGGACACAACCGACGCCCCGTTCGCGAAGGGGCACCTGAGTCGAACCCGTTCGACGAGGGAAAGATCGGCGGCCCGGCTTCTTGCTCGATGGTCTAGAACACCATCGACCGAGCGGCGCTGAGACAGGCATCGTCGATCGCCAGCGGGTCATGAGCCCTCACCGGAGGCGGCAAACCACGGTGGGGGCTCGCCTGTTGTGGGCGGCGCACGTCGCCGCCGCGTGTCGGGAAAACCCGCAGGCGGCGCGGCCAATCGCTCACACGAGTCGCGACCGCCGCCCGACAGCGCCCGCGCGCCGGCGCTCGTATGCTCCCCTCGAAGTTACCTGTTCTTGGGGATCAGAATGCTCATGAGCAAATTCGTGCGCCGCGCGGGCCGGTGGGCCGCGGCGCTGGTGGTCGTCGCGGCGGCGGCGGGGTGCCGCCCGGCCGCCCGGACCGCGGCCACGCCCGACGACGGGGTGCCGCTCGTCATCACCAACCACGACTACTTCGACGTGGGCGTGTACGTGCAGGCCGCCGAGGGCGTGCAGGGGTATCGGATCGCGACGGTCACCGGCTTCTCGTCGGCGAAGGTCACCGTGCGGCGCTCGCTCCTCGAGCGCGGCTCGTCGCTGACGCTGATGCTGCACGCGATCGGCACGGCCTACTCGTGGACGAGCCCGTCGATCGTGCTCTACTCAGACGACGTCGCGCGTCTCGACATCTACTCCGACGCCAACGGCGACCTGCATCGCTGCGCGTTCTACACGCGCTCGATGTAGCGAGCGGGCCGCGCCCGCGCGCCGCGCCGGCGCGAGGCGCGGCAACGGCAGGGGCGCCTGCGGGATGAGCAGTCCCTGGCGCCGCGCCTGCGCCGCGAGCGCCTCGATGAGGATCGCCACGATCTCGCGCCAGGCGTAGCCGCGCGCCGTTCTCCGCGCCGCGCGGCGCACGCGCGCCGACAGCGCCGGCGCCAACGACAGCTCGCGCCAGCGCGCGGCGATCTCGCCGGGATCGAGCGTCTCGAGCACGATCGCGTTGCGGCCGCCCACGGCGTAATCCTCGCCGGTGCCGCCGGTGAAGGCCACGCCGCCGGCCGCCATCGCCTCGAGCCCCACGAGCCCGAACGGCTCCGACACGGAGTTGGCGAGCACGCCATCGGCCGCGGCGTACAACGCGCGCGCCAGCGTGTGGTCCACGCCGAACCGCAGGTCGACGATGTCGGCGCCGCCGTGAATCGCGTCGTGCACGCCGGCGAGGAAGGCACCCTTGGTATCGAAGGTGGTGACCGAGAGGCCGCGCGTGGCGGCGTAGGCGCCCAAGCCGCCGCCCTGGCCGGTGGGCCCGCCGCCGCGCCCGATGAGCACCGGCGCCTGGTACCGGCCCGGCTCGCGACTCCGCAGCTGCGCCACGGCTTCGACCGCCTGGATCCACCCCTTCTCGCGCTCCCAGCGCGCCATCTTGAAGAGCATCCCCGTGCCCGGGCGCGCATCGAGCGCGCCGCGCAGCCGCGCGACATCGCTCTTCGGCACCGGATCGAACGACGCATCCGGAATTCCGTTCGGGATCACGCGCGCGTCCGCTCCCGATGACCGGATGATTCCGCGCATGTATCGGCTGACGGTCGTGATCATCGTCGACGCGGCCAGCCGCGCCCAGTTGATCTGCTCGAACCCGTACGGATTGTTCGCGTTCCAGACGAGGACCGCACTGTCGCGCAGGCCGTACGCCTCGAGCGCGTCAGACACCCGGATGGCGCACTCGGCTGTTTGCCATTCCTCGAACAGCACGATGGGGACGCGGCCGGACGCGATCGCCGGCACGAGCACGCGGTCGACGAGATACGGCGGCAGCGCGCGCGTCATGTCGTCGACCTTCGCCGCCTCACCGTCGTACACGCCTCCCGCGCAGTTGCGCGAGATCCACTGCCCCCACCGGTGCAGGACGAGCCGGCTGTCGGTGACGCGCTCCTCGCCGGGACGATCCGGGTCGCCGAAGAAGAAGATGTGCGTCTCGTAGCCGAGCGACGCGAGCGTGTCGACCAGCCCGGTCATCCGAATGCCGAGGCCGCCTGCTTGCGACGAGGGATCGGGCCCCTCGAACGAGACGGCGACGAACAGCGTGCGATCCGGCGAGATGCTCGGGATGGCGTCGTGCACGCGACCCGCTCGCGAGGCAGCGTCGTGCATCATGACAGGGATATCCTCCGGCCGGGACGCGGCCGGCGTGTTGACGTCGATTCGAGATCAGCGTGTCGATATCCGCAAATCTCGCGCTGCCTCGCGACGAGATCGTCACGGCAGCGCATCTGCGAGGTCGCAGCACAGTATGCGGCGGGCCCGACGTTGTCTGTCAGCAAGATTTGGTCGCGCTGACGGGAAAGCTCGGACAGCTCGCCCGAAGCGGCGAACGGGCTCGCCGCACTCGTGAACGGCTTGTGCTGACTGCGGCCGCCCGGTCCCGTACGCAGCTTGGACATGGGGACCTCGGCAACGCATCGCGCACTTGAGGCGCACTTCAGGCGCACTTCAGGCAGGATTCCGGTGATCTATCTGCTGCTGTTCTGGCTCGGCGGACTCATTGCGCCGACGCCGCTCCGGATCGTGGTGAATCTCCCGGCCTATCGCCTTGACGTGTTCGTCGACGACTCGCTCGCGCGAACGATTCCGATCGCGGTGGGTATGGTCAGGTTCCCAACGCCGCGCGGCTCGTTCGTGATCACCAGCATCGAGTGGAATCCCTGGTGGATCCCGCCGGACAGTCCGTGGGCCGCGCGCGAGAAGCCGACGCCGCCCGGTCCCACCAACCCGATGGGTCGCGTGAAGCTGAACTTCCGACCGCTGTACTTCCTGCATGGCACGCCCACGCCGACGTCGATCGGCTCGGCGGCGTCGCACGGATGCATTCGCCTGCGCAACGAGGACGCGATCGCCCTCGCGCGGCTCGTGCACCACTACGGCACGCCGGGGCTCGGGGCGGACGCCATCGATGCGTTCGCGCGGGACACGGTGACGACGCGCGAGATCCCGCTCGAGTGGCTCGTGCCGATCGAGGTGCGCTACGACCTCGTGGAGATCACCGCCGGGCGCGTGACCGTGTATCGCGACGTGTACGGATTGTCGGCGCACTCCTTGCCCGACGCCGTGCGGAGCGCGCTCGCCGAGCACGGCGTCGACACGGCGCGTGTCGACGAGACGCGGCTGCGCGGGCTCGTTCGCCGGCTGCCGCGTGCGGGACGCTCGATGTCCGTCGATTCCCTGTTGTTGGAGTACCCGCGTGGTGCCGCACCGCATTGAGCGCATGAGGATTCTCAAAACGGCGATCGCCGTCGCTGCCGTCTCGGCGACGAGCGCGCTCTCCGGCTGCATGTTGTGGAGCCCGGCCCGGGCGAGGATCCCCGTGCCGCCGGTCCCGCTGGGTGCGGAGAACGTGACGTTTCCGAGCCGGTCGGGGAGCGTGATCCATGCGTGGTTCGCCCGCGGCCGCCGCGGCGACGGCGCGGTGCTGCTGCTGCACGGCGTCGGCTCCAACCGCACGAGCATGCTCGCGCGCGCGGAGCTGCTGCACGGCGAAGGGTTCTCCGTGCTCGCGCCCGACTTCCAGGCGCACGGCGAGTCGGGGGGCGATGTGATCACGTTCGGCGCCCGCGAGAGCTTCGACGCGCAGGCGGCCGTGGGATTTCTCGAGCACGAGCTCCCCGGCGAGCGCGTCGGCGTGATCGGCGTGTCGATGGGCGGCGCGGCGTCGCTGCTCGGTCCCGGGCCGCTCGACGTCAACGCGTTCGTGCTCGAATCGGTGTATCCCACGATCCGGCAGGCCGTGCGCGATCGCATCGGCACGTGGCTCGGACCGCTCGGCGCGATCGGCAAGTTGTTCACGCCCGCGCTGGTCGGCGTCCTCGGCACCGAGATCGGCGTGCCGGAGTCCGCGCTCGAGCCGATCCAGCGGATCGGCGAAGTGCATGCGCCGGTGCTGCTCATCGCGGGCACGGCGGACCCGTACACGCCGCTCGTCGAGGCCGAGTCGCTGTACGCGCGCGCGCCGCAGCCCAAGACGTTCTGGGCGGTGCGGGGTGCGGGCCACGAGGACCTCTACGCATACGCCGGTCGGGAATACGCCCGGCGCGTGAGCGCATTTCTCGAGCGCTATCTCCGCGCGGCACCGGCGGCGCCGGCGGCGCAGACGGTGGACGCCGCCGCGTCGCCCGCGGTGCGGTAGCTGGCCGGAGCGGCTAAGCTACATGCATGAGCGCACTCCAGGATCTCTATCCCGAGGACTTCGCGCACTGCTATGGCTGTGGGCGTCTGAACCGCGACGGCCTGCACGTGCGCAGCGAGTGGCACGACGGTGAATCGGTCGCGCGCTTCCAGCCGCGGCCGTATCACATCGCGCTGCCGGGCTTCGTGTACGGCGGGCTGATCGCGTCGCTCGCCGACTGTCATGCGATGGCGACGGCGGCTGGGGCGTCGATGGCGGCCGCGGGCGCGGTGCCCGGCCGCGATCCGACGCCGCGCTTCGTCACCGCGTCGCTGCACGTGGATTATCTCAAGCCGACGCCGCTCGGCCCGGAGCTCGTGCTGCGCGCGCGGGCGGTGGAGGTGGGCGAGCGCAAGGTCAGCGTGGAGATGAGCATCTACGCCGGAGACGTGGAGACGGCGCGCGCGCGCGTGCTGGCCGTCCGCGCGCCGGCGACGATGCGGCCCGCCGGCGCCTGACCGAGTCGCGGGCGCCGGCGCGTCGGG
>DASZUN010000058.1:0-4322 GCA_035547615.1 Gemmatimonadaceae bacterium | reverse complement strand
AGCGCTCAAGCCGGTATTGGCGAAAGTGCATGCAATGGCACACATTACCGGCGGCGGAATTCCCGGAAACCTCAACCGGGCGCTCCCCACGGATCTCGACGCCGTGGTCGACACGGCGAGCTGGAATATCCCCAACCTCTTCCAGCAGCTCGAACGCGCAGGCGGTGTGGATCGCCGAGAGATGTTCCGAACGTTCAACATGGGCGTCGGAATGATCGTGATCACCGCCGCCGCCGATGCCGAAGGTGTGATGGCGTCGGCGCGCGAAGCAGGCATTCCCGCATGGCAGCTTGGTGACGTTCGACCGGGGTCTGGTCAGGTCATCCTCAACTAGGAGAGTACATTCGATGAAGAAGATGCTCATGATCGCCGGCGCAGCACTCGTGTCGACGGCGGGGTTGGCGTTGGCGCAGGGTGGCGGTCTCTCGTCGCCGAAGTGCCCCGGCGGTGCGCCGCTGAGCTCCGCGCAGATCGCGCAGGATGCCTGTCAGCAGGCGTACGACTTGTACCAGTTCATGGCTCCACAGCTCGGCCTGGCGCTCGCCGGCGGCAACGCGACGATCGGGCAGGGCAGTGTCCTCGGCGGCCTCGGGCACTTCTCGATCGGCGTGCGCGGCAACGTGTTCAGCGGTCAGCTGCCGCAGGTCGATCAGTTCACGCAGAGCACGAGCGGCGCGCAGCAGCGGCAGTTGCCGAGCAAGAGCCAGGTGCTCGGATTGCCGACCGCCGACGCGGCGATCGGCATCTTCAAGGGCATCCCGCTCGCGCTGACGAACGTCGGCGGCATCGACGCCCTCGTCAGCGCCTCGTACGTCCCGACTGTGAATTCGAGCAACGTCTCGATCACGCCGCAGTCGAACTGGCATTTCGGGTACGGCGCCCGCATCGGCCTGCTCTCGGAATCGCTCGTCATCCCGGGCGTGTCGGTCACGTGGATCGAGCGCGATCTGCCGACCACCGACATCGTGGGCACGTCCAACGGCAACACGCTGAGCGTGAACAACCTCTCGGTGAAGACGCAGGCGTGGCGGGTCGTGGCGAGCAAGAGCTTCATCGTGTTCGGCCTCGCGGCCGGCGTCGGCCAGGACAAGTACGACCAGTCGGCTGACATCGCGGCGCACGTGTCGCAGGGCGGCTTCAGCGGCGACGCGGCGGTTCCGGGCACGAGCCAGACGCTCACGCGTACGAACATGTTCGCCGATCTGTCGCTCAACCTGCCCCTGTTCAAGATCGTCGGCGAAGTCGGCCAGGCGAGCGGCGGCACGGTGCAGACGTACAACAGCTTCTCGGGTGGCGCGGCGGACCGGTCCCAGCTCTACGGCTCGGTGGGTCTGCGCTTGAGCTGGTAATGACGGAGCAGCGCGCCGCGTCCGCGACCGACGTCGATTCGGTCCTCATGCGGCGCGCGCTTGCCCTGGCCGAGCGCGGCTGGGGTCAGACGGCGCCGAACCCATTGGTCGGCGCCGTCGTCGTTGCCGGGGAGGAGGTCGCCGGCGAAGGATACCACGCGCGGTACGGCGAAGCGCACGCCGAGGTCGTGGCGCTCCACGGCGCCGGTGAACGAGCCCGCGGCGCGACGATGTACGTGACCCTCGAGCCGTGCGCGCACTACGGAAAGACGCCGCCATGCGTGGACGCCGTGATACACGCCGGGATCGCCCGCGTGGAGATCGCGGCGCGCGACCCGAGCGACGTCGCGCGCGGCGGCGTGGAGCGACTGCGTGACGCGGGCGTGCGCGTGGACCTCGGCGTGGAACGCGACGCGGCGCTCGAGCTCAACGCGCCATTCTTCAATGCGCACGCGAGCCTCCGCCCGTGGATCACGCTCAAGCTCGCGCTCTCGGCGGACGGCGCCATCGCCGATCCGAGCGGCGTGCATCGATGGATCACCGGCCCCGCGTCGCGCGCCGAAGTGCATCGCCTGCGCGCGCAGCACGACGCCATCGCCGTCGGCGTGGGAACCGTGCTCGCGGACGATCCGATGCTCACCGTGCGGGATGCGCCCGCGCCTCGCGTGCCGCCGGCTCGGATCGTGTTCGATTCCAGCCTGCGCATCCCGCTCGGGAGCGCGCTCGTGCGGACGGCGCGCGAGGTCCCCACGTTCGTCGTCGCGCGCGCGGGGAGCGCACCCGCGGCGAAGGCGCAGGCGCTCGCCGCCGCGGGCGTCGAGGTGCTGCTCGCGGCGAGCTCGGAGGCGGCGCTCCAGCTCCTGCGCGAGCGAGGACTGCGGTCGGTGTTCGTGGAAGGCGGGGCGCGGCTCGCGGGGTCGCTGCTCGCCGACGCGCTGGTCGACCGGCTCATTATCTTTCGGTCACCGCTCGTGCTCGGGCGGACGGCTCCGAAGGCGTTCGCGTACGCGCCCCCGGGCTTCGAGGCGTCGATCAGCACGCTGCGCGTGGTCGACGATCGCCGCTTCGGCGAGGATGCGATGACCGTGTACGCGCTTCACGAGGTGCCGTGTTCACCGGACTGATCGACGATGTGGGAACTCTCACCGCCGTGCGCGACGCGCCGGCGGGCCGCGAGTTTCGGATCGCCTGCCGGTACGACGACCTCGCGCCGGGTGAGAGCATCGCCGTCAACGGCGCCTGTCTCACGGTCCGCGAACACGGTCCCGGCTGGTTCACCGTTGCCGCGATCGTCACGACGCTCGATCGCACGACGGTGGGCGCGTGGCGGGAGGGGCGCCGCGTGAATCTCGAGCGCGCCCTCCGCGTGGGCGATCGCCTGGGCGGCCACTTCGTGCAGGGGCACGTGGACGGCGTGGCCACGGTGACGGACGTCGAGACGCGCGGCGACGCGCGCCTCGTCGACCTTGCTCTCCCCGCGGGGCTCGCCGAGCTTATGGTGCAACACGGCTCCGTCGCGATCGACGGCGTGAGCCTCACGGTCAACGACCTGCCGGCTCCCGGCACGCTCCAGATCTCGTTGATCGAGTACACGCTCCGGCACACGACCCTCGGCGCGCTTGCCGCGGGTGACGGCGTTCACGTCGAAGCGGACATGCTGGGCAAGTACGTTCAGCGATTGCTCAAGGACAGCACATGGTCTTCGGAACGATAGAGCAGGCGATCGCCGACATCCGCGACGGCAAGTTCGTCGTCGTCGCGGACGACGAGGATCGCGAGAACGAAGGGGACTTGATCTGCGCCGCGCAGCTCGTGACGCCGGAGATGGTCAACTTCATGATCAAGAAGGCGGGCGGTCTCATCTGTCTCGCGCTGAGCGGCGACCGGGTCGATGCCCTGGGCCTCACGCCGATGGCCGAAACGAACATCGACGACTACCGCACCGCGTACACGGTGAGCATCGACGCCGCGCCGCGGTTCGGCGTGACGACGGGCATCAGCGCGCAGGACCGCGCGACGACGATCCGCGTCGCGGTGGACCCCACCTCGATTTCGTCCGACCTGCGCCACGGCGGACACGTGTTTCCGCTGCGGGCGCGCGAAGGCGGCGTCCTGCAGCGCGTGGGACACACCGAGGCCGCGGTCGACCTGGCCCGCCTGGCGGGACTCCTGCCCGCCGGCGTGATCTGCGAGATCCTCGACGAGGACGGCACGGCCGCGCGCCGGCCCAAGCTCGAAGCGTTCGCGCAGGAGCAGCAGATCACGTTCATCACGGTCGCGCAGCTCGTGGCCTACCGGCTGTCGAGCGAGCGCCTGGTGCACCGCATCGCCGAGGCGCGGCTGCCCACGGAGCACGGCGAGTGGCGCATCGTCGGCTACAAGAACGACGTCGACTCGCACGAGCACGTGGCGCTCGTGCACGGCGATCTCGGGGACGGCGAGGACGTGCTCGTGCGCATGCACTCCAAGTGCCTCACGGGCGACGTGTTCCACTCGCTGCGCTGCGACTGCGGCTGGCAGCTCGACACCGCGATGAAGATGATCGCGGAAGAAGGCCGCGGGGTGATCGTGTACCTCGATCAGGAAGGGCGCGGCATCGGGCTGCTCAACAAGCTCAAGGCGTACGAGCTGCAGGACCACGGCGCCGACACGGTGGAAGCGAACGAGCGGCTCGGTTTCAAGCCCGACCTGCGCAACTACGGCATCGGCGCGCAGATCCTGCTCGACCTCGGGCTCAAGTCGATCCGTCCGATTACGAACAACCCGCGGAAGATGGTGGGACTCGAGGGCTACGGTCTGCGCGTGAACGAGCGCGTGCCGATCGTGCAGCCCGCGCACGACGAGAACGCGGAGTACATGCGCACCAAGCGCGAGAAGCTCGGCCATCTGCTCGCCTCGTAATGGCTGAATTTTCCGGAACGCCGGCGGGAGCGGAGCGCCGGTTCGCCGTGGTGGCGAGCCGCTTCAACGAGG
>DASZUN010000057.1:0-6284 GCA_035547615.1 Gemmatimonadaceae bacterium | reverse complement strand
GCCGACGTGTTCTCCGTCGAGCGCGTGCTGCGCTACACCTCGCCGAGCAGCGTTCCCGACGTGCCGCCGTGGATCGAGGGCGTGCTCGAACACGGCGGGAAGGTGATTCCGGTCGTCGACATGCGCCGGCGCATCGAGCTGTCCGAGGATTCGATCACGCCCGAGACGCGGGTGCTCGTGTTCACGACCGCCGACGGGCTCGTGGGCGCGGTGGTCGACGCGGTGCACGAAGTGGCTGTCGTGCCCGCGACCGCCGTGTCGCAGCCGCCGGCGATCTTCCGCGGCCTCGAATCGCGGTTCATTCGCGGGGTGGCCAAGGTCGACGAGCAGCTCGTCGTCGTGCTGGACGTGAACGGGTTGCTGGCGAGCACCGACCGCATCGCGTTCGAGCAGGCGATCACGCGCAATGCCGCCGGAGCCGCCGCTCGTGCCTGACCGCGCGGCGGACGAGCTGCGCGCGCGCCGTGATGCGCTCGCCGCCCGCCTCGACGCACCGACGGCCCCGACCGAGCTGGACGCGCTGAAGGCGGAGATCGGCGCGCTGTTCAAGTCGGTGGAGCAGGAGCTCGCCGAGCTCTCGGCCGTGAAGGACGACGTGCTGCAGCTCGTCGAGCGCTGGAAGGGCCTGAAGACGGCGACGCCGTCGTTCGCGCCGCAGTTCGCCGGCGAGAAGCCGGTCGTGCACGCCGATCACATCGGGGCGTCGACCTTCATCGAGAAGGGCTGGAGCCGCATCTCGCTCGGCGACTACGAGGGCGCGGAGCAGTCGCTCGCGCGGGCCCTGCAGCTCTCGCCCAACGACCCGCAGGCGGAGTCGCTGCTGGGATGGGCGCAGATGCTGCAGGACAAGTTCGACGATGCGCTGCTCAACTTTCAGAAAGTGCTCGTCCGCGAGCCGCAGAACGCGCTCGCGCGCATCAACGTCGGCTACATCTGCCTCAAGAAGCGCATCTTCGGCGAGGCGATCGAGCATCTGTCGCGCGCGATCCGGCTCGACAACGACAAGAAGGCCACGCTCTACGCGCACTTTTATCTCGGGCTCGTGTATCTCGAACGGGACATGTTCGAGGATGCGCAGACGTTCTTCCAGAAGACGCTCGCGCTCGGACCCAATCTGATCGAGGCCTACTTCGAGCTGGGCCGCGCGTACTGGTTCAACGGCCAGCGCGACGAGGCGATCGAGACCTGGAACGCCGGCTACGCGGCGAACAAGTTCAATCCGTGGGGAAAGCGCTGCGCGGAAGTGCTGAGGACGGTCGAGGAGGGCGGGGAGCCGTAACGCGCGGAGCGCGGCGGCTCGCCGCGCTGGTCGCGTTCGCTATCGCCGCCGTCACGCCGCACGCGCGCGTTGGCGCGCAGGCCGCGCCGGAGCGACTGGACCACGGCCGCTTCACCGTGGTGTTCTACCCGAGCGACGCCACGCTCGCCCACGCGCTCGTGAACGACGCCGCGCGGCGCGACACGTTTCCCGGGCTGCCGCGCCCGACCGAACGCGTGCTGCTCGCGATCGCGCCGGACCACCGCACCTTTCGCGAGTGGGTCGGGCCCGGCGCGCCCGAATGGGGCGCGGCGATCACCTTTCCGGATTCGCGCCGCATCGTGATGGAGGGCAGGAGCCTGGGCGCCAAGGCCGGCGACCCGCGCGACGTGCTGCGGCACGAGCTTGCCCACCTCGCGCTGCACGAGATGCTCGGGGATCTGCCGCCGCGCTGGTTCGACGAGGGGTATGCGGCGTACGCGGCGCACGAGTGGACGCGCGAGGATGCGCTCGCCGCGAACGTGGCGCTGGCCGTCAAGGGAACGCCGACCTTCGACGAGCTCGACGCGGAGTTCTACGAGGGGTCGACGACGGCGGAGAACGCCTACGCGCTCGCGTACCGCGCCGTGGCCGATCTCGCGCAGCTCGATCCGGTGCATGGACTCTCGGCGTTCTTCGCCGCCTGGAAGCGCGAGGGCGACATGAACCGTGCGGTGCGCGCGACGTATGGCATCACGCTCGCCGGCTTCGAGCAGCGCTGGCAGGCGGCGACGCGCCGCCGGTACGGTGCGCTCGCGGTGGTCAGCGACCTGAGCGTGGCCGGGCTGATTCTCGTGGTGCTCATCCTGCCGCTGTACGTGTTGCGGCGTCAGCGCGACCGGCGGCGGCTCGCGGAAATGGCGGCCGCGGACGAGGCCGCTGAACGGGCGGCGAGGAGCGCGGCGATCGAGGCTCTGCTGAGGGGTGACGAGGAGGGCGAAATCGGGGGCGGAGCGCCTCGCGAGCCGGCGTCTTAATCCGCCCGTAATGATCGGCTCATCGTGACGTAACTTCGCGTCACAACGTTGCTTGACAGCTTTCTTGGTGCGGTCTACACTACAAGCCCTATGGCACAGAGCGACACGTCTCCTCGTACGCGAGGCTTTTTGTGGTGGGGCATCGCCGTCGTGGTGCTCCTTGCGGGGTTCGCCGACCTGGCCCGCGGGGGCGAGACACTCGCCCCGATTCTCCTCGCCGTCGGGTATTGCGTGCTCGTCCCGATTGCGATTCTGAAATGAGCGGAGTTGGGTCGGCGGGCGAATAGCTCAGTTGGTTAGAGCGCCTGCCTTACACGCAGGAAGTCGGGGGTTCGAGTCCCTCTTCGCCCATTGAGTCACCGCAGGACACGCTGTCGAGATTGCGAACCCGAGCGCACGTCACGGGTACTTCAGATCAACGTTTGGGAGGTTAGCACCGTGAAGGCAACGCAACGCCATGTCGTTTCAACCGTGGCTACTCTGGCGCTCTCGCTGGCCGGCACGCGCTTGGTCGCGCAGCCGCAGCAGCGTGGTGGTCCGCCGGGCGCGGATACGCCGCGGCTGGTCATGGCCACGTTCCACAGCGACGATCGCAAGCTTGGCACCGACGCCGCCGAAGAGCTCCGTCGCCGGCTGATTTCGGATTTCTCGATGAAGGAGTTGTACGTCCTCACGCAGAAGGACATCAACAACACCCTCGAGGCGTCCGGCTATCGCGCCGATTCGGCGCTCAACACGAGCGATCTCATGGAGCTGAGCAAGCAGCTCCGCGGCGACGAGACGCTCGAGGGCACCGCGGCGAAGACCGCCACGGGCGTGCACGAGACCGTGCGCCTGCTGCTCCGCCGCAACAACACGATTCTCTCGCAGCCGCTGCCGCCGGTCGACGCCAAGGACGCGGGCGACGCGGCGAAGCAGATCCAGAAGGAATACGAGGCCGCGCGCAAGTCGCTGCCGGCGTACAAGACGTGCGAGAACGATCTGCGGGCGGCGAAGTACGCCGATGCGGAGAAGGACGGCCGCGCTGCCCTGCAGGCGTACCCGAATTCGACGTTCGGCCGCCTCTGCCTCCTCACCGCGTACAACCAGGAGAAGGCGTCGCCGGACTCGATCATCAGCGTCGCGAACCAGATCCTCGCGATCGACCCGACCAGCATCATCGCGTTGAGCAACGCGGCGGACGCGTATCGCACCAAGGGTGACAAGGACAAGGCGATCGAGTACAACCTGCGCATCTATCGCGCGGATCCGTCGAACATGACGCTCGCGCAGAGCATCGTGCAGGAGCTCGCGCAGTCGGGCGCGCCGGACAAGGCGCTGCCGATCATCGACTCGCTGCTCAAGGACAATCCGGGCGACCCGCAGATGCTCCGCACCAAGTGGCTGCTCGAGCTGAACGGCAAGCAGTTCAAGCAGGCGCTCGTCACCGGCGAGGAGTGGGTCAAGGCGGATACCTCCGCCGCGAACGTCGATTACTACAATCGCCAGATCGGCGCCGCGCAGAGCGACAGCAACTCCGCCGCGGTCCTGCAGTTCGCGACGAAGGCCGCGCAGAAGTTCCCCAAGGAGCCGAGCTTCCCGCTCCTCATGGCGCAGACGTATCTCAAGGCCGGTCAGCTCCAGCAGGCGCTCGACGCCGCGCGTCGCGCGGCGCAAGCCGATCCGAAGTCGCCGACCGCGTGGATCTTCGAGGTCGTCGTGCAGAATCAGATGAGCCAGCCGGACAGCGCCCTCGCCACGGCGCAGCAGGCGATCGCCGCCGGCGTGCCGAAGGACTCGATCGGCACGTCGCTCATGTCGCTCGTCGGCCCGGCGGTGCAGAAGGCGCAGCAGAGCAAGGCACGCGCGGACTGGGAAGCGGCGCTCAAGGCCGCCCAGGCCGTCGACAACATCGCGCCGTCGGCGCAGAGCAAGTACTTCGTCGGCGTGACGTCGTTCCAGGTCGCGTACGATGCGGTGCAGAACGTGTCGAAGCTCTACAAGAGCACCAAGAAGGACGATCATGCGCAGGCGTGCAGCGAGGCGCAGGTTGCCGAGGACCAGCTGGCGACCACCTCGATGGCGATGCCCGCCGGCGGTGCGGTCGACAAGAACTCCGCGGCGCAGATCCTCGGCGCCATCCCGCAGCTCAGCGACTTCGTGTCGCAGGTCAAGAAAGCGCTCAAGTGCAAGTGAGCGTCACGCGACCCTGAGGCGCTCGCGCTTCAGGAGCGAACGAATCGACGCCCGCCGCGATCGCGGCGGGCGTCGTCGTTTGTCAGCTCGCTTCGCCCGGCAGGTGCGCGACGTGCACCCACAGGTCGCGCGGCCGCGCGCGGTACACGAGCCGCTTCGCGTTCGACATCTCGCCGTCGACGTTCACCGCCATCGGTTCACGCCCCTGGATCACGACCGACTTGAGTTGCACGTAGTGCACCCCGTCCTGCCCGACGTGATCACCGCGCTTGACGCGCAGTGCCGTGCGCGCGAACTCGCCGCGCGACATGCCTTCCACGACGCAGAGATCGAGCAGGCCGTCCGTGGCCGACGCCATGGGCGTCACCAGGTTGCCGCCGCCGGTCGAGCGCGTGCAGCCCACCGCGAACATCAGGAACTCGCCTTCGTACGTGAAGCCGTCGCCGATGAAGCTCGCGTACGACGTCTTGAACTCCGCGAATTTGCGCATGCTGCTGATCGCGTACGCCACGGGGCCGAGCGATTCCTTCGCGTCCGGCGGCGTTTCCGCCGTTGCTTCGGCGCCGACGCCGCCCGTCGACACGTTCAGATATCGGCGTCCGTTCAGCGATGCCGTGTCCAGTCGCCGAGGCTTGCGTTGCAGGATAACATCCATGGCATGATCGGCATCCGCCGGTATTCCCACCTGCCGCGCAAAGTCGTTCGCTGTGCCCACCGGAATGATCCCCAGCGGAACGTCGTACCCATCCAGCCCGTTGACGACTTCGTTCACCGTGCCGTCGCCGCCGGCCGCCGCGACCACGTCGACGCCGCGGCGCCCGGCGTCGGCGGTCAGCGCGGCGGCCTGGCCGGCCTCGAACGTGGGGTGCACTTCCACCAGGTGCCGCTTCTCGCGTACCCAGCTCACGAGGTGGCGCACGTCCGCACGATCGGCGCGAGAACCGTGGACGATCAGGGCGATATGTTTGGAGCGCATGTCGCCCTTCGATAGCGCATATCACGCGCCTGTGCTCGCCGCCGAAGTGCTCGAGCTGTGTCGGGGCGCCGCCCTGGTGCTCGACGGCACGCTCGGCGGAGGCGGACACAGCCATGCACTGCTCGACGCGGGCGTCGCGCGCGTGATCGGCGTCGACCGCGACCCCGAGGCGCTCGCATATGCAACCAAACGGTTGCATGACTACGCCGCATCCGGTCGGTTCCTCGCGGTGCAGGCGAACTACGCGGCGGTCGACGAGCAGCCGGCGCTCGAGGGGCTGCGGTTCGACGGCATCCTGCTCGACCTGGGCGTGTCGTCGCACCAGATCGACGCCGAGCCGCGCGGCTTCACGTTCCGGCCCGGGGCGCCGCTCGACATGCGGATGGGCGCCGACGCGGCCGGCACCGCCGCCGACCTGCTCAACGACGCCGATGAGCAAACGCTCATGACCGTGTTCCGGGAGTACGGCGACGAGCCGCGGGCCCCGCGCCTCGCGCGCGAGGTCGTGCGCCGGCGCGCGACGCGTCCGTTCGCGACGAGCGACGATCTTGTCGGCGCCATCCGCGCCGTGCTGGGGCCGCGCAGCGGCGCGCCCGACTTCGCGCGCCTCTTCCAGGCCGTGCGCATCGCGGTCAACGACGAGCTGGCGGGGCTCGCGCGCGCGCTGCCGCTGCTCCGCGACCGGCTCACGCCGGGCGGGACGCTCGCCGTCATCGCCTATCACTCGGGCGAGGATCGGCTCGTGAAGAACGCCTTCCGCGAGTGGAGCGCCGCCTGCGTGTGCCCGCCCCGGCAGCCGGTCTGCACGTGCCGCGGCCGCCCGCTCGGCACCACGATCACGCGGCGCGCCGTCACGGCG
>DASZUN010000056.1:0-10373 GCA_035547615.1 Gemmatimonadaceae bacterium | reverse complement strand
CTCATGCTCCAGATCCCCGAACTGACGACCGAGCGGCTCCTCCTCCGCTGCTTCAAGCCCGACGACTTCGAGGCGTACGCCGAGATGATGGCGGATCCCGACGTCACGCGGCACCTCGGACTCGGCAAGCCGCTCTCGCGCGCGGACGCGTGGCGGCAGATGGCGATGTTGATCGGCCACTGGGCGCTCCGCGGCTACGGCGTGTGGGCGGTCGAGGAGCGGGCGACGGGACGGTTCCTGGGCCGCATCGGTTGCATGCACCAGGAAGGATTCCCCGCGTTCGAGATCGCGTACACGCTCGGCCCGTGGGCGTGGAGCAAAGGCTACGCGCGCGAGGGCGCGGCGGCCGCGCTGCGCTTTGCACGCGAAGTGATACAGTATCCAGAGATCACGAGCATCATCCGGCCGGCGAACGCCGCATCCATTCGCGTCGCCACCTCGCTCGGCGCCGTTCCCGGGGAGACGGTCGAGTTTTTCGGCGCGCCCTCGGTGTTGTACCGCTACCCGAAGGCCTGAGCGTCAGCATTTCCCCGTCAGACGCGGCCCGTGTCTGTCGTAGCTTTCGCGGATGCCATTCGCTCCGCGCACCATCATCGAGCCGTTTCGGATCCGCTCCGTCGAGCCGATCCGGTTCACCACCGAGGCACAGCGCGCCGACGCGCTCGCGGCCGCGGGATACAATCCTTTCCAGCTCCACGCCGATCAGGTCCTGATCGACCTGCTCACCGACAGCGGCACGGGTGCGATGTCGTCGCGCCAATGGGCCGAGATGCTGGCGAGCGACGAGTCGTACGCCGGCGCGCGCTCGTTCTACAAGTTCGAGTCAGCGGTCCGCGAGATCACGGGCTTCCGGCACGTGCTCCCCACGCATCAAGGGCGGGCCGCCGAGCATATTCTCATGAGCAGTCTGGTCAAGGCGGGCGACCTCGTGCCGAACAACGCGCACTTCGACACGACGCGCGCGCACGTGGAGCACGTGGGCGCCGAGGCGCGCGACCTGCCGGTGCCGGAAGCGCGCGATGCGCGTGCGCCCCACCCGTTCAAGGGCAACATGGACGTGGACGCGCTCGAGCGCCTGGTGCGCGACGAGCGCGCGCGCATCCCGCTGATCATGCTCACCGTGACGAACAACTCGGGCGGCGGGCAGCCGGTGAGCATGGAGAACGCGCGCGCCGTGAGCGCGGTGGCCCGGGCCAACGGCATTCCGTTCCTCATCGACGCCTGCCGGTTCGCCGAGAACGCGTGGTTCATCCACACGCGCGAGCCGGGCTACGAGCACAAGACGCCGCGCGAGATCGCCCGCGAGCTGTTCGACCTGGCCGACGGCTGCACGATGAGCGCAAAGAAGGACGGGATGGCGAACATCGGCGGCTTCCTCGCGCTGAACGACGACGCGCTCGCGGCGCGCTGCCGGAACATGGAGATCCTCACCGAGGGATTCCCCACGTACGGCGGCATGGCCGGCTACGATCTCGAGGCGATCGCGCAGGGACTCTGGGAAGCGCTCGATCCCGACTACCTGCGCTACCGCGTGCGGTCGATCGCGTACCTCGGCGAGCGGCTCACGGCCGGCGGCGTGCCGCTCGTGCTGCCGACCGGGGGCCATGCGGTGTACCTCGACGCGCGCGAGATGCTCCCGCACATCCCGGCGCTCGAGTATCCCGCATGGTCGCTGAACAACGCACTGTATCTCGTGGGCGGAGTGCGCGGCGTGGAGATCGGCTCGGTGATGTTCGGGCGCCAGCCCGACGGGTCAGAGAAGCCGGCGGCGAACGAGCTGGTGCGGCTCGCATTCCCGCGGCGCGTGTACACGCAGAGCCACGTGGATTATCTCGCGGAGGTGGTGCTGTACGTGTACGAGATGCGCGCGCAACTCGGGGGCTATCGGATCGTGGAGGCGCCTGCAGCATTGCGGCACTTCACCGCCCGGCTCGAGCCGAACGGCGTGAGCTGACAGCGGGCGCTCAGTCGCCCGCTGTCGCCTGAGCCGTCACACGCCGGACGGGTACGTCTCCGGCACCTCGCCGTCCACCAGCACGGGCATGTGCAGCGGATCCACCGCCCGCGATTCGTCGATGTAGAGCATCGCGTCGTAGCGCCGCGGCACGATCGTCGGGACGTAGTTGCCCCATCGCTCGTAGCCAGGATCGTAGACGACGCCGATCGCGCGGTGGCCGATCGGCTCGTCGAGCCCACGGACGCCGCCGTTGTCGCTGCCGTCGAACAGCAGAAGCGCGTCGCCGCCCACGCCGTCGTGCATCGCGTGCTCGAAGGTTGAAGGCCGGGCGACCGGAACGCGCATCCGCTGCATCGGCGCGCCCCACTCTTCCGCCGCGATCACGGTGCCGCGATGGCTGGCGAAGCCGACGAGCATCACGCCGTCACGATCGTGCGCCTGGCGCACGAGCTGCCCGACGTTGACCATGCCGGCGCGCGCCATGTCCGTGAAACGCGCGTCGCCGATGTGCGTGTTGTGCTCCCAGACGATCGCCTTGGCGTTGGGCCCGTGGTGGTGCATCAGCCGCTCGAGCGTCTCGACCATGTGGTTGTCGCGCACGTTCCACGATGCGGGGCCGCCGCGCACCATGGTCCGGTAGTACAGCTCCGCGTTCTGAGCGACGAGCGCGTTCTGCTCGGCGTTGAAGTAGCCTTCGCGACCGTCCTCGCGAAATTGCGGCGCACGCGCCCGCAGCTCGCGGAGCACGGACACCGCTTCGTCCTCGCACGACGTGGGCACGATCGCCGTGGCGCGCGCGTACTCCTGCACGTCTTCGGCGTACGGCTCGAAGCAGTTGTACGCGCGGCGCGCCTGCGCGGCAAGCTGCGGGTCGATGCGCTCGAGGTACTCGTTCACGGCGCGCATCGGAGTCCCACAGCGAGTACACGTCCAGGCCGAAGAAGCCGGCCTGTGCTTCCGGCGCGCGGCCGCGGTTGAAGTCGCGCAGCCACTCGGCGAGCTGGACGACGTCGCGGTTGGCCTACATCCAGGTGGGCCAGCGCTCGAACGCGTGCAGCACCTCCTGCGCGCTCCCGCCGGAGCCCGGCAGGTGCTTCACGTAGCGGTTCACGCGATAGCAATCCGGCCAGTCGCCCTCGACCGCGATGAAGGAGAAATTCTTCTCCTTGAAGAGTCGCTTCGACAGCGCGGCGCGCCAACTGTAGAAATCGGACGTCCCGTGCGACGCTTCGCCGAGCAGCACGAAGCGCGCATCGCCGATGCGGTCCATCAAGGGATCGAGATCGTGCGCCTCCTCGAGCGGGAGGGCGATCTTCTTCAGCTCGCGGCCGAGCGCTTCCGTGTTGACGTCGCTCTCTCCGGTGCCGGAGCGGCTGCTTCGCCAGGGCATGGCTCGCCTCCTCGATTCGCGACCCATACCTGCAAGTTGAAGGCGCGCGCGCCACGCCGCGTCCGGCTACGCCTTATAGAGATCCTCGATCACGTCCGCGTACTTCTCGGCGATCACCCTACGCTTGAGCTTCATCGTCGGCGTGAGCTCGCCGCCATCGATCGTGAGCTCGTCGGGCAGAATCGCGAAGCGCTTCACCGTCTGCACGCGCGCGAGCCGCACGTTCACGGCGTCGATCTCGCGCTGGAGGTACGCGGCGAAGCGCTCGCACCTGGCGGCTTCAACGGGATCGCGTGCCGGGCTGCCGGCCCGCGAGGCCACGGCGGGAATCTTCTCCGGATCGAGCGTGAGCAGGACCGAGAGATACCGGCGCCGGTCGCCGACCACGACCGCCTGATTCACCACCGGAATCGCCTTGAGCTGCCCTTCGACGAGCTGCGGCGCGATGTTCTCGCCGCCGGCGGTGATGATGAGCTCCTTCTTGCGATCGGTGACGCGCAGGAAGCCGTCGTCGTCGAGCACGCCGATGTCGCCGCTGTGCAGCCAGCCGTCGGCGTCGATCGCTTCGGCCGTGCCGAGCGGGTCGTGCAGGTATCCCTGGAACACGTGCGGACCGCGGATGCAGATCTCGCCGTCGTCGGCGATGCGGACCTCCGTTCCGGGGATCACGTACCCCGCCTTTCCCGACTTGTACCGTGCCGGTATCGAGATCGTCGTGGCCGCGGTGCACTCACTCATGCCATAGACCTCGCAGATCGGCAGGCCGAGCGAGAGGAAGAATTCCAGGGTGCGCTGCGCGATGGGCGCCGCACCGGTGATGAGCGTGCGTGCGCGATCGAGGCCGAGGCGCTCGCGGACTTTAGAGAACACTAACTTGTCGGCGAGCGGGTACAGCAGCGGCCGGTTCTCCCCGCGCTGGTCCGCGTAGCCGCCGGCGAGTCCCACGGCGCGCGCCCACCGGACGAGCTTCTTGCGCGCGGCCGGCGCGTCGGCGCCCGTGGCTTCCATCTTCGACTGCATCTTCTCCCACACGCGCGGCACGCCCAGGAAATGGTGCGGCCGCACCTCGCGCAGGGTGTCGCCGAGCGTCTCGAGGCTCTCGGCGAACGAGACGCAGGTGCCGAGCACGACGCTCGAGTGCAGCGAGAAGAGCTGCTCGGCGACGTGGCTGAGCGGGAGATAGCTGATCATGTGATCGCCCGCGCGCACGTCGACCTGCCGGGCCGCCTGCTCCACCATCCACGTGATGTTGTGGTGCGAGAGCATCACCGCTTTCGGCGCGCCCGTCGTGCCCGACGTGTAGATGAGCGTGCAGACGTCGTCCTCCTGCTGGCCCGCGAGGCGCGCGTCGAGCTCGCGCTCGGGCGTCGCCTCACCGCGCGCGAGGAACTCGGCCCACGAGAGCACCGATGCGTCGGGCGCCGCGCCGTGCATCAGCACGATCGCGGCGAGTCGCGGCAGCGACGCGCGGATGCGCAGGAATTTCGCGAGCTGTTCCTCGTCCTCCACGAACGCCACGCGCGCCTCGCAGTGGTCGGCGATGTACTGGCACTGCTCGGGCGTGTTCGTGGTGTAGATGCCGGCAGGCACGCCGCCGGCGGCGATCGTGGCCACATCGGCGATGAACCACTCGGGACAGTTGTAGCCGATGATCGTGACGCAGTCGCCGGGCGCGACCCCGAGCGCGATCAGCGCACGGGCGGCGCGGCGCACCTGGTCGCGGTACGCGCGCCAGGTGATCTCCGTCCAGCGTCCCGCGCGCTTGGCACGCAGCGCGGGCTGGTCGCCGCACGTGCGGGCCGTGCGCTCGAACGCGTCCATGACTCGCATCGGCATCGTCGCTCAATGGGTGAGTTCCCGCGACACACTACTGCGCGGAGGAGCCGTTCGCCACATTTCATGGAGAAATCCCCCGCTCGATGCACTCCACTCTGCCCCTTCCCGCCGCGCTGCCGCGGCGCGGCGGACCGCTCACTCGCGCGTTCGGCCGCGCGGTTCTCCGGCTCGCGGGCTGGCGATTGGAGGGCAGCATTCCCGACCGCCCGAAGATCGTCGTGATCGCGGCGCCGCACCGGTCGAACTGGGATTTCGTGATCGGGATCGCGGGGAAATTCGCGCTCGGGGTGGAAGTGGCGTGGCTCGGCAAGCACACGCTGTTTCGCGGACCGGTCGGCTGGCTCTTTCGCCGGTGGGGTGGCGTGCCCGTGGACCGACGCACGCCGCAGGCGACCGTGGCCACCGCGATCGAGCGATTCGCCCACGCGGATCGCATGGTGCTGGCGCTCGCGCCGGAAGGCACGCGCAAAGCCGTCGAGTGGAAGACCGGGTTCTGGCACATCGCCCACGGCGCCGGGGTACCGATCGTGCCCGTCGCGTTCGACTGGGACGCGCGCGCGATCCGGTTCATGACCGCCGTCGAGCCAACGGAGCTGGCGGCGGACATGGCGCGGCTTCGCGAGCAGTATCGCGGGGTCCGGGGACGCGGGGACCGTGCGGCGCCCTCCGCGTAGTCGGCGGCTCGATCCGGCCTTAGCTTCCACCACAATGATCCGTACCCTGTATCGCGCCGCGCTCGCGCTCCTCGTCGCGTCGTCGCTCCGCGCGCAAATCCCGACGAAGATCCCGTCGCCGCCCACGCAGGCGCCGACGATGACTCCGCCCGATCCGCTCCACGAAGCCGGGCAGAACGTCACGATCTCGCTGCTCACGATGGGCAACGGCACCGAGGTCTGGGAGCTGTTCGGGCACAGCGCGATCTGGATTCACGACAACGTCACCGGGCGCGACTCGGTGTTCAACTGGGGCGTGTTCGATCGCACGCAGCCGCTGTTCATCCCTCATTTCCTCGAGGGATTGATGCTGTACCAGATGGGCGGCGAGACGCTGGACGAGGTGCTGTACGAGTATCGCTACTTCAATCGCACCGTCACCTCGCAGCAGCTCGACCTCACCGCGGCCGAGAAGGACTCGCTGCTGCACATCATCCAGGTGAACGCCGAGCCGCAAAACGTCACGTATCGCTACGACTACTTCGTCGACAACTGTGCGACGCGGCCGCGCGACATCCTCGATCGCGTGCTGGGCGGCGCGATCAGGGCGAAGTCGCAGACGCCGAGCGGGGTGAGCTACCGCTGGGAGACGCTGCGGTTGATGCAGGGGAACTTCCCGCTCGAGCTGGGCGTCGACATCGGGCTCGGCGAGCCGTCGGATACGCCGATCACCGTCTGGCAGACGATGTTCCTGCCCAAGGCGCTGCACGATTTCGTGGCGAAGCTGTCGGTGCCCGACTCGACGGGCGCGATGCATCCGCTCGTGCGCCGTGAGACCGTGCTCTACCCGGCGCAGGGCCGTCCGCCCGAGCCGACGCAGCCGCCGCCGCTCGGCCTCTGGCTCACGGCGATCGGCGTGGTCGTCGCGATCGTGTTCCTGGTACTTGGCGTCGCGGCGGCGCGCGGGAGCCGCGGCGGACAGATCGCGGCGGCGATCGTGTTCGGTATCTGGGCGTTCGCGGCGGGGATCCTCGGCACGCTCCTCACGCTGCTCTGGAGCGTGACGGATCACCGATTCGCGCATCGGAATGAGAACCTGCTGTTGTTCAATCCATTGTGGCTGGTGCTCGCGGTGCTGCTCGTGATTTACATGTGGAGCGGGCGGGCGGGTCGTGTCACACGGATCTTCGCCTACGGACTCGCCGCGTTGGCTGTGCTCGCGCTGCTCGCCCACGTGGGGATCGCGCGGCAGGTGAATCTGCCGGTGATCGGGCTCGGGCTGCCGCCGGCGCTGGCGATCGCCTGGGCGGTGTCGAAGCGGGGGAATGCGTTCTAGGGTTCTCAACGGCACACCGGCACACCGGCACACGCCGCGTGGCGGTGCAGGCACCGCGACGTGGAGGGCGAGTCCAGAATCGAGGTATGAGCATCCGCGGGTGAGAGGGCGCAAGCGTAGGGGTCA
This sequence comes from Gemmatimonadaceae bacterium, assembly GCA_035547615.1. GTDB lineage: Bacteria > Gemmatimonadota > Gemmatimonadetes > Gemmatimonadales > Gemmatimonadaceae > JAQBQB01. The sequence goes on along the minus strand of DASZUN010000056.1, from coordinate 3,075 downwards.
CCGTCCTGTCCGCTCACTGATCGAAACTGGACGGGTCGTTCAGATAACGGATATACTAGAACAGTTGTAAGCTCGCGGCAGACACTTGAATCCAATGCACATGCTCAATCCGATCGTGCATCATCCGTTCAAGTTCGCGCTCGGCCCACTCGAGATCACGGGCTTTGGACTCGCCGTGCTGCTCGCGTTCGTGATCGCGGAGGTCGTTGCCGAGCGCGAACTCACGGAACGCGGACACGATCGAGAGGCAGCAGCCGTTCCCGATGTCCTGCTCGCCGCACTCATCGGCACGATGGCGGGTGGAAAACTCTACTACGTGCTCGTGATCACGCACCGGGTATCCGACCTGTGGAGCCGGAGCGGATTCGTCTTCTGGGGAGGGTTCATCGGGTCGGTCCTCCTCTGCTGGTTGACCATCCACCGAAAGAAGCTCTCGTTCGCACGGTTCGCCGATGTTGCCGGCATCGCGCTCGCCGCCGGGTACTCCGTTGGCCGCACCGGGTGCTGGGCTATCGGCGATGACTATGGAAAGCCATACGCAGGTCCTCTCGCCGTCGCGTTCCCCGACGGATCCCCGGTGTCGACGGCGCGATCGATGTTCGAGAACTTTCATGTCGCGATCCCGTCCGGTGTCTCGCCAGACACCGTCCTGTCCGTCTATCCGACGCAGCTCATGGAAGTACTGCTCGGGTTCGTGATGTTTCTGATTCTGTGGCGGCTGCGCCGCCACCAGCACGCGGAGGGCTGGTTATTCGGCGTGTGGGCGGTACTCGCCGGTGCCGAGCGATTCGTCGTGGAGTTCTTCCGTGCGAAGGATGATCGCTTCGGATGGGCGCTCGGCTTGAGTACTGCGCAACTGATCGCATTGGCCATCATATCGATTGGCGCGGTCATAATGGTCGTCCGCGCGAAGACCCGAATGAAGCGAACGGGCCTGATGGCAGTACCGGGTATCGTGATCCTGCTCGCCAGCGCGTGCGTGATGCACCACTGAGGAGCAGCCGTCGCATCGAGACTTAGGGGTACCCCAATAGCGATAGTACACTCGAGACACCAAACGCCCGGCTCACGGCGGCACGACGTCGATCGGAAGCGGTTTGCTCGTCACTTCGCGTTTGTTGATGCCGACGTCCGCCGTAATTGAGTAACGGCCTGGCGGCAGCGGCGTCGAAACGCCCTGCATGTTCGGCGTACGCGGGCTCCAGAAGCCGTGAACCTCGATGCTGTCGTGGGGCGGGAGCTTCACGTCGAGATAGCCGATGAGCGAGCAAAGCCGCCCGTACCGGTTGACCGCGCGACCCACCGAGTCGGTGACGACGAACGCGTCGAAGCACCCGTAGCTGTCCGGGTTCGCCGCCGGCACGGTGTCGGGCCCATCATTGATGACGTACACGAGCACTGCGGCCGTCGAGTCCTGTGCCACGACGGAGCGATCGATCGCGATCGTGGCGCGCACATGACCCCGCGTACCGGTTATGGAGCCGCAGGCGGCGAATGTGAAGAGGGCCAGCGACGACGCAAGCGACCGCCGCAACACTGATCCTCCGTGAGAGTCGTGTGCTGAACTAATCCGGCGTCCGCGCGGTCACTCGGCAGGGAAAAGCCCCAAGCGCATTCCTCCGTTTTGTCGTCCGTCCCGTCCGTTCACGTCGCTGTTCCCATCTCCTCGTGACGTGCAAGCCACGAGGAGACACGAATCACCTACGGCGCTACGGCGCCCCGATCGGACTGCCTCCCGCCGCCTTGAGCTTCGCGTTCACCGCCGCGAGCTCCGTCGTCCGCAGCGCATTCCACCGCGCCATCACGCCGGCGAAATCCTGCTCCGTGCGTGCGACCGCCTGCATCGTCTGACTCGTCGGCGCCATGTCGGACTGCTCGATGGTCTGCATCATCCCGAGCAGATCGCCGCTCATCGAACCGAGCGATGGCTGCGCCGCGCCGCCGCGCCCGCGTCCTCCCCGGCGACCGCCGCCGCTCTGGCCGACGAGCGCCGAGAGCTTGTCCTCGAACGCGGCGAGCGCCGCTTTCGCCGATGCATCGCTCACGCTTACGGCGGCAACGCGCGCTTGCAGCGTATGCGCCGCCGCGGTCGCCGCCGAATCCTTGGCGATGTCGTCGTACAGCGTGACCGCGGTCGCGTGCATGCGCGCGATCTCGGCCGGCGGCGTTTTCACGCGCGGATCCATCGTAATCGTGAGCGGCTGGATGTAGCTGTGCCCGCCGATGGTGAGCCGCACGATGTACTGCCCGGGCGCCGCCCACGGTCCGCGCGGTTCGCGCGGCGTGTCGTACGGCGTCGCCGAGATGGGGTACTCGCCGGGACGCGAGCTCGTGCCCGCAGGCGGCGCGTAATGCAGGTCCCACACGAACCGATGGAAGCCCGGCTCGGCGGAGAGCACCTTCGTGGGGCGGATCCAGTACCACGGCGTGTTGCCGATGTCCGCCGGCGGCATCGCGGTGTCGCTGCTCGAGTACGTGCGGATGACGCGGCCGTTCGCGCTCGGATCGATGATCTCGAGCTTCGCGTCCGCCATGGCGCGCGGTCCGACGAAGTAGTCGATGATCGCTCCGTCGGGCGGATTCTGCCCCGAGGGCTCGTCGGGCGGCACGGGCGTGTCGGTGTACTTGCTCCAGCGGAAGCGGTACGCCGCCGCGGGCTTGAACAGCACGGCCGGCGCCTCGCGCGTCGCGGGGGTCAGCTGCCGCAGCGGCGCGATGTCGTCGAGGATCCAGAACGAGCGGCCGTGCGTCCCGACGGCGATATCATCGTTCTTTATTATCAGATCTCGTATCGACGTCGCCGGCATATTCAGCCGGAGCGACGACCAGTGATCGCCGTCGTCGAACGAGACCCAGACCTGCGTCTCGGTGCCCGCGAAGAGCAGCCCTTTGCACTTCGGGTCCTCGCGCACGACGTTCACCGCCGCGCCTTTCGGGATCCCGTTCACGATCTCCGTCCACGTCTTGCCGCCGTCGTGCGTGCGGAAGATGTGCGGCGAGAGATCGTCGAGCCGGAACGTGTTCACCGCCGCGTACGCGGTCTGCGTGTCGAAGTGCCCGGCATCGATGATCGAG
>DASZUN010000055.1:0-36323 GCA_035547615.1 Gemmatimonadaceae bacterium | reverse complement strand
CGAGGGTGCCCCACCACATGAGGCTCCGCTGGCCGAACACGACGGAAGGCAGCTCGCCGACGTCGGCGACGGGACGGAGCGGCTTCATATGGCCTCCACCACGGCCTGTCCCGTGGCGACGATCTCACGCTCGGGCGACTTGGTGCTCGTGATCGCCCAGCCCACGCAGCCGATGGCCGAGAGGCCGGTTCCCCACAGCACGAAGTACGGACTGAAGATCGAGCCGATGAAGATCACGCCCATGCAGAGCGCGAGGAAGAGCGGCCAGATGGAGCCCGTCGGATGTTGATGCCGGCAGTCCGGCCGCGCGTCGAAGGCGGTGGTGATCAGCACCTCGCGACGGTCGGTGCGCAGCCCCGTGACGACGGGCAGCTCGACCGTCGGCTCCCAGAGCGGATGCCGGCTCCGCACGACCGGAATGTGGAGGAACGTGTAGCTCGGCGGCGGCGACGGCATGGCCCAATCGAGGCCGGACGACCGCCACGGATTGGCGCCCGCGATCGCGCCGCCACGCCAGCTCTTGAGCACATTATAAAGGAACGCGATCACCGAGAGGCCGATGATGTACGCACCGATCGTCGCCGTCAGGTTCAGCGGACCCCAGCCGGTCGGCGTGAGGTACGTATACACGCGCCGCGGCATGCCATCGAGCCCGAGGATGTGCATCGGGAAGAACGTGAGGTTCACGCCGATCATGAACAGCCAGAAGTGCACCTTGCCGATCGTCTCGTCGAGCAGGCGGCCGGTGATCTTGGGGAACCAGAAGTAGAACGCGCCGAAGAGCGGCGTCACGCCGCCGCCGAGCAGCACGTAGTGCAGGTGCGCGACGACGAAGAACGTGTCGGTCGCCTGCCGGTCGAAGGCGACGGAGGCGAGCATGACCCCGCTGATGCCGCCGATCACGAACGTGAACATGAAGCCGAGCACGAACAGCAGCGGCACGCGGAACTCCGGCCGTCCGGACCACAGTGTCGCGATCCAGCAGAAGATCTGCACGCCGGTCGGGATGGCGATCATCATGCTCGCCGCGGTGAACAGGCTCTGCCCGAGCTCCGGCACCGGCGTGGCGAACATGTGGTGCACCCACAGCCCGAAGGCGAAGAACGCCGTCGTGATGTTCGCCATCACGAGCGCGGTGTAGCCGAACACCGGCCGGCGCGAGAACGTCTCGATGATGGGCGTGATGAAGCCCATCGCCGGCAGGAAGATGATGTAGACCTCGGGATGGCCGAAGAACCAGAACACGTGCTGCCAGAGGAGCGCGTCGCCGCCTTCGGCGGGATTGAACCACTGCGTGTTCACGGCGCGGTCGGCGGCGAGCATGAGCGTGCTCCCCGTGGCCACGGCGGGCATCGCGAACACGATCATGAACGCGACGACGAGCTGCGCCCACACGAACATCGGGATGCGGTTCAGCGACATGCCGGGCGCGCGCATCTTGAACGTCGTGACGATGATGTTCACGGCGGCGACGAGCGCGGCGATCTCGGTGAACGTCACGAGCTGCGCCCAGACGTCGACGCGGTGGCCCGGCGAGTACTGCGGCCCGGAGAGCGGGACGTACATGAACCAGCCCGCGTCGGGACCGGTGTTGGCGAACAGCGCCACGTACAGGAGCACCACGCCGACGAAGTACGTCCAGTAGCCGAACGCGTTGAGCCGCGGGAACGCCACGGTCCGTGCGCCGACCATCAGCGGCACGAAGTACAACCCCATCGCGTTCATGATCGGCACGGCGAACAGGAACATCATCGTCGTGCCGTGCGTCGTGAAGATCTGGTTGTAGAAGTCCGGCCCCATCAGGCCGTTCTCCGGCCGCGCGAGCTGCGTCCGCATCATCGACGCTTCGATGCCGCCGGCGAGGAACATCAGGAACGCCGTGACGATGTACCGCTTGCCGATCGACTTGTGGTCGACCGTGGTGAGCCAGCCCCAGAAGCCCTGGCGGTCGCGCCAGACCGCGTCGAGCTGCGCCGCCTCGCGCGCCACGGCGTCGTCGCTCAGCGTCATGTCAGCCGGAAGGCCGGCGTGCTCCTGTGGCGGCGTCATTTCATCGTCTCCAGGTAGTCGACGAGCGCGCGCCGCTCTGCCTCGGTGAGCGGCACGGCTGGCATGCGCACGCCCGGCTTCCACGCGGACGGATTCGCGATCCACTGCAGCAGGTTCGCGCGCGTATTGGCGAGCGTGCCCGACGCGATCGTCTCGCGGCTCTTGAAGTGCGTGAGGTTGGGACCCACGGTGGCGTGCGCCTGCGTGCCCGCGATCGTGTGGCACACCGCGCAGCCCGAGCTCAGGAACACGCGCTGCCCGTACTGCAGGTGCGGATCCGCCGGCGGCGCGGGCGTGCTCGCAGCCGCGGCCAGCCACGCCGCAAACTGCGACTTCGACTCGGCGACGATGTAGAACGACATCTTCGCGTGCTGCAGCCCGCAGAACTCGGCGCATTGCCCGCGGTACCGGCCCGCGGTGTCGGCCGTGAACCAGAGCGTGTTCGTGTAGCCGGGAATGAGGTCCGACTTGCCGTTGAGATTCGGCGCCCAGAAGCTGTGGATCACGTCCGCCGCGCGCAGCTTGAACTGCACCGGCACGCCGACCGGCACGTGGATCTCGTTCGCCGTGACGATCTGCTTGCTGGGATCAGGATCCTCGTACAGCACCTCCCACCACCACTGGTGCCCCGTCACGTCGATCGTGAGCGCGCGCTGGGGATGCTGCGCGAGCGCGCGGCCGACCGTGAAGTCGTAGGCGAGGAAGGCGAGCAGGATGACCACCGTGATCCCGCCCGCCACCGTGACGGCGCGCTCCATGCTCGCGTGCGTTGCCGCGTCCACGTGCACGAGGTCGTCGTCACCGCGCCGACCGCGGCGCGCGAATGCCGCCCAGAGCATCGCGACGACGACGGTCAGCCAGATCGCACCGCCCACGCCGACCATCCACCACCAGAGATGGGCGACGGCCCCCGCCTGCGGCGACCTCGGATCGAAGAACGAGTGCATGGCTCAGGGGAACATCGACGCGTTGGGCAGCGACGAATTCTTCGGCTTCGCGTTCGGCGTCTGGTTCGGCGCCGGAATCACCATCATGTGATCCTCGCGTCCCGGGCGAGCGCTCTTCGGCGTGAGTCCGCTCAGCGAGCGGACGTACGCCACGAGCTGCCAGATCTGCTTGTCGTTCAGCCGGTACTTCCACGCGGGCATGCCGTTCGGCCGGCCCTGCGCGATCGACGCGAAGATCTGATTCGGCAGGCTGCCGTAGATCCACTGATCGTCCATCAGCGCCGGCCCCATGCCGCCGCCGCCGTGCGAGTGGCAGCCGCTGCAGTTCATCTGCTCGAACAGCACCTGGCCCTCGGACGTGTTGTACGCGTTGTCGTCGAACGGCCCTTCCGCCGTGTCGCTGACGAACGTCGGTCCGGGCTGGAGCTGCACGTCCGTCACGAAGGCCGTGGGCGCCGCCGACGCGGCCGCCCGCTCGTTGAGCCGGCGCTGCTCGCGCTCACAGGCCATCGCGGCCATGGCGGCGGCGATCAGCAGCCCGCGTTCGATGATGATCAGCGTTCGCGTTCCCATGCCCCTCTCCCCCCGGCCACGCCTCACGCGGACGGCGCGTCGGCGCGCGGCACGCCGTACGCCGCCAGGATGCTGTCGATCGACGCCTGCCGCCGCTCGATGATGTCGTCGATCTGATTCTTGAACGTCGTGTCGCCGCGCCGCACGCCCATCGCGATGTCGAAGACGAACGGCAGATACGGCAGATCGATCTGCGGCTCGACCGGCACCACGTCGAGCGGCACGGCGCTCCGCTTCGCGAAGTAGCCCGCGAGCGGTCCCCAGACCACCGCGACGTCCACGTCGCCGCGCGCGACCGCGTCGATGATGCGCGACGGCGGGTTCGGTTTCCGGTAGTCGCCGTAGACGGTGTACCCGACGATGTTGCGCGTCATGCCGCGGTTCGCCAGCGCGTGCGCGGGCGGCGTGTTCGCGAAGTCGTCACCGATGAGCTGCACGCCGATCTTGAGGCGGCGCAGCGTCGGATCTTCGAACGAGCGGATGCCGAGGTGCCGGTCCCGCCGCGTGACGAACACGTACGTCGACTTGTAGTACGGCCGCGTCGTCGCCAGCAGCTCCATGCCGGACACGATCCCGACGACGAGATCGCACGCGCCGGCGTTGAGCGTGTTGCGCACGAAGCCGCGGCGCTGCGCCCACCAGGTGTAGCGCACGGGCCGGCCGAGCTCCTGGCCGACGAGCTGCGCGATCTTGTTCTCGAATCCCGCGCCCGCCGCGTTGGAGAAGGGCAGATTGTTGGGGTCGGCGCAGACGCGAAGCGCCGCGCCCGACGCACCGGCGCCGGCCACCGGCGCGGCGAAGGCGCGCCGCGTCGCGTGCACGCTGGCCGCGGCGACGAGCACCACGCCCGGGAGCAGGAGCGCCAGCAGCTCCTGACGGCCCGAGAGCCTGCCGCCCACCGTGCTCACGGGCGCCTCCCTACAAACGCTAATACCAGTTTGCGCATCACGCTCACAGCCCGAAGACGTAGAGCATGCCGCCCTTCGTGGACTTCTCGGGCAGGTCCTTCATCGCGTTCACGAATCCGAGCGCGGCGGACGAGTCGCGGGGGTCGAGCATGCCGGCCACGATCGCGCCGGACCAGCCGCCCACGCCGGAGAGCACGGCCACGTACTGATGGCCGTCGGGCCCCTTGTACGTGATCGGCTGGCCGATGATCCCGGACCCGGTCTTGAACTGCCACAGCACCTTGCCCGAGCGCGCATCGACGGCCTTGAACCAGCCGTCCATCGTGCCGTAGAACGCGACGTTCCCCGCCGTCACCACCGTGCCGCTCCAGACCGGCAGGTCCTCCTTGATCGCCCACACCTGCTTCCCGGTGACGGGGTTCCACGCCTCGAACTCGCCGCGGCTGCCGCCCGGCCCCGCGTACATCTTGACGTTCATCCCCACGTACGGCGTGCCGGCGATGTAGTTCGCCGAGACGCCCTCCTCGTCCATGCACAAGTTCTGATGCGGGATGTAGAGGAGGCCCGTGATCGGCGAATACGCGCTCGGCTGCCAGTCCTTGGCGCCGGGCGCCGCGGGGCAGATCTCACGGATCACCTTGCCCACGCTCGGCGACTTGGCCTCGTTCACCTGGAGCTGGCCCGTCCTGAGATCCACGCCGGTCGTCGAGTTGATGAAGCCGTACGGGTTGGCCGAGAGCACTTGGCCCGTCACGCGGTCCATCACGTACACGTAGCCGTTGCGGTCGGGGCGGATCAGCACCTTGCGCGTCTGACCGTCGATCGGGAGATCGACGAGGATCTGCTCGTTCACCGCGTCGTAGTCGTGCAGGTCGTGCGGCGTGATCTGATAGGCCCACACCGCCGAACCGTCCTCGGGGTGCCGCGCGAACTGCGTCGTCGTCCACTTGTTGTCGCCGGGCCGCACGTCCGGATTCCACGGGCCCGGATTGCCGGTCCCGTAATACACGAGGTCGAGCGTCGAGTCGTAGGCGATCCAGCCCCAGGTCGTCCCGCCGCCGATCTTCCAGGCGTCGGGGGGCCACGAGCTCACGCCAAGGTCCTTGCCCTGATCCTTGGGATAGTAGGCCTTGAACCCCGGGCCGATCAGCACGTCCTTGTCCGGACCCGTGTGATACGCCGTCCAGACCACCTTTCCAGTATTCTCATCGAGGCCCTTGAGCCATCCGCGGACGCCCATCTCGCCGCCGGAGTTGCCCACGAGCACGCGCCCCTTCACGACGAGCGGCGCCATGGTGATCGTCTCGCCGGTATTGATCTCCGCCACCTTCGTGTCCCACACCGGCTTGCCCGTGGCGGCATCGACGGCGATGGTGCGCCCGTCCAGCGTATTGAAGAAGAGCTTTCCGGCGTCGTACACGAGGCCGCGGTTCACCACGTCGCAGCAGGCCACGCCCTGCGACGCGAGGATCGGCTTGGGATTGTACGACCACTTCACCGGAAGCCCGGGCTTGGTGAGGTCGAGCGCGTACACGATGTTCGGGTACGGCGTGATGATGTACATCGTGTTGTTCGCCACGATCGGCGCCGCCTCGTGGCCGCGCAGCGTGCCCGTGGAGAAGGTCGCGACGGGCCGGAGTTGCGCCACGTTCCGCGTGTTGATCTCCGTGAGGCCGCTGAAGCGCGTCGCCGCGTAATTCTTGGCGGGCATCAGCCACTGGCCGTCATCCGGCGGGAGATCGACCTCGCCGCTCGCCTGCGCTGGCCCGCGCTGCACGTTCGTGCTGCCCGTCGACCGCGAGTCCCGCGGACGACACGACGCCGCCAGCGCGAGCGCGCAGGTCGACGCGAGCGTTGCCACACGTGTCCACTCGCGAATCGTGTCGCGGAATCGTTGCATTCGTGTTCCTCCGAATCCGCGCGGCGCAAATGCACGAAGCGTTCCGAGCCGCAGCGGAGGCGCGGGGCAGCACGCACGGAAAGAGTCCACACGGCGATGTGGAAATGCGCGGCGCACGCTCGGGCCCGGCGTTTGCACCAGCGGTGCGCGACATGACCACACGCCGGGAATTTCTCGTTCGCGGCGGCGCGCTCGTTTTCGCCTGCACTCCGCTCGCCCGCCGGCGTGCCCGCGACACGGCGCCCGCCACGGTGCGACTCGTGTTCGTCGACGACGGCTCCGCGGACGCGCGCGACGGCGTCACGCTCGGCGTCGAGGAAGCCCGCCACGCCGCGGAGCTGTTCGGCGGCGGCGTGGAGTGGACGTCGATCGCCAGCGCCGGGAAAGTCAGCGCGGAGCTCCGCCGAACGAAGGCGCTCGCGGTGATCGGCGGTACGGGCGTGGAGGCCGCGTCGGCGCTCGCGCGCGCCGCCGCCGCCGCCGGGGCGGTCTATATGAATACGCTCGTGAGCGGCGACGCGCTTCGGGCCGTGTGCGCGTCGCTCGCCTTTCACGTGGCGCCAAGCGATCGCATGCTGCGCGACGCACGCGCGCTCGCGCACGCGCCGGATGCGGCGCCCGCCGAAGCGTGGGATCCGTCGCTGGTGCGATTCGGCGCCGACACGTTGAATAATCGGTTTCGCGCGCGCTTCGGCCGGCCGATGACCGCGGCGGCGTGGACCAACTGGTTCGCGGTGAAGGCGCTCTGGGAATCCACGCTGCGCGTGCAGTCCGCGAAGGCCCGGGCGCTCGCCGATCACCTGGCGGCGGACGCGACGCAGTTCGACGGGCACAAGGGCCGTCCCCTGAGCTTCCGCTCCTGGGATCATCAGCTGCGGCAGCCCGTGTACGTGCGCGTCGCTGCCGGCAGGCCGCCGCTGGAGGAGCCGGTGCAGGGTCCAGACGAAGACGCCCGCGCGTCGCTCGACAAGATCGGCGCCGAGTCGAAACTCGAGGAGTGTCGCCATGGATGAACTGCCCGAGGGCCGCGGCATTTCGCGTGTACTCATCGCCGGAGCGATCGCAGGGGCGATCGCCACGATGCCGGCGCGCGCCGTGGCGCAGGCGACGCTGCTCGCCATCACCAACGAGCAGTCGCACGACGTGATGCTCGTGAATGCCGCGAGCAACGCGATCGTCGCGACCATTCCGCTCGGCGCGCGGGCGCGCGGCGTCCACTTCAGCCCTGATCATCGGATGCTGTACGTCGTCACGAGCGATGACGCGCCGCAGGTCGAGAGCAACAAGGAAGGGATCGTCGGGATCGATCTGGCGACTCGGCGCGTGGTCAAGCGGTATTCGATCGGCTCGGACCCCGAGCAGTTCGCGATCACGCCCGACGGCAAGCGGCTGTACGCGTCGAACGAGGACGGCGGCACCGCGACGGCGATCGACGCGGCGACGGGCAAGCGGATCGCCTCGGTGGTCGTCGGCATCGAGCCGGAGGGCGTCGCGGTCAGTCCCGACGGCCGCTGGGTGTACGTGACGAGCGAGACGAGCAACAGCGTGTCGGTGATCGACACGCGCACGAACAAGGTCGTCTCGAACGTGCTCGTCGATCTCCGTCCGCGCGGCGCGGCGTTCACGCCCGACGGCGGTCGGGTATTCGTCACCGCCGAAGTCGGGGGCTCGGTGACGGTGCTCGACGCCCGGACGCACAAGATTCTCAAGACGGTCCCGATCGAGCACAACCAGGGGAAGCCGGTCGGCGTGGTCGTTTCGCCGGACGGCAATCGCGTCTACGTCGCATGCGGCCATGGCAATGCGGTCACCGTTCTCGACGCCCACGACTATCGAACGCTGGCGACGATCCCGGTCGGAACGCGTCCATGGGGGATCGCGATGAGCCGCGACGGCCGCTACGTGTACACGGCGAACGGCCTCTCGAACACCGTCTCGGTGATCGACACCTCGCGCAACGCGGTGGTGGCGACGATCCACGCGGGTCAGCGTCCGTGGGGCGTGGCGATCGAACATTGACGGTCGCGCGCCCTCGGATCGTCGCGCGGCCCGTCGCGGCGGCGGCGCTCGTCACGGCCCTCGCACTCGTCGCGCGCGAGCTCGAGTTCGATCGCCCGACCCGGCTCGACCGCCGCGTGCGCCGCCTGGCGCGCACGCGACGCGGACGCGAGCTCGCATCCGTGATGTCGCCGCTATTCCCGATCGGACTGCCTGGCGGCTACATCACGATCGCGAGCGCGACCGCATGGTGGCTGCATCGCCGCGGCCGAGCAGGCGGACCGCGCATCGTGGCGGCGGCGTGGGCCGGGTGGCTCGCCCATCGCGCGTTCAAGCTCGCGTATCGCCGCCAGCGGCCGCGGCGCGGCGCCCGGATCCGCACGGACAGCTATCCGAGCGGGCACACGACGGGGGTCACGGCGCTCGCGCTCACGACCGCCGCGGTGCTGCGGCGCGAGCGAATGTTGTCGACGCGCGAGGCGCTCGTGCTCGCGGCCGCGCCGTCGATCGTCATGGGCGCGTATCGCGTGATCGCCGACGACCACTGGACGACGGACGTGATTGGCGGCTGGTTGCTCGGCGGCGCGGTCGCGGCTGCTTGCGCGCCGGGACCGCGGGAGCCTACGGCAGCGAGTAGACGAGCATCATCCCGCCGTTCCCGTCCGGGACCACCGACGTCCGCAGCATGATGCGGTCGAGCCGATTGTGCGGATGGCCGTGCGCGTACTGCACCACCTTGCGCCCGCTGAACGTGCCGATGGCCGCGCCGAGCACGACGTCGCTGCCCCAGTGCCTGTTGTGATACATGCGCGACAGCGCGACCGCCGTCGCGCCGCCGTACATGAGCGGCCCCACGATCCACGTCGAGTGCGGCCACCAGCGTGTGGTCTCGTTCGTCACCGCGGCGGCCGCCGCAAATGCGGTCGTCGAGTGTCCCGACGGGAATGAGGCGTAGTTGCCGCCGGTGAATCCCTTGAACGGGTGGAAATTGGCGGGCTGTTTCGCATTGGACAGGAACGGGCGCTCACGACCGGCAATCCCCTTCAGCACCCACGTCACGCCGTCGGCGAACAGCACCGCCTCGGAGCCGTGCCAGCCGAGATCGGCCACGCGATCGAAGTGGCCGATGCGGCCCACGGCGTAGAGCCCCGCGCCGATGAAGTACGCGCCCGGGCTCGCGATCGTCTCGACGCCCCGCGATGCGTCCTTGAAGAACCGGTTCGCCTGAACGCTCGGATCCTGCAGATGCTGCGCGGCACGCTTGTCGAGCGGGAACATCAGCACAGTCGCCGCCGCAAAGCCCGCGGCGAGATACGCGTCCTTGCGTGTGAAGAACGGCGCCTGCGTTTGTGCGTGCACCGTGTCGCGCGCATCGGTCGTCGGGGACTGCGCGGCGGCGATGGCCGGCTGCAGCGTCGACGCGAGCAGTCCGGCCGCGACTACCGCGTGTCGGCCGCGCCGCGCGGCGCGAAACCGAATCCATTCGTGCATGGCGAGCTCCGCTGGTCGTGAATCATCGGCTCACCATTGCACGAACTGGGCGACTGCCGCTGGCTTCGTCGTCGGAAGCCACAAAGAGAAGGTCGAACCCTCGCCCACGGCGCTCTCGACCGTGATGTCGCCGCCCATCATGTGCGCGAGATCCCGGCTGATCGTGAGGCCGAGTCCGGTGCCGCCGTGCGAGCGCGTGTAGCCGCTCTCCACCTGCACGAACGGCTGGAACACGCGATCGAGGTCGTCGGGCGAGATGCCGACGCCGGTGTCGTGCACGCTGATGCACGCCCAGCGCGCGTCGAGGCCGCCGTGCCCCGGTTTCGCGCCGGTCGTGCAGCTCATCGTCACGCGCCCCCCGGGGGCGGTGAACTTCACCGCGTTGGAGAGCAGGTTCGTGAGAATCTGCTGAATCCGCTGCGGGTCGCCGTAGTACTCGATCTTGTCGCTGCCGTCGACCTCGATCGCGAGGTCGATGTTCTTCGCCGACGCCTGCGGCCGGATGAGCGTGGCCGCCGCCTCGATCGCGTCGCGGGCGATGCCGAGCGTCGGCGCGACCACCATCCGGCCCGCCTCGATCTTGGAGAGGTCGAGGATCTCGTTGATCAGCGACGTGAGATGGTCGCCGCTCGCCCGGATGCGCGACAGGTAGCGCGCCTGCGTCTCGGCGACCGGACCGGCGATCCCCATCTGCAGCAGCTCCGCGTAGCCCATCATCGCGTTGATCGGCGTGCGGATCTCATGGCTCATCTTCGCCAGGAAGTCGGACTTGGCGTTGCTCGCCGCCTCGGCTTCCTGCTGGAGCATGAGCGTGTTGCGGTAGAGCACCGCGTTGTCGATCGCGACCGCGGTGCGCTGCGCGAGCTCGGTCGCGAGCGAGAGCTCGTGCTCGCCGAACACGCGCCCCGAGTCCGTCATGGTGAGCGAGATCGCACCCACGGCGTGCCCGCGCGCGACCATCGGCACGCAGAGAAACGAGCTCGGCTTCACCTCCTCGAGCAGGTGCGCGGTGTCCCCGTCCGGGCTCTCGCGGCGAAGCCGTGCGGCGTCGAGTCGCGCGATCAGAATCGGGCTCTGGCTGCGGAGCGCCTGCGCGACAGGCCCGCCGCCGTCGACCCGATACGGATACCGCGCGACCAGCGCGCGCACGCGCGGCTCGACCTCGGGATCGTAGTGCGCCGTCTCGACGCGGTGGATGACGCCGTCCGCGCCCGCGAGGTGAATGCTGCAGTAGTCGCCGAGCGTGGGGACGCAGAATCGCGCGAGCTCCACGAGCAGCCGGTCGTCGGAGATGGAGCCAGCGAGGATGCGCCCGGCCTCGGCGAGAAACCGCTGCCGCGCGGCCGTCTTGGTCAATTCGCTGAGCGCGCGCGCCGAGGCAGCGGACGCATCCTCGACCTCCGACGCCATTCGATTGAACGACGATGCGAGCCGGCCCAGCTCGTCATCCGCGGACGCCGTGCGCACGCGCTCCGTGTACCGCCCGTGCGCGATCGCTTCCGCGGCGCCGGTCAACTCGACGAGCGGACGGACGAGCCGCCGCCCGGCCGCCCACGCGATGAGCGTCGCCAGCACCGCGAGCAGCACCGCGATCACCACCAGCACGCGCAGGATCGCGTGCGGTCGCGCGAGATATCCCGCGGCCGGATACTCGATGGTCACGAGCAGCGGCGTGCGCGCGATCGGACGCGTGACCGCGAGTGCGGGTCCGGTCTTCCGAAGCGTGAGCCGTGCGACGCCGCGGGAGTACGCGGACGAATCGATCGGCGTCGGTGCGGGCCGTCCGATGGGATCGACCCAGGTGGTGTCGTGCGCGTTTCGGAAATAGAGATCGATGCCGGAGCCGAGCAGGGTGCGGAGCTGCCGGAGCGAGTTGGGATTGCTGTTGAGCCGCCGCTCCTGCGCGATGTAGCCGACGGTTCGGCCGCCGCGCCGGATGGGCACGGCCATCCAGAATTCCGTGTGTCCATTCTCGCGGAAGAACGAGCTCACGCGCTCGGAGTCGCCGCGCGTCGGGAAATCGCGGAATTCCTGGCGCAGGCGATCGGTCTCGCCTTCCGACTCGAGCCGCACGCTGCCCACGAGGCGCCCGTCGGCGGTCCAGAGCTCCGGCGGCGTCGCGGAATCGGCGGCCGTCGAAAGCTTCGCCAGCGCGGCATGGACCGTCGGGTCGGGATCGCGCTCGGGCGTGGCCAGCGCGCGATCGAGCGCCGGGTCGTGCGCCGCGCGCGACATGAGCGCGAGGCGCGTCGCGATCTGTGCGTCCACCATCGATCCCAGCACCTGCGACAGCCCGCTCACGCGCTCGGCGGCGGCGAGCTCGGCCGAGCGCCGGACCTCGTAGTACGACAGCGCGAGCGAGATCGTGAGCACCACCGCCAGCAAGCTCAGGATCAGTAGCGGGAGCTTGCGCGCGAGCGGCAGCTCACGCAGCGGGCTCAACCGTGGCGAACCGTTATGAGATGTGGAATCGGGTGGGGCCACGTCGAATCGGGTGGGTCTCCAGGCATGGACGACTCACCCGCCCGGAGTGTATCGCGCCGCGCCGCTATTCGGCGCCGAGCTGCCCGTCGCCGTTGTCGAGCGAGCGCCAAAGATACCAGCAGGCCACCGTGCTGTAAGGCCGCCAGCGGGCGCCAAATTTCTTGACGTCCTTGGGGGTGGGCCGCTTGCGCTTGCGGTAGGCGCGCTTGATGGCGTTCTGGATCCCGAGATCGAGCTCCGGCAGCACGTCCGGCCGGCCGAGCCGGAACATGAGGAACATCTGCGCCGTCCAGCGTCCGATCCCCTTCACCTGGACGAGATGCGCGATGAGATCGTCGTCCTCCATGTGCTCGACCGCGTCGAGCGGGAGCGAGTCATCACTGACCTTTAATGCCAGATCTCGTAAATAGCCGATCTTCTGGCGCGAGAGGCCCGCGGCCCGCAGCACGTCGTCCGGCGTGGCCAGCACCGCGTCCGGCGTGGGGGTGCGGTCTGGGTAGAGCGCGAAGAAGCGCGACAGGATCGTGCTCGCCGCCTTGCCCGAGAGCTGCTGGAAGACGATCGAGCGCGCGAGCGCCTGGAAGTGCGTGCCCTCGGCGCGCAGCTCCAGCCGGCACGGGCCCACGCGCTCGATTATTTCGGCGAGGACCGGGTCGGCGCGCTTGAGGTGCCGGACTGCCGTGCGGTGGTTGGCCATTCGGGAAATGTACGGGGCGCACGCCGCGCCCGCTCCCCCTCCGCCGGCCGACGCGACAGATACCGGCCCACCTTCCGCATGTCGGCGATGAACAGCCGCTCGGCGATCACGCGCTGGTCCTTTGGCGCGCGCAGCACCGCGGACGGATGCACCGTCGCGAACACCGCGGGCGCCCACTCCGATCGCACCGCGACGCCGCGCTGCTTCATCACGCTGAAGTCGCGGCCGAGGAGTGCCTTCGCCGCGGTGGCGCCGAGGCACACGATCACCTCGGGCTGGATGAGGGCGATCTCCTCGCGCAGCCACGGGAAGCAGGCGCGGATCTCACCGGCGTTCGGCGTCTTGTGGATGCGCCGCTTGGTCTTCGCGTCCTTCGCCCACTTGAAGTGCTTGACCGCGTTCGTGACGTACACGTCGTCGCGGTCGATGCCGGCGGCGTCGAACGCACGGTCGAGCAACTTGCCGGATGGACCCACGAACGGCCGTCCCTGCTTGTCTTCCTGATCGCCGGGCTGCTCGCCGACGACGATCACGCGCGCCGTCCGCGGGCCCTCGCCGAAGACGGTCTGCGTCCCGACCTTGAACAGGTCGCACCCGCGGCAGTGCTCCGCCGCGGCGCGAAGCTTGGTCAGCGTCGGCCGCGGCGGAATGAAATCAGCGGCGGAGCCGGTTGCTTTCACTGTTCTTTTCCGCTTCGTCGTGCTGCTCGCGTTCCTCGAACAGCCGGTGATGGCCGGCGATCGGGCCGCCGGGCGCGTGCGTCGGATTGCCTTCGTTCTCCGCCTGCGGAGCCCCTTCCGATTCGGGGCTGCCGCCGTGCCGCCCGTGCAGTCCTTCGATGAACGCGGAATGCGTCTTGTCGCCGTGCTGCCCTTCGTCGTGGTCCTGCGGACCCTTCTGGTTGCCGTCGTGCGTGGACATCGGTGAACCTCGCGGTTGAGTTCGCGCGACGCCGCGGCGCGGCATCGTCCTGCAGCGAATGCGGGCAAGGCGGGGGCCACACGCGCCGCGCTTTGCCCGAGTATGCCGGCGGCCTTACGTTCCCGCACATGACCCGCCTGCTGAACTATTTCCTGCGCGGCCTCGTCGTCGTCGCTCCGCTGGCGCTCACGGTCTACGTGTGCGTCATCATCTTCACGACGATCGACAGTTGGCTCGGCCTGCCGATCCCGGGCGTCGGCTTCCTGGTCACGATCGTACTGATCACGCTCGCCGGCTTTCTCGCCTCGAGCCTGATCGCGCGCGGCGTGTTCGGCTACCTCGACCGCCTGCTCGAGCGGCTGCCGTTCGTGCGTCTGCTGTACTCGTCGGCGAAGGACATGCTGAACGCCTTCGTCGGGGAGAAGCGGCGGTTCGACAAGCCCGTGCTCGTGTCCGTCTCGGCGGACCGCGCGGTGAAGGTGCTGGCCTTTCTCACGTCGGACTCGCTCGTCTCGCTCGGCATCGCCGATCACGTGAGCGTGTACATGCCGCAGTCGTACGGGCTCGCCGGCCACATTCTCGTGGTGCCCGCCGATCGTGTGGAGCGCATCGACGCCGACGCCGCACAGGTGATGGCGTTCATCATCTCGGGCGGCGTGACCGAGGTCGAGGCGCGGCATGCCGTCGGGAAGGGATAGCGCGCGCGGGGTACGCTTCTTCCACTGCCGGGAGCGCCTCGTGACGGAGTGAGCGGTGGCGGAGGACGCGCGCAAGAACGAAGAGCAGCAGGGATCGCCCGAAGCATCGAACGCGCCGCAGGTGGGCACGCGCTACAGCGCGGCGGAAATCCACGAGAACATTCTCGAGGCCGCCGAAGAGGAGATGGACCGGCCGGTCTCCGAGCTGGCCTACTCCGGCGTCGCGTCGGGCCTCGGGATCGGGTTCAGCTTTCTCGCCGTCACGTTCGCAACGCACTGGCTCGGCGCGGCGCACCGCACGATCGCCGGCGCGCTGGCCTATCCGCTCGGCTTCATCTACGTCGTGCTCGCGCGGCACCAGCTCTTCACCGAGAACACGCTCGAACCGGTGCTCCCGGTGCTCGAGCGCCACAACGCGGAGGCGCTGCGGAGCCTGCTGCGGCTGTGGGGCATCGTGCTCCCGGCGAACCTCGTGGGCGCGGCGATCTTCGCGCTGGTCCTCGCGCGGACGCGCGTGGTGCCCGACGCGCTGACGCCCGACCTGCTCGAGGTCGCGCGGGCGGCGGGGGAGGGCGGCGCGCTATTAGTATTCTATAAAGCGATCTGGGCGGGCTGGCTCATCGCCCTGATGGCGTGGCTCCTCTCCTCCACGCGCGAGACGCTCGCCCAGATCGCCCTCATCTGGCTCACCACCGCGCCGATCGCCGCGTTCGAGTTCAAGCACTCCATCGCCGGCGCCGTGGAGTCGTTCTACCGCGTCTGGCTCGGCGACCTCTCGTTCGGCGCGTGCCTCACGTCGTTCGAGCTGCCGGCGCTCGCCGGCAACATCGTCGGCGGCGTGGTGCTCGTTGCGCTCGTCAATCACGGGCAGGCCGGCGGGCGAAAGGGCGCGAGCCGCTGACGCGCCGCCACCGCCGCGTCAGAACAGGGTGAACGAGCGCAGCATCCCGTCGAGCACGCGGCGGACCGCGGCGATGTCGAACGCGCGGACGTGCTGCGACGGATCGTAATTGCCGATGTTCGTGGAGTGGATGGTGTACTCCACGGCAACGCACCGGTCGCCCGCGAGCCGGCGCGCGCTGGTCGTGCGATAGAGGTTTCCCGCGGCGGCGTCGGCGAGCGTGAACATCGCGTAGGACGCGCCGCCGATCGTGACCTGTCCCGCCGCCTCCTCGCCGTTCGTCGCGCGCGTGCACTGCGCGACGGCCGTCGAGTCGGTCGAGACGCCGATCGTGAAACGCGCGCCCTGAAAGTTCGTCCCCGGCTGCAGGCTGCGCGGCACGTCGACGACCGCGAGCTGAAGGCCGGGCGCCGTGGAATTCGCGCGCCAGGCCTGCGTGTACCCGAGCTCGCCGCCCGTCACGTCGAACGCGTCGGGAAAGGTGAAGCGAAACGTGCGCGACTGGTCGACGAAGGTGTTCGTCGCGGCGGCGGAGTCGTGCGTCACCGCCCCGGCAACACACCGATCGAGGAGCGTGCGGCCGTTCTCTTCGATCGTTGCGTAGTCGCCTTTCCCAATCAGCCGCAGGCCGCCCGACGGCGACTCGTAGCGGATCCCCGAACCCGACACGGCGCGCGGGAGCGTGGCCGTGCGGCCGCCGGGCAGCGAGAGCCGCACGGAATCGCCGACGAACACCGCGGTCGCCGATCCGCCGGCGCACTGGTACGTGATGCTGTCGCGCGCGGCCACCGCGCCGCCGCGCGCCGTGGACGATGCAGCGCCGCACGCGGCCGCCGTCACCGCGAGCATGACGCCGAGGATCGGCGCGCCGAAACGGATCGATGCGTTGATCACGTCGTAAAGTATAGGCCAGTTGCCGCCGAGCGCACACGCGGGCACTCTCGATCGGCATGCACCGGCGCCAGATTACCGGCATGTCCGATCTGCCGTTCGACATCCGCCCATCGCCGATGCAGGGGCTCGGTGCGTTCGCCACGCGGCGCATTCCGAGCGGGACGCGCCTCATCGAGTACGCCGGCGAGCGGCTCACGCCGGCGCAGGCGGACGCGCGCTACCCCGAGGTGCCGGGTGAACGCCATCACACGTTTCTCTTCGCGATCGACGACGACATCGTGATCGACGCCGCCGTGAACGGCAACGAGGCGCGGTTCATCAACCATTCCTGCGACCCGAACTGCGACGCGGTGGTCGAAGACGGCCGCATCTGGATCGAGACCATTCGCGACATCGAGCCGGGCGAGGAGCTGGCGTACGACTACGCCTACGTGCTCGAGGAGCGCCACACGCCCGCGGCGAAGCGCAAGTATCCGTGCCGGTGCGGGAGCTCCAACTGCCGCGGGACGATCCTGACGAAAAAACGATGACGGCGCGGAATGGCCCGCGCCGTCATCGTTGTTAGAGTGTGCTGATTCCCGTCGGTCAGCCGCCCGACGCCGTCCAGGTGTTGTTCGCCCGGTCGATGTCGAGCAGCTTCTGATCCGGATCGAGCTCGATCTTCGTGAGCTTCTTCCCGGGGAACGCGTACTGGCGGATGTAGTACGTGCTGTTCGTGCTCCACACTTCCGCCGGATAATCGTAGGTCTGCGTGGAGCCGTCGGAGAACGTGAAGCGCGCGTGGATCGGGAGCACGCCGAGCGCCTTGTTCATGTAGCGCACGGCGACGTACTCCGTGTCGCCGCGCTGCTGCGTCACCACGCTGTCGATCGCCTGGTCGAAGTGCGGATTCTCGATGAAGAACTCGCGGAAGTACCAGTCGAGGCGCTTGCCGCTCACGTCTTCCATCGTGCGGTAGAAGTCGACGGGCGTGGGATGCTTGAACGCCCAGCGCGCCGCGTAGGTGCGGAACGCGTCGTCGAACGCCGCGGGGCCGAGGATCTCGTCGCGGAGCTGGCCCAGGGCGACCGCGGTCTTCACGTACGCATTCTCGCCGAGCAGTCCCGGATTGATGCGGTCCGGCTGCACCTCGAGCGGCTCGTCCACGTTGTGCGACATGTAGTTCTCGACGAGCCGGCGGTCGTTCGCGATGCGCTGCTCGTACGAGCCCTTCTCCGGATAGCGGCGTGCTTCCGAGAAGTAGTTGATGAAGGTGTTGAAGCCTTCGTCCTGCCACATGTGCATGCGCTCATTGGAGCCGACGATCATCGGGAACCACTGATGCCCGATCTCGTGGGTGATCACGTTGTACAGGTCGTACTTGTCCTGGCTCTTCGTTTCCATCGCGAGCATCGGGTATTCCATGCCGCTGATCGGGCCTTCGGTCACGGTGATCTGCGGCCACGGATACGGATACCAGCGCTCGGTGTACTCCTGGATCGACGTGCGGGCCATGTCCGCCGATTCCTTCCACGTGTCGATCGCGCTCGGGCGGTAGTAGCCGAACGCGTAGTGCCCGTTCCAGTACTCGGCGTCCCAGATGTAGTCGGGCGAGGCGGCCCAGACGGCGTCGCGCACGTCGTTCGCCTTGAAGTGCCACGTCTGCGTGCCGCTCTTCGTCGGGCGCGCGGCGCCGCTCTTGAGCTCGGCTTCCGAGACGATGTTCGTCGTCGTCGTGCCGTTCTTCATCGCCGCCTTGAGCCGCGCCACCTCCGCCGGCGTCAGCACCTGCGACT
This sequence comes from Gemmatimonadaceae bacterium, assembly GCA_035547615.1. Classification (GTDB taxonomy): domain Bacteria; phylum Gemmatimonadota; class Gemmatimonadetes; order Gemmatimonadales; family Gemmatimonadaceae; genus JAQBQB01. The sequence goes on along the minus strand of DASZUN010000055.1, from coordinate 18,087 downwards.
GGTTCTGGAGCATGCCGGTCGCTGCCACGATGTAGCCCGCGGGGACCGTCACGTAGAGATCGAAGTTGCCGTACTCGAGATAGAATTCGCCCTGCCCGAGGTATGGCTCGGTGTTCCAGCCGCGCACGTCGTCGTACACGCAGAGGCGCGGGTACCATTGCGCGATCTCGTACAACGCGCCGTCGCGGCCCATGCGGTCCGCGCCGTGCTCGGGGACGAGGAAGTGCCAGTCGATGTCGAGCACCGCGGTCTTGCCCGGCGCGAGCGGCGTCGCGAGATCGACCTTCATCACGGTGCCCTCGACGCGCGACTTGAGCGCCGAGTGCTTGCCGCCGGCGGCCACTTCGTCCAGACGGTCGATCACGTCGCCGCCCTCGAAGTTGCGCGCGCCAAAGCGCGAGTTGGCCGGGAACACGTACGAGTTCAACGAGCCATTCTTGAACGCGTTCTGCTCGACCTGGAACCACAGGAACTTGAGCGTGTCGGGCGAGTTGTTCGTGTAGTGGATCGTCTCGGACCCGCGCACCGCCTTGGCGGTGGTGTCGAGCGTGCCGTGCAGCTCGTAGTCCACGCGCTGCTGCCAATAGTGTGGCCCCGGGATGCCGGATCCGCTGCGGAACTCGTTCCCCGGCGGAAGGTTGAGCGGCGCGAACAGCGACGTGTCCGCCACGCCGGTCGTGTCGAATCCCTTGGCGTTGACGGCGCGAGGGGGAAGTTGATTCTGCTGCGCGAGCAGCGGAGTGGCCGACGCCGCGAGCAGCAGCGCGAGCAGGCGCGAATGGACGTTCTTCATTGGTGCGATCGGGCTGGAGACTGAACGCAGAAAGAGCCAAGACTGCTCATGTGTAATCAAGCAGACTTGGCTCTGCGAGCAAGAACAGCGCCCGCTAGCGAGTTGTAAGGGCGAGTCTCAGCGGCTCGCGTACACGTGCGTCTTGCCCGAACGCTCCCACGCGATGATGTCGTACTTGTCCGGCTTCGCGCCCGTTTCCATGCCCGGCGCCCCGTTCGGCATCCCTGGCGCGGCGAGCCCCACGATCGCGGGCTTCTCGCGGAGCATCTTCTTGATGAGGTCGGCGGGGACGTGGCCCTCGACGACGTACGCGCCGACGACCGCCGTGTGACACGACTGGAGCGCCGTCGGCACGTGCATCGTGCGCTTCACCTCGTCCACGTTGGACGTGTTCTGCAGCGTCGTCACGAAGCCGTTGGCGCTCAGATGCTTGACCCATTTGCCGCAGCACTCGCAGCCCGGGTCCTTGTAGACGGTGACGACGGGGAGCGCGGGCGCGGCCAGAAGCCGCTCGCGCGCGACGAGCAGGCCAGCGGCGCTGGCCACCGAGGCACGAAGCCAATCGCGGCGTGAGATCATGCGCGGAATGTATTGGCCGATCGTCCGGCCGGTACCGGGGATTTCATCATGTCTTCGTGGTGAAAGTGCCCACCCTCGCCGCGCGCGCGGCGACGCGGCGCGCTACCAGGTCCACGAGACGCCTGGCACGCGCGCGAAGTTGACACCCATCGCCGCCAGCCGGGAGCCCTGAGCCGCCATGCGTCGCGAAAAACTCTCCCAGCCCAACCGCTGCGGCTGGGACCACCCCAACTCGGCGATCGCCGCCAGGCGCGGGAACGCCATGAACTCGTAGTCCTGCCGCGTGAGCAGTGTCTCGGCCCACAACGGCGCTTCGACGCCGAGAATCGACGAGGCTCCCACGCCGGCAATCGCCGTGGTCGGATCCCAGTCGTATGCCGTCCGGAGTCCGATCAGGCCGGCCCACCGAAGACCGAGCGCGGTCGCGCTGTCGTACTTCATGTCGAGATACGCGTGCGGTCCCGGCGACAGGATGATCATGCCGCCGCGCTGCGCGTGGAGCACACTCGAGTCGGGGTTCCAGTGCTGCACGATGGTGCCGGGGTGAATGTTGGCCGGCGCGATCTCGCCCCAACCGACCATCCGCGCGCCCGTCGAGTCCACGATGGCTTCGACGCGCTCGATGAAGCCGCGGTACTCGGGCTTCGTGAGCGACCGCACCTCGTCGCCGCCGATGTGGAAGTACGGCGTCGGCGCGGCCGCGGTGATCTCGTGGACGACGTCGCTCACGAACGTGTAGACGCTGTCGCGCGTCACGCACAGCGTGTGGCTCGAGCCGCCGACGCGCGTGAACGGCGGCGGCGCCACGCGATCGCAGCCGAGATCGGGATACGACACGAGCGCGGCGTTGATGTGCCCGGGCATGTCGATCTCCGGCACGATGGTGATGTAGCGCGCGCGGGCGTAGGCCACGAGGTCGGCGTACTCGGCCTGCGTGTAGAAGCCGCCCGGCGCGCCGCCGATCGCCGTCTGTCCGCCGATCGCCGTCAGATTCGGCCAGCCCTTGATCTCGATGCGCCAGCCCTGATCGTCGGACAGGTGCAGGTGCAGGCGATTGAACTTGTATAATGCCAGATAATCAATGAAGCGCTTGACGTCGGCTGGCGGCAGGAAGTGGCGCGCGACGTCGAGCATCGCGCCCCGCCATGCGTAGCGCGGCACGTCGACGACGTGCGCGGCGGGCAGGATCAACCGCCGATTCATCGCGGCCTGGTGTTCCACGGACACGGGCAGCAACTGCCGGAGCGTCTGCACGCCGTGAAAGAGGCCGGCGGGCTGCGCGGCGACGATGCGCACCTGCGACGACGTCGCCGAGAGCTCGTAGCCCTCGGGGCCGAGGTCGGCGCGCGTCGAATCGATCGCGAGCCCGATCGAGGAGTCGGGCGGCGTGGCGCCCGGTGCGAGGCGCTGCGCCGTTGCGCCGGCGCGCGACGCGATCAGGTTCGCGGCATACGTGCCGATCGCCTCGACCTCGGCGCTCGCGTCCGCCGCGACGAACACGCCGGTCCGCGGCGTCACGAGGAAGCTGTCCTTCTTCGAGACCTCGATCGTCGCCGGGTTCGGCACCACCGCGTAGGGCAGCGGCCCGCGGACCGGTATGGGCGGTGTGATGCCGCGGTGGCAGGCGGCAAGCACAACCGCCGCCAGGGGCAGGAATTTCGCGCGAATTCTCATCGTGACGGATGAACTGGTTCGGAAGGAGGTGCCCGGCGGAACCTATGCGCGGCGGCGGCGGACCGCGAGCCGGCCGCATCGTGGGCGCGAGCGCCGCGCCCGCCGGCGCGCGTCCCAGGGACGGGAGGATGCTGCACGCTCCCCAGCGGCAAGCTAGCTTCCCCAATCCATGCCTTCCGCCACGACTGTCAGCGCGCGCGATCGATTCACGCTCGGTGTCCTGCAGGTCGGCGCCGTCGCCGTCGTGCTCGCGGCGTCGCCGTACAAGCAGTTCGACCTCGACCGCTACTTCGTTCCGAAGGAGCTGGTCCTTCACCTCTGCGCCGCCGTCGCGGCGCTGGTGTGGGTGGGCAAGTGCCGCCGGGTCACGATCACCATCGTGGATGCGTTGCTCGCCGCGTTCCTGATCGAGAGCGTCATCTCCGCGGCGGCGGCGATCAACTTGTGGGCGGCGGAGCGGGCGCTGGCGATCTCGATCTCGGGCGCGCTGCTCTTCTGGGTCGCGTCGGCGCTGCGGCGCATCGGGCTCGTGCGGCCGCTGCTCATTGCGCTCGCGCTGGGCGTGGTCGTGGGAGCGGCGACCTCGCTCGCGCAGGCGTACGGCATTCAGAGCGAGTTCTTCAGTCTCAACCGCGCGCCGGGCGGCACGTTCGGCAATCGCAATTTCGTGGCGCACCTGTGCGCGATCGGCACGCCGGTGGTGCTGCTCACCGCCCTCACCGCGCGCCGCGGATTCGGGAGCATATTCGGCGGCATCGCGATGGCGGTCGTCGCCGGGGCGCTGGTGATGTCGCGGAGCCGCGCGGCGTGGCTTGCCGTGATCGTCCTGGCGGTGCCGGTCGGCATTCTCGCGCTGGTCACGCGTGCGCGGTGGGCCGACGGGCGCACGCTCCGGCGGCTCGTCGTCATGGGGATCACGGCGGCGGTGGGGGTGGGCGCCGCGGTGGTGCTGCCCAACCATCTGGAGTGGAAGAGCGACAACCCGTATCTTCAGTCGGCCACGGGATTAGTAAACTATAAAGAAGGCAGCGGGCACGGGCGGCTCATCCAGTACACGAACTCGGCGCACATGACGCTGGCGCATCCGCTGTTCGGCGTCGGGCCGGGCAACTGGCCCGTGGCGTACCCCAAGTACGCGTCGCGCAACGACCCGTCGATGTCGCAGGAAGACGGCATGACGTCGAATCCGTGGCCGAGCAGCGACTGGATGGCGTATCTCTCCGAGCGCGGCGCGCTCGGCTTCGGGCTGCTCCTGCTCGTCTTCCTCGGCCTGCTCGGCCGCGCGATCGGCGAGCTGCGCGCCGGCGGCGGCCGCGATCCGGAGCGCGTGCTCACGGCGATCGCGCTCATCGGCACGCTGCTCGCCACCGCGGTCGTGGGCGCCTTCGACGCGGTGCTGCTCATCGCGGTGCCGACCTTCTTCGTGTGGACGCTGGCCGGCGCGCTCTCGCCGCCGCGCACGAGCGGGTTCGACGTCCAGACCGGCATCCGCGAGCTCGGGCCCGTGATCGTGCTCGGCTTGGGCGCGATCACGGTCGGCCGCAGCGCGGCGCAATTCGCCGCGATCGTCACGTACAGCACCAGCTCGCGCCTCGGCGCGCTGCAGCAGTCGGCGGTGCTCGATCCCGGCAATTACAGAATTCGCATCAAGGCCGCGCAGGCATACATCGCCCGCGGCGACTGCCGGCGTGCGCGCCCGCACGCGCAGGCGGCGCGCGGGCTCTTTCCGAATGCCGGCGCGCCGCGGCGGCTCGTCGCCGAGTGCCCGGGGCGGTGAGTGCGCGCCATGGCTGACCGGATCGCCAACATCGGCGGCCCCGGCGTGCGCCGGCGTCGCGCGAGCGGATATCTGTGGCTCGCGCTATCGGCCGCGGCGATCGTGTTGCTCTTCGCGTTCCACGCGCCGCGCGCCTGGCGCGCGGTGCTCGTCATCCCGTTCGCGCTGAGCGCGATCGGATTCTTCCAGGCGCGCGACAAGACCTGAGTGGTCTTGGGCACGCTCGGGAAGCGTGAGGGCGAGGACGGCCGCGGAACGTCGACGCTGGATGCGACGGAGCGGCCGCTCGTGAAGCGGCAGGCGCGCGCGGTGATCGTGAAATCCGTGGTGATCGCGGCGATCGTGGCCGCGGTGGTGATGGCGGTGCCGGGCTGAGCTTCTTTGGCCGCGGAATGCGCGGAATCACGCGGAGGCTCCGTACGCATTGAGGATTCCGAGGGCAGCGAGCAAGGGATTTTCTTGGGAGCGCACTCGGGAGGCCAATGCACCCCGAGCGGCAGTCCCAACAACGACCGGGCTTGTGAAGCATCGAGCTCTGAATGTCCACGGAGCGAACCGCGTCATTCCGCGTATCCCGCGCGTTCCGCGGCCACGACAATCTTTCCAATAAAACAGCGCCCGGCCATCGCCGAGCGCTGTTTATAGATCTCTCAATGCCCCGGAGCCCTGGGCGGCGGCCCGCCGCGGCCGCGGTTGAAGTTCGGCATCGGCAGTCCGCCCGGCTTGCCGCGCTCCGGAATCAGGAACCGCGGCGGCGGCGGCTCGTTGTAGCCGCGGTGGCACGTCGCGCAGTCCACGTGCGGCGGATCGCGCTGGTAGATCTTGGGCAGCTCGACGTCGTTGATCTCGTTCGTCATCAACTGCATGGCCCGCGCGCGGCGCTTGTCGGCCGACGTGTCGCTCGCCCAGTTCCCCTGATTCGCGAGCCGGTGGCAGTTGACGCAGTTCCAGCTCAGCGCCTCGCCGTAGTCCTTGTCCATCTTGTCGACGAGTTGGCGCGCCGTGAGGTTCTTGAGCACCTGCACGTTCTTGAACACGACCGTATCCGGCTCGTCTTCGCGGCCGGCGATCTGCTGCATGATCTGCGCGACGTAGGTCGCGCGGAGCTTCGCCATGCTGTCGCGCGGCGGCGGCATGCGGAATCGGCGGACGACCTGCTCGCCCGCGCCCGGCTGATTCGGGGCCGGTGCGGCGGCCGGACCCGCGCCCGGTGCCGGCGCCGGCGTGGCGCCGCCGTGCGTGCAGGAGAGAATGGCAACGAGACTTCCGAGGACTACCGCAACCCGACGAACGGCCATCATTACCTCGGTGGATGGTGTGGTTCCTACGTGAACTTACGGCTTCGGCGTGCCGCGCGTTGGGATCGCCGCCGGTGTCCACTTCGCGATCCGGCCGCGCGGGCCCGCCGCCCATCCGGCATCCTTCGATGCGAACGCCACGCTGTTGTACGCGACGCTGTCGATCATCGACCAGCGCTCGCCGCCGTCGTCGGACCGTGCGGTGCCCGCGAGTCCCACCGCGACGAGCGTTCGTCCGCGCGTGCCAGGGACGTACGCCACCGCCGACATGTAACCCTGCGGCAACGGCCCCCTGGCGAGCCGCCACGTGCGGCCGCCGTCGTCCGTCAGCGCGACGTTGTCGGTCGGCGTCTTCGGCTTGGTGTACTCGCCGCCCACGACGACGCCGTGCCGATCGTCGCTGAAGGCGATGGAGAAGATGCCGGACGCCGAGTTGCCGGCGTGCACCGGGGTGTCGGCGACGGTCCACGTGCGCCCGCGATCGGTCGACCGAAAGACGCGCGCCGTCGCGCCGCCGCCCGTCGCGATGTACACCGTGCTCGACCCGCGCACGATGAGACACGTCCCGCTCGCCGCGAACGCCGCTTCGCCGGGGAGCACGCCGGGCGCCTGCTCGGTGGGGATGCGCGACCAAGTCGCGCCGCCGTCGTCGGTGCCGAGGAGAAAGAGCTTGCCGCCGATCGGGTCGCTCATCGCGATGCCGTGACGGCTGTCCCAGAACGCCATCGCATCGAGGAACACGCCGCTGTCGGTCGTGGCGAACTGCTGCGTCCAGTGCGACCCGTCGCGCGTCTCATAGATCCGCGCCTGCCCCTGCTCGGCGGGGCCGGCGCTCGAGGTCCATGCGCGCGTCGCGCTGCGCGCGGCGATCGCGCGGAGGTCGAGCTTCTCGGCGCCCGCCACCGTGTCGACCGTCCACGTGGCGCCGCCGTCGGTCGTGCGCGCCACGCGCCCGCGCGTCCCGCTCGCCCACACCACGTTCGGCGAGATCGCGACCAGGCCGCGGAACTCGGCCTCGGTGCCGCTGTGGAGCGGCGTCCACTGAGCCCGGGACACCGCCGGCACGAGGAGGATCGCCAATACGAGAAATCTCATAAGATTCCGAGAAGGGTGCTGGTCGGTGGTCTGTGGTCTGTGGCCCTTGGTCCACCGACCACCGACTACGGACGCCTCTCCCCCAGCTCGTCGATCGCCGCGAGCAGCGAGTGCTCGTCGCGGGAGAACGCCCAGCGTAGAAATAGTATCGAAACGGATATTAATACGAGCGATTCGCCCCAGTAGCGGCGCCAATTGGCGTACGCGAACCAGATCGCCATCGGCAGGAACAGCACGGCGAACATGACGAGCGCGGAGCGGATCACGCAACCCGGCCGCGGCAGCTGGCGGCCGGCCATTCAGCCCCACCAGAACGCGGCGGCGATGATGCCGTACAGCCCGATCAGCGCCGCGCCCTCCAACCAGATCGTCTCGCCGTCGTTCACGATGATCGCCGAGGTGAGCGTCGTCAGGAGCAGCGCGGCGATGAGGAGCGGCCGGAGCACCAGCGTCAGCACCGGCCCGCCGAGCACGAAGGAGAGCAGCACCAGCACCGGTACGACGGCGAGCGCGATGAGGAGCGAGCTGTTGAGGATCACGCTCATCGCGTAGTCGGGGCGGTTCTTCGCCGCCAGCCGGATTCCCGCCACGTTCTCGACCGCGTTGCCCGCGAGCGCCACGATCACGAGGCCCGCGAACTCCTGGGATACGTGCAGCGTGGTGATCGCCGGCTCCAGCACGCTCACGAACCACTCGGACACGACGGCGGCCCCGATCGACGCGACGATGAGCACCGTCACCGCCATCGTCAGCGGCCACGCGTCGTGCGCCACGTCCGCGCGCTCGGCGTGCCGCACCGACCGCTCCGGATCCGCGCTCAGCGAGAACGGGATGCTCGCGAGGAACACCGCGAGCAGCACGATCGCGCTCGCCGCGCTCAGCGCCTGCTCGTGGGTCGACGCCGGCGTGTGCAGCTCGGCCGCCAGCGTCGGGAAGGCGAGCGCGGCGACGGCGAGCAGCATCAGCGACGCGATCATCCGCGGCGCCTCGGCGTCGAAGTGCATGCGGCCGTGCTTGATCCCGCCGACGAGAATCGCGATCCCGAGCACGAGCAGCGAGTTGCCGAGGATCGACCCGATCAGCGCGGCCTGCACCACCTGCACGAGCCCCGCGCGCAGGCTGAACGAGCAGACGAAGAGCTCGGGCAGGTTGCCGAGCGCGGCCTGCATGACGCCTGTCGCGCGCGGGTTGAGGTGTGCCCCGACCTGTTCGGTGCCGCTGGAGACCTGCATCGCGAGCAGCGACAGCGCCGCGGCGTCGAGCACGAAGCGGAGGACTTCGTTGGCGTGCAGGAACTGCAGGATGGCCGCGACGATCACCGCCAGCGCGGTGATGCCGAACCAGATGCGGTCTTGACGTGTGAGCACGGCGCGAATCTAATGACGCGGCCCGTTCGGGGTTACTGTTCAGCCATGATCTCGCTCGACGACATCGAGGACGCGCGCGACCGCATCCGGCGCAAGGTCCACGTCACGCCGATGATGACCGCCTCCCGCCTGGGTGACCGCGCGGGCGTGCAGCTCTACCTCAAGTGCGAGAACTTTCAGAAGACCGGCTCGTTCAAGGTGCGCGGCGTGTTGAACAAGCTCGCGCAGCTCGATCCCGAAGCGCGCGCGCGCGGCGTCGTCACGGTGTCAGCGGGGAACCATGCGCAGGCGCTCGCGTGGGCGGCGCGCGCCGCGGGCGTCAAGGCGACGGTCGTGATGTCGACGGTCGCGTCGCCCACCAAGATCGAGGCGAGCCGCGGCTACGGCGCCGAAGTCGTGCTGCACGGCAGCACGAACCAGGAGGCGTTCGCCAAGGCGCACGAGCTGAAGGAGCAGCGCGGTCTCACGTTCGTACATCCGTTCGACGACGACGCGGTGATCGCCGGCGCGGGAACCGTCGCGCTCGAGATGCGCGAGCAGGCGCCGCTCCCGGATGCGGTCGTGGTGCCGGTCGGCGGCGGCGGCCTGATCGCCGGGATCCTCGTGGCGCTCAAGTCGCAGCATCCGCGCATCCGCGTGTACGGCGTCGAGCCGGCCGGCGCGCCGGCGATGCGGCGCAGCCTCGACGAGGGCCGTGCGGTGCACCTCGATGCGGTGAACACGATCGCCGACGGGCTCGGCGCGCCGATGGCCGGCGAGCGCAATTATCAGATCGTGAAAGAATTCGCCGACGACGTCGTGCTGCTGGACGATGCGGCGATCGCCGCGGCGACGCGCGATCTCCTGTTCAGCGCGAAGGTGCTTGCCGAGCCGGCCGGCGCCGCCGCGCTCGCCGCCGTGCTGTCGCGCGCGATTCCGCTCCGCGCCGGCGAACGCGTGATCGCGATCGTGAGCGGCGGGAACGTGGATGCGGGAAAGCTCGTGTCGATCCTGGAGTAGCGGCCGCCGAACGAGGCCACGCCGGGTTGGGTTTTTCGGAGCGGTACGGACCAGACGAACATGAACGGAAAAATTCCGTTCGGGTCTTTCGTTCAGTCTGTTCCCGTGGCAGTTCCCGATTCATCGACGCCCGCGAGCCCCGACAGACTCTCCACGCGCACCGGCGCCGTACCACGAAACGCATAACTCGTCGCGCCGAGCCACACGAATCCGACCGCCGCGCCGGCCATGACGTCCGTGGGCCAGTGCACGCCGAGGTACAGCCGCGAGTACAGGCTGGCGAGCATGATCGGCACGAACACCCAGAACGGCCACGTCCATCCCTTCACGCGGTGCAGCACGATGGCGAGCGTGATCAGCACGCTCACGCTCGCGATCGCGTGGCCGCTCGGAAACGAGCTCCAGCCGTACCAACCGCGCCGCGGGAACAGGTCCGGGCGGTCGCGCTCGAACAGCGCCTTGAGCGTGGGGTTGAGCAGATAGCTCCCGATCTGTACCACGGCGAGCCACACCGCGTCGTGGCGCGCTCCGCAGCGGAGCCCGAGCCAGAGCACGATCGCTGCGATCGCCGGAATGAGCGAGATGTTCGTGCCGAACCACGGCAGCACGAGCATCAGCGAATCGAGAACGTGCGGCAGCGGCGTGTGCAGTCGCACGAGCAGCGCGCGCTCCCACGGCAGCCCGTGATCCCAGTCGCCCGAATGGCGGAAGTACTCGGCGCACGCGATGCCGGTGAGCGACGCCAGCACGTAGCCGCCGCTGATCGTCCCCCAACGCTGCTTCCACCAGGGGGCGCTCTCCGCTGCCACCGCGCCAGTCTCCCCGATCGCGCTCGTCATCGACCGGATACAAAGGCACGTACCCTGCCACGTCGAACCGCACACAGGAGGCGCGATGAGCGACGAACGCGAGCAGGACAAGCGGCGCAAGCCGACCGACGACGTCATGCACGGGCGCAGTCTCGCCGGTGCCGAGTACGGAGCGAACGAGGCCGAGCAGACGATCGAGCGCCAGCGCGCCGGCCGGGATCACACCGACGAGGCCGGTGAGAACATGGTGACTGACGCCGAGATCGAGGCGCGCGAGGAAGAGAACGACTAGCTAGTCGGCGAGCCCGCGGTCGCGCACGGTCATCATGGTCGCGACCATCGTCGCGACCGTGCGCTCGTTGTCGCCGTCGAACGCCGCGACCTCGCCCCAGCACACGGTGATCGTCTTGCCGGCGCGGATGACGCGTCCGCGCGCGAGCACGCGATCGCCCGCCGCGGGCGCCAGCATGTTGATCTTGAACTCGATGCTGAGCACCGCCGCGCCGGGCGGCATGAGCGTGAGCGCCGCGTAGCCGCACGCGCTGTCGGCGGCCGAGGCGAGCGCGCCCGCGTGCAGGAACCCGTGCTGTTGCGTGAGCGCCTCGCGCACCGGCAGCGCGATGTCCACCTCGCCCGGCGCGACGCGCGCGAGCGTTGCGCCCAGCGTCGCCATGAACTGCTGGCGCGCGAAGCTCGCGCGGACGCGTGCCTCGAAGTCGGGATCCTGCGGGGCGGGCACGCTCACGCGTTCGCCTGGCGGCACGCGACGCAGATCGGATCCGCGCCGAAGTCCACCAGCAGGCGCCGCAGCCACGAGCCGTGCAGGTGCGCGCCGCAGAGAATCTTGCGGCAGCGCACGCACGTTCCGCCCGCGATCAGATCGAATCGGAGTCCGCAGACGTCGCAGTCCGTGCGCAGGTCGGTCTGGGCGAAGATGCGGACGCGCCGGCTCATGCAGGGCTCAGGGCTTCTTGCGGTTGTTGCTCGCCGGATGCGCCTTGGCGACCGTCCAGATCACGATCGTGGCGCAGCTGCTCTGGCCCGCCTTGACGAACTGCGGCGGCGTCTCCGATCCGTGATAGACCTCCACCGCCACGATCTCCGACGGCCGCACGAAGTCGTCGATGTCGCCCGGCGAGATCGTCTCCCACGGGAACCCGTCGACGAAGTAGTTCACGCAGCCGTTCTGGGGATTGCGCGAGTCGGTGATGACGTACGTCCGGCCGTCACCGAGCGGCGATACCTGGAGGCCCGGCGCGGCGCGCATCACGTCGCTGAACGTGAGCGCGTCCTTGTTCACCAGCTTGCCGTCCATGTAGAAGCCCATCCCCATCTTCTTGCGGGTCAGGTATCCCACGTCGGACAGCTCCTTGTCCGCGGTCGCTTCGACGCGCATGGCGGCGAGCGTCTGCACGTAATCGTTCATCGTCACGCTCGTGTGCGCGACGGTGTTGCTCGCCAGCTCGACCGGAACTTCCTGCGCCGCGTAGCCGAGCTTACGCACTTCCAGCGACTGCGTGCCCGAGGGAAGACTGTCGAGCTCGAATTCACCGTTCGGCTTGGTGATTGCCGGCCGGCCGCCGCCCTGCAGCATCACGCGCGCGCCGGCGAGCGGCCGCCCGTTCTTGTCAGTCACCTTGCCGATCACCTTCGCCGAGCCGATCGCGACTTCCTTCACCTTGCCGCTGTCGCCCTTGATCATCGCGACCGCCTGACGCTGTGTCGCGATGCTGAACGCGCGCAGCGCGACATAGCCATCCGCCGCCTCGATCGGCACTTCACCCGAGCTCACGCCGTTGCGGAGCACCTGGACCTTGCCCGTCATGTCCTGCGGAAGTCCGCAGATGCGATACAGCCCCGTCGAGTCGACGGGCGCCTCGCGAACGATCTGCGTCTTGCGCCCGACGAAGTCCGTCTGGTCGTAGACGAGCGAGACCTTGGCGCCCACGGCGGGCTCCTTCGTATCGGGATCGCGCACGAAGCCGATGAGGATCCCCGGTCCGCGCACGCGCATCGGCGACGTCGAGCAGAGCGTGGAGGCGAGCCGCTCGCCGCCGGGAATCACGAGGTCGAGCTCGTTGGAATCGCTTGCCGCCATCTTGTACGCCGGCGTCTGGATCTGCACGCCGATCGTGTCGAGCAGCGGGTGCATGAGGATCACGCGATGGCTGCCCGGCGGAATGCTGTCGATGCGGTAATGCCCTTCGCCGTCGGTCACCGCGTTGCGCCCGGTTCCCTCCACGACGATCAGCGCCTTCGACAACGGCGCGTTGTGGATGCTGTCGGTGACGAATCCCTTGAGCGTGAAAAAGCCTGCGGTCGCCGGAGCGGGGGCCGCGGGAGTCACGGGATTCTGCGCCAACAGCGCCGAACGGAACGGCAGGAGCGCCAAGCAGGCCAGCGCGGTGGCCGCGAGCCAGCGCGGGGCGCGCGTGCTGGTTGGGGTCGCTTGCATGATGTCGACTGCGGTTGAGGGGGCCGAGCTTCCGGAAGTTATGAACCGGGGCGCGAGGCTTCTACCCCCGACCATGCCAAAATTGCCCGGCGCGGACCGCTCGGCGCAACGACCGTCTCGGCAAAGGCTTAGCAACGCAGAACGGCGCTCGGGCTCGTGAACTTCGAGCCCAAGCGCCGCTTTGCTCGCTCCGCCGTACGCGCCCCGTCAGTGCGGTCGCGGAATCACGATCGCGCGACTCATGTCGAGCGCCGGCTCGATCGTGAACTGGATCTTGTCGCCCTTGCCCGCGGCGAGCGGACCAGCCACCGCGCGCCCGCTCCCATCCGGCGGAATGCCGATGATGTAGAGGTTGCCCGTGGGGAAGTACGACGGGTCGAGCAGAATGGACGTCGTGTCGTTCGCGCCCACCGAGCCGATGAAACGCGACTGGCCGAGCGCCACCGCCCGGAGCTCGAGCGACTGCGTGCTCAGGTTGCGCACCTGCAGCACCGCCGTGTTCGCCGCGTCCGCCGGCGAGATCACGTTGCCTCCCGCCGAGCCCTCCCGATATCCCGCACAACCCGCGGCAAGGGTGAATGCGGCCGCGATCGCCAGACCCGTTCGAGTGAATTTCATCGTCACCTCCTCCCATCCCATGCCTGGGGAAAAGGCAGGATCGGTGCCGCCCGCGGCCCTCAGAGGTGCTCGAGCGCGTTCAGCGTGTCGAAGCGGTCGAGGTCGACGAAGCTGTACGGCCCGCACTGCGTGAGCCCGGCTCGGCGGAACAGCCGTCGAAAGTCGGCGGCGCTGCGCTCGTGCCAGCCCTCGCGGTCGCCCACCATCGCGTCTTCGGTGGCGAACGCCTCGATGTACGCGACGCCGCCGAGCAGGTGGCGGATCGCGCGGAGCCCGCGCTCGAGGTCCCGCGTCTCGACGTACTGCAGCACGTCGGCGCACACGATGAGATCGATGCCCCGCGGGAGTCGCAGCGCTCCGAGCTCTCCGAACGAGCCGCGGCGAATGTTGCGCGACTTTCCGTATCGCGCGATCACGTACTCGCTCGAGTCGATGCCGGTGTAGCGGATCCCGGGGCGCAGGCGTCTGAGCAGCGGGAACCAGGGCGCTTCGCCGCAGCCCACGTCGAGCACGCTGCGGATCCTGCGCCCGATCAGAAATTCGGTGAGCGATACGGCCATGCGCACCTTGCGCGCGAGTGCGTCGCGCGTCGTCACGCGATCGCGCGGATCGCGGTACCACCGCTCGAAGTAGGCCCGGTCGTAGATTTTCACGGAATCCTCGCGTGGAACCGGCACAAACCTTGTTCCCCCGCAACGCGATGCCCGACACGCTTTCGATCGACATCGGTGGCTCGCACGTGAAGGCGTCCGTGCTCGACGCGCGCGGACGCATGATCCACGACCGCGTGAAAGCCGACACGCCGCGCGACGTCACGCCGCGCCGTCTGGTCAGCATCATCGCCGCACTCGCGAAGCAGCTGCCGCACTTCGATCGCATCTCGGCGGGGTTCCCCGGCGTGGTGCGGCGCGGCGTCATCCGCACCGCGCCCAATCTCGGCTCCGAGCGATTCGCCGGCTTCGATCTCGCCCACGCCCTCGAGCGGAAGCTCGGCGCGCCGGCACGCGTCATCAACGACGCCGACATGCAGGGCTACGGCGCCATTCGCGGCAAAGGCGTCGAGCTGGTGATCACGCTCGGCACCGGATTCGGCACGGCGCTGTTCGAGGACGGGCGGCTCGGCGCGCATCTCGAGCTGGCGCATCACACGTTTCACGGCGACTCCACGTACGAGGACGAGCTCGGCGAGGCCGCGCTCGAGCGCAAGGGCAAGCGCAAGTGGAACCGCCAGCTTGCGCGCGCGATCGACTCGCTCCGCGCGCTCACGACGTTCGACCATCTGTACATCGGCGGCGGAAATTCGAGACACGTGACGCTCGAGCTGCCGAAGGATGTGAGCATCGTCGACAACGCGGCGGGCATTCTCGGCGGCATTCGCGTGTGGAAGTACGACGGCTGAGCCGAGGAGTCGCCCCGTTGCGCCGCTCGGGGCACGCGGCGTGCGGCCCAGCGCATCCCACCCCAAACGGAGCTCACGCGATGGACGAACGCCAGCGTCGCGACCAGAAGGAAGAGCCACTGCACGTCCGCGACGCATCTCACACCAGTGACGAAGATCGTCACGACAATGCGGCCCGGCGCGAGCAGGGGCGAACGCGCCCGGCACTCACGCGTCGCGAACGCGAGGAGCGGTGGCCGATCGGGTGATCGCCACTCCTCAACCAGCCCGTATGAACTGAATGAAGTCCGTGTACGGCGGCTCCATCCCGGCCAGGCGCAGATGTCGCGCGATCTGACCGCGATGGTAGCTGCCGTGCATTGCGACGTGCGTCACAATGTCGTCGACGCGATTCTCGAACTCCTGGCCCTTGCTGTTGCGATACTGGATCATGCGTGACAGCTCGTCGGGCGTGGACACGAGCGCCGCGAAGTGGTCGGCTTCGCGCGCCGCCACGTCGCGCGCTTCAGCGACCGTGAGCGTCGGCCACACGGGAAATCCCGGTGTTTCACCGTGGATGCGCGCATACCACAGGTGCTCGGCGGCCGCGACGTGCGCGAACAGCCGCACGGAGTTGGGTTCAGGCGCGTCGGCGCGCAGCAGCGCGTCGGCCACGATCGCGTCGGCCCAGCGCATGTGCGCCACGAGTCGGTCGAGCATTCCGGACATGGAGAGATCGCTCTGGCGTGAATGGTCGTGTCCGTATACTAGTGAGGGCATGGACATCGCCGCGCGCCGCAACGATCCCGAGATCGAGGAGATGGCTCGGTCGATCTACGCGCTCTTTCCGCGCTGCATGCGCTGCGGCGAGCCGATCGCGACGTACGAGGAGGCCGACGTGCGCATCCTCAGCCACCGCGTCGTGCACCGCGGCCGGTGTGCGGCCGAGGAGACCGCGGCAGAAGGAACGGACCGCGCGGAGTGAGCGCCGCCATTCACGAAATCGGCGTGTCCACGGGCACGCCGGGCGACGGCTGATTCGGCGGCAGCTCGATGATCGTGACGGGCGTCTCGTCCGGATTGGCGGGACCCGGTTCGGTCGGCGGTTCAGGGAACGGGTCGGGAAGGTTCGGTCGTGGATCGGGGCTCGGCGCTGTCATGGTACCGTCTCGGTGAAATTCGCCGCGCCCGCTCTGCACGTTTCGCGCGCGCCGACTTGCCGAGGCTGGTTGATCGCGTGAGAATGGGAGAATCGACAGGACGCACGCGATTCTTCTTTTTCCCGGTGCACACGTGAACCGTTCACGTCTGTTCGTTCTCGCCGCCCTCCTCGCGCCGTTCGCCCCGCTCGCGACCGCGCGCGCGCAACAGATCGACCCGCGCATGTATGGTGAGATGCGCTGGCGCATGATCGGCCCGTTCCGCGGGAGCCGCACGAAGGCAGCGGCGGGCATTCCCGATCAGCCGAACGTGTTCTACGTCGGCGCCGTCGACGGCGGCGTCTGGAAGACGACCGACTATGGCCGCACCTGGAATCCGATCTTCGACCAGGAGCCGACCGGCTCGGTCGGCGCGATCGCTGTCGCGCCGTCGAACGCGAACATCGTGTACGTGGGGAGCGGGGAAGGGCTGCAGCGCCCCGACCTCTCGACGGGCGACGGAGTCTACAAGTCGACCGACGCCGGAAAGACCTGGACGCACCTGGGCCTCCGCGACGGGCAGCAGATCCCGCAGATCGCCGTCGACCCGCACGATCCGAACCGGCTGTTCGTCGCCGTGATGGGCCACCCCTACGGTCCGAACGAGGAGCGCGGCCTGTTCCGCTCGACCGACGGCGGGGCGACGTTTCAGAAAGTATTATATAAAAACGAGAATACCGGCGCGATCGACGTCGTGATGGACCCGGCGGACCCGAACACCATCTACTGCGCGCTGTGGGAGTCGCGGCAGGGGCCGTGGGAGAACGGGCAGTTCCAGGGGCCGA
The DNA here is from genome assembly GCA_035547615.1 of Gemmatimonadaceae bacterium. Classification (GTDB taxonomy): domain Bacteria; phylum Gemmatimonadota; class Gemmatimonadetes; order Gemmatimonadales; family Gemmatimonadaceae; genus JAQBQB01. The sequence goes on along the minus strand of DASZUN010000055.1, from coordinate 1,261 downwards.
ACAGCGGGTTGTTCAAGTCGACCGACGGCGGCGCCACGTGGCGGCAGATCGGCAAGGGACTGCCCACGTTCGCCGAGGACGGCCTCGGCCGCATCGGCATCGGCGTGGCGCCGAGCCTGCCGAGCCGCGTGTTCGCCACGGTGGACGCGCGGCGGAACGGCGGCCTGTATCGCTCGGACGACGGCGGCGAGACGTTCCACCTGGCCACGACGGACGAGCGCGTGGTCACCCGCGCGTCGGATTTCGCCGAGGTCAAAGTCGATCCCAAGAACCCGGACGTGGTGTACACGGCGAGCGTCGTCGCGTGGAAGTCGACTGACGGCGGCAAGACCTTCCACTCGTTCCGCGGTGCGCCCGGCGGCGACGACTATCACCGCATCTGGATCAACCCGATCGATCCGAACGTCATCCTCATCGCGAGCGACCAGGGCGCGATCGTCACGGTGAACGGCGGCGCGACGTGGAGCTCGTGGTACAACCAGCCCACGGCGGCGATGTACCACGTCACGGCGGACAATGCGTTCCCGTATCGCGTGTGCAGTGGCCAGCAGGAGTCGGGCTCCGCCTGTATCCGGAGCCGTGGCGACGACGGGCGGATCATGCCGTCGGACTGGCATCCGGTGGGCGCCGAGGAGTACGGCTACGTCGCGCCCGACCCGCTCGATCCGGACATCGTCTACGGCGGCAAGGTGACGAAGTACGACCGCCGCACGGGCGAAGTCGAGGACGTGGGCCCGCGCGTCGGGCCGATCAACGGCACGGACTACCGCACCGAACGCACGGCGCCGCTCGTCTTCTCGACCGTCGATCCGCACATGCTGCTGTTCGGGTCGAACGTCGTCTGGAAGACGCTCAACGGCGGCCAGAGCTGGACGCGGATCAGCCCCGACCTCACGCGCAAGGACTCGATCGTGCCGCCGAACGTGGGGAGCTACGCGAACGAGCCGCAGGCGCGGGCGCACCATGGCGGCGTGGTGTACACGATCGCGCCGTCGTACGTCGACACGTATCGCATCTGGGCGGGCACGGACGACGGGTTGATCCAGATGACCGCCGACGGCGGGAAGACGTGGACCGACGTGACGCCGCCCGAGATCCGGAACAAGCCGTGGAGCAAGATCTCGATCATCGATGCCGGGCACTTCGACACGCAGACCGCGTACGCGGCGGTGAACACGTTCCGGCTCGACGATCTCTCGCCGCACATCTTCCGCACGCACGACGGCGGCAAGACGTGGACGGAGATCGTGAACGGGATCCC
>DASZUN010000054.1:0-47562 GCA_035547615.1 Gemmatimonadaceae bacterium | reverse complement strand
GCCGCCGGCGTTCGCCGGCGGCCTTCTTCGTTGTTGCGTGTCGCGACCGACTAGTGCGACGCGTTGCCGAGGTGCGCCTCGTACGCATCGGCGTTCATCAGCTTCGACTTCTCGTTCGCGTCCTTCAGGCGGAGCTTGATCATCCAGCCGTCGCCGTACGGCGCGGAGTTCACGAGGGCCGGCTCCTTGTCGAGCCGGTCGTTCACCGCGACGACTTCGCCGGCGAGCGGCGAATACAGCTCCGACACGGCCTTGACGGCTTCGACCGTGCCGAACACGTCGTGAGCGCCGAACGTGGCGCCCACCTTGGGCAGCTCGATGTACACGATGTCGCCGAGCTCGCCCTGCGCGTAATCCGTGATGCCCACGGCGACGACGTTCGCGTCGTCGGTCGGCTGCACGTACTCGTGATCTTCGGTGTAGAGGAGATTATCAGGGACGTCCGACACAACGCGCTCCCGTGATGGGGGACAAGTGGAGGTGCGCGCGAAGTCTATCCGGACCGAAAAACAGCGTCAAGGAACGGCGGCGGTGCGCGGCGGCGCCCCGTCGCGGACGAGGGCGAGCCACACGTCCTGCACGCGCCGTTCGAGGTGCGACAGCGTGCCGTTGTTCTCGATCACGAAATCGGCGCGGGCGCGCTTGAGCTCCGCCGGCATCTGCGCCGCGATCATGTCCATCGCCTCGGTCTCGTGCAGGCCGCGGTCGCCCACCAGGCGCTCGAGCCGGACCGGCCGCGGCGCGTCGACGAGGATGACGCGATCGAAGCCCTCGGTCATGTGCCGCTCGAAGAGCAGCGGGATGTCGCAAATCACCACGCGGTCGCCGCGCTGGCGCGCCTGCTCGACGAGCCGCGCGCGCAGCCGCTCGACCTCCGGATGGACGATCTCGTTAAGTTCCTCGAGTTGGGCCGGATCGCTGAACACGATCCGGCGCAGCGCGGCGCGATCGAGGTGGCCGTCGGGCGCCAGGATCTCCGATCCCCACCGCTGGACGATCTTCTCGAACGCGGCCGTCCCGCGCTCGACGGCGCGCCGCGCCAGCACGTCGGCGTCGATGATCGTGGCGCCGCGCTCCGAGAACATCGTCGCGACGGTGGACTTCCCGCTTCCGATGTTCCCCGTGAGCGCGACCAGCAGCATGATGGGCCTCGAAGAAGGCGACAGGCGATCCCCCGGTGCGGCGAGCCCAAGCTAGGGGACCCGTGGGAACGCGTCAACTCGCGGCATCCCTCACGGCATTTCTCAGTGGAGACGGCGGAATGCACCGACCGGAACGGCGATTGGAAGAGAACGGGAGCGACGACGAATTCCGCGACCTCGTGCGGCGGCAGCTCGAGCTGCTCGGCGAGGACCCGGATCGGGAGGGGCTCATGCGCACGCCGGACCGCGTCGCCAAGTCGCTCGCCTGGCTCACGCGCGGCTACGAGATGGACGTGCAGCACGTGGTCGGCGGCGCACTGTTCGATTCCGAGGGCGCCGCGAACATGGTCATGGTGCGCGACATCGAGCTCTACAGCCTGTGCGAGCACCACATGCTGCCGTTCTACGGCAAGGCGCACATCGCGTACATCCCCGACGGGAAGATCGTCGGCCTCAGCAAGCTGCCGCGCATCGTCGAGGTGTTCGCCCGGCGGCTCCAGGTGCAGGAGCGGCTCACGGAGCAGATCGCCAGCGCGATCGACGAGGTGCTCCGGCCGCACGGCGTGGGCGTGGTGGTCGAGGCCTACCACCTCTGCATGATGATGCGCGGAGTAGAGAAGCAGAATTCAAAAACGATCACGAGCGCCGTGCGCGGCACGTTCCGCTCGGACCCGCGCACGCGCGAAGAGTTCCTGACGCTCGCCTACGCACCGCCTCGGTAGGGCGCGGGACCGTCAGCCGAGGTGCGCGAGGAACTCCCGCGCCTCGGCGATCTCGCGCTGCGCGCCCACGGCCTCGAACAGCGCGAGCGCGCGCTGCAGCCGCTTGCGGGCCCCGGGCACGTCGCCCGTCTCGATCAGGCTCGCGGCGAGATCGCGCGACGCTTCCGCCTCGAGCATCTTCACCTGCGCACGGGCACCGATCCGCGCCGCCTCGATGAGCGCCTTTTGCGCGGCGGCGTGCTGCCCGACGCGGATCAGCGCGTAGCCCTTCCAGCGGAGCGCTTCCCCGCGGTCGACCTCGTCGCCGATCTCGGCGGCGATCGAGATCGCCATGTCGCAGCTCGCGATCGCGTCGTCGAACCGGCCGCGCGCGCAGCTCACCTCGGAGCGGTTGAGCAGCACCTTCGCGATCATCTGCCGGTCGCCCAGCGGCTCGAGCAGCTCGAGACAGATGCGATACGACTCTTCGGCTTCGTCCCACAGCGACTCGTCCGCGTAGACGGCGCCGAGGTTGTGGAGGGCGAGCGCTTCGCCGCGGCGATTGGCCGCGCGCTCGAACATGACGCGGCTGCGCAGGTAGTGCTTCCGCGCGCCTTCCAGATCGCCCTCGACGTTCGCGATCACGCCGAGGTTGAGCAGCACGCGCGCGCGCTGGTTGTCGTCCCCGGCGAGCTCCAGCGCCACGGCGAACGTCGCCCGGGCCTGCTCAAACTCGCCGCGCTCGTTGTGGACCACGCCGAGCCCGTTCTCGACGCGCCCGCGCAGCTCGTCGGCGCCGTGCTGGACGGCCAGTCCGCGCGCCGCGCGGTACTGCTCGATCGCGTCGTCGTACCGTCCCTGCTTCCACGCGACCCGGCCCAGGCGAAAATGCGCCTCGGCCACGACGAGCGGATCGGCGTCGGTGAGTGCCGACTGATACGCTGCCGTGGCGTCGAGGAACTCGCCCGCGAGCTCGGACGCCTCTCCGGTGCGGATGGCGTCGCTGGCGCTGCTGCCGGTCATGTCGTGTGGGTCACACGTCCATGGCGTACGTCGAGAAGTGGTCGAGCGGCGCCGCGACGGTGTGCCACCAGTTGCTGAACACCGCCTTGATGCGCTCGAGCACCGTGCCTTCGGTCTCGTCGAGGTAGACGACGTCGGGCACGTTGCTACAGCTCGAGACGTCGAGCTGCAGACCCGCCGGCTTGAGGAACTGCAACCCGTGCGGCTCGAAGTGGATCTCGATGCTCGAGCCGGCGGGGATCGTTCCGCTGATCAGCGTATCGTGCGTGAGCGCGCCCGGCGGGATGATCAGCCGATGCGGGCCGATGTCGAGCTCACCGCCCTTCGCGCCGATCACGGCGGAATTGGTGAGCGTGGACGGCACGTCGCAGGCGAGGCGCGTCGCGTCGGATGCCGGCGCGGTGCCCGCCTGCCCGATCGCGCCGGGAATCACGTGCCCGTCGTGCAATTGGGCGCCGGACGGGGCGCTGTTCGCGCGCGCGGCGGTGGGCGCCCGGTGCGCCGGCGCGGTGGTGTCGACGCCCGCACAGGCGGCGAGCGCGGCGAGCGTAAGGAGGACGGCGAAGCGGCGTCGCATCATACAAAAATCCTCATGGTGAGGTGAAGCATCGGGTGGAGGGTACGAGTTGGGTTGGGCGAGCGGCGCGCGTCACACCGCGAGCGCGAGCGTCCGCTTGCCGGGACGGCCGCTCGCGCGCGGCTGCTCCGCCGCGCCGACCTGGCGCAGCATGGTGCGAATGACGTAGGCCGCGCCGCCGCGTCCGCGGATCTCGCGCGGCGTGGCGTGCAGGTACCGCTGGCAGGTATTGCGGAAGGCGCTGCCCGAGGGGAAGTCCAGCGCGAGCGCGATGCGATCCGCGCTGCGATGACGATCCTCGAGCAGATGCGCCGCGACGATGAGGCGGCCCCACGTGAGCAGCCGCTGTGGCGCGGGGAAGCCCGCCGTCGACAACCGCTGCGACACGGTACGCCGCGGCAGCGCGAGCAAACGCGAGAGCGCCTCGGGTGAGAGCCGCTCGTGGGCGCGGGTCACCGCGAGGAGCACGGCGTCGCGCACGACCGGATCCACGCCCTCGAGCGAGCGGCGCACCACGGCGCCGAGGCTCTTGGATTCCGCGTGCTCGACGAGCGAGAGCAGCGCCCGCGGCGCGTCGTCCTGATCGGCGATCACCAGGCCGTCCATGCCCTGCCGGCCGGCGTCGAACAGATCGTGCGCGCGGTCGGGCGTGAACGTGACATACGCGATCAGCGTGAGTCGCGGCAGCCGCTGCTTCAGATGCCGCACGCGCTCGAAGTTCGCGCGCCCCCCGGCGAACAAGTCGACGATCGCGAGCCGGACGGGCTGCTGCTCGCACACGCGGAGCAGCGCCGCCCAGTCCTCGCACGCGACCACCTGATGGCGGTCGCGAATGGCCGTGCGCAGACGCTGAAGATGTCCGGTGTTTGGAAGCAGCGTGGCGATGACGCCCATGTGAATTCCATCCAGCGGGAGGACGGCTGATCCCGGCCTCCTTCGGCCGCGTGATCACGCTACGCGCGCCCTGTCGTCACGAGCAAGGCGAGCATGCAGAGAATATGACGGTTTCTGCCCGATTGGTGACGACCAGTGTCACAGGCCGCCATAGCCTGCGAACCGATCGTGTCGTCCGGGTAGCAGGCAGACCAACGAGCAATCTCATGCGCAATTCCCCGACGCGCCAACATCGCAGCAAAACGTTGCAGGCCGGCTTCACGCTCGCCGAGACGATGATCGTGCTCGTGATCAGCGGGTTGATGATCACGCTCGCGATCCCGCGGCTCGACACGTCGAAGTACAAGGCCGACGCCGTGGCGCAGATCGTCCGCACGACGCTGCAGAACGCGCAGCGCAACGCGATCACGCGGCAGCACGACATCGTCGTCAGCTTCGACACGACGACGGAGCGCATCCGGCTGATCTGGGACGCGAACAACGACGGCCAGGCGACGCCCGGGGAGCGCGTGACGTACTACGGCCTGGAGAACGGGATTCTGTTCACCGATCCGAGCGTCACCGGCGTGTCCGGGACGGCGATCGCGACGCCGATCAGCGGCTCGAACGTGGCCAAGCTCAACGGCCTGCCCACGGTGACCTTCCACCGCGACGGCTCGGTGAGCAGCGACGCGGAGATCTACATCTCGGTTCCGGCGCGCGGCCCCAAGATCTACCGCGCGGTGACGCTGACGCAGGCGACCGGACGAGTCGATTGGTACCGGCTCAACACGACGACCAACAAATGGGTACCCGGAAACTTGTGAGGCGCCCGCGCGCTCCGCGCGCCGCGCGCGCGCGCCGCGGCCTCACGCTCGTCGAAGTCATCGTCGCCTTCTCGCTGCTCGGCGGCGTGATGCTCGGCCTCGGCGCGTTCTCCGTGCGGCTGTCGCAGGAGACGTCGCGCGCCCGCATGCGGATCACGGCGTCGCAGCTCGCCGACGACCGCATCGAGGTGGTGAAGAGCGCGCCGCGGTACAGCGCGATCGAGAGTCTGTACGTGAAGACGGAGGCCAGCATTCCCGGCTATCCGAACTTCGCGCGGCAGACGTCCGTGACGCGGGTCGGCGGCGCGCTGGCCGACACCATCGATTACAAGATCGTCACGGTGCAGGTGACGAATCCGCAGATGACCGGCGCGGTGAAGAAGACCACCGTCATCGCCCCCTTCTGAAGGAGACGCTCCCGTGCATGCTCGATCCGGCCGCGCGCGGCGCGGCTTCACGCTCGCCGAAATGCTCGTCGCCATGGCGTTGATGGGCGTGCTGCTCGGCATCAGCACGCAGCTGTTCCGCAAGCAGTCGAGCGCCGTGTCGACGCAGGCGGGCCGGCTCGACGCGCAGCAGAACTCGCGGTTCGCGCTCTCCTCGCTCGACCGCGAGCTGCGCGTGGCGGGCGTCGGGGTGGTCGACGCGCAGCCGATGATCGTCGAGGCCGGGCCGCTCTCGATCACGTTCAACGGCGATCTCGTGGCGCAGGACACGTCGGACCTGGGGGCGGTCTACATCAACCCCGACGTCGATTCGGCCGCGGCGGGCGCGATGAAGCCGAGCGAGAAGCTGACGCTCCCCGGCACCAGCACGCAGTATCCGGACACGCTGTACATGCAGAACGCGGGCGTGCCGAGCCTCGCCGAGACGATCTCGTACTGGCTGTCGCGCGATTCCACGGCGAGCCGGACGAACGAGTACATCCTGTTCCGGCGGGTGAACGGCCGCCCCGCCAAGATGGTCGCGCGCGGCATAGTTTACAATTCTTCGGATACTGTTTTTCAATACTATAAAGGTGATACCACCGGGGCGCTGACCCGCATCTCGCCCGCGGTCCTGCCGCTCGTGCACACCGCGGCCATCCATGGCGCGCCGAACGACACCGGGCGCTCGGCGCTCACCGACAGCATCCGCCAGGTGAAGGTGCAGTTCACGAGCGTGTTCCACGACCCGCGGACGGGGCAGGACACGTATCGCCGGCTGCAGACGACGATTCACATCATGAACGCGGGGCTCATCCACCACAGCACCTGCGGGCAGCCGCCGCTCGGCGTCACGCCGACGGTCACGGTCACGCCCGCGGACGGGATCACCGTGTTCCAGACGTACGTCACGGTCAGCTGGTCGCCTTCCGTCGACGACGGCGCGGGCGAGAAGGACGTGGAGCGGTACGCGATTTACCGGCGGCTCTCGAGCGACCCGGCGTTCGACCAGCCGATCGCGAGCGCGCCGGCCGGGCTCGACTCGAACTCCACGAGCTACTCGTTCAAGGACACGGACGTGCTGAGCGGGCAGAGCTGGATCTACGGCGTCGCGGCGCAGGACTGCACGCCGAGCAGCTCCCCCATCGGCACGGCCTCGGCGGTGACGATTCCATGAGGACCACCATGCGATCACAAACCGGGCGGCCGCGCCCGCGTCGCGGCATCGCGCTGTTCACGACGATGTTCTTCGTCGTCGGCATCGGCGCGCTCGCGCTCTCGGCGATCTATCTGACGGCCAACGCGTCGCTGCTCAGCAAGACGTACGAGAAGGAAGACGACCTGAAGTACGCGTCCGAAGCGGCGCTCGCGATCGGGAAGGCGGAGCTCAACTTCAATCCCGCGTCGCTGCCGAATCCGTCGTCCGACACGCTGTTCGTGCAGCTCATGTCGGGCAAGACGCTGCAGGCGGCGGACGGGACGCCGCTCAACGGGATCAAAGTGAATCTGTACGCCGGCCAGAGCGGCTCCACGAGCGGCCAGTTCGGCCGCTTCGCCAGCGTGGTCGCCGAGGCACGCGACGCCAACGGCACCGGGTTCGTGCGGCGCCTGGAGCTCACGCAGGAGAGCTTCGCCAAGTTCGCGTACTGGACGAACAGCGAGGGGTCGAACATCTACTTCGGCGGCGGCGACCAGCTCTGGGGACCGGTGTGGTCGAACGACGACATCAAGATCCTGAGCTCGGGCGTCACGTTCCACGACGACGTCGGCACCGCGGGCGCGATCCAGGGCGTGAGCTACGGGACGTACTCCAAGGGTTATCAGATTCATCAAAAGCCCATTCAGCTCCCGGCGCTCACCACGCTGAGCTCCCTGAGCGGCCTGGCGGCGACCGGCGGGATGAGCTTCACCGCGCCGACGACCGGCGACGAGAGCACCGTGCGCATGCGCATCGAGTTCGTGGCGGCGGACATGGACACGCCGGCGGACAACGACTCGACCGGCGCGAACGAAGGCTTCTTCCGCGTGTACACGGCCAACTCGGGGCAGGTGGGCTGGCTGCGCGCCGACTGGCCGGGCACGTCGTCGTCGCTCCCGGCCAAGACCGCGGTGCTCAACTGCGGCGACTGGCACGCGGACGCGTCGGGGAAGCTCAAGTTCTTCCCGATCGCGGTGCACTACCATCCGTCGGATGGGCACGGCGGGACGCTCAACACGTGGTTCGACACCGTGACGGCGCCTGACCACGGCGGGAGCATCTCCGCCGCGCACACCGAGGGCGAGTCGACGATTCAGACGATCATGAATCATCCCGGCGCGCGGTGCTTCCTTGGCGGCGATCCGCATCTCGCCGCGGTGGCGCGCACGACGGCGCTCGGCTACTCCGTGGACCACATTCACATCGGTGGCGAGGACACGACGTTCACGCCGGTCGACCAGTACGGCAGCTGGACGCTCGTCACGAACTCGCCGGATCCGACGATCGCCGCGCACCGGCCGGCGGACGCGAAGTATCTCTTTCCGCTCTACCGCGGGTTCAACACCAGCACCAAAGGCGTGATGTACGTGGCGGGCACGGTGGGTGTGAGCGGCGTGCTGCGTGGCGACATCACGCTCTACACGCCGAACACGATCGTCGTGCTCGACGACCTGCGGTACGCCAACGATCCTGCGCAGGGGCGCTGCGTCGACATTCTGGGCATGATCGCCGGCGCGAACACGATCGTCGCCGACAACAGCATGAACTCGCCGCAGTACGTGCGGACGTCGTCGCCGAAGCAGGTGCGGAGCCTGGATGACACGCCCGACCTGTACATCCAGTCGGTGATCATGTCGCTGAACACGTCGTTCGCGGTCGAGAACTACAGCGGTGGTCCGACGAACGCGATCGGTTGCCAGTCATCGTCCGATGGACGCGGCTGCCTCTACCTGACCGGCGGGTTGATCCAGCAGACGCGCGGCGCGGTGGGCACGTCCACGGGCACCGGCTATGTGAAGCGGTACAGCTACGATCGCTGCGCGGTCGTGAATCCGCCGCCGTACTTTCCCACCACAGGACGGTTCCAGGACAACCGCTACTACGAGCTCGATCCGGTGCGGTTCAACGTGACGCAGCTCTACAAGAGCCTGTCGCCGCACTGAGCCCGCGGTCAGAGCAGGCGGACCTGATCCTCGTCGCGGCGCGGCACGGAATGGCAGGCGCGGCACCGAGCCTCGTATGACTCGGTGCTGCCCACCATGATCGTCGGCGAGTCGTAGCGCGCCGGCTTGCCGCCGATCAGCCGCTGATTGCGGCTCGCGGGGTTGCCGCAGATCACGCAGATCGCGTGCAGCTTGTCCACGACTTCGGCGACGGCGAGAAGCTGCGGCATGGCGCCGAACGGCTCGCCGCGGAAGTCGCTGTCGGTCCCGGCGACGATGACGCGCATGCCGCGATTCGCCAGCGACGTCGCGAGCTCCACGATCGTGTGGTCGAGGAACTGGGCTTCATCGATCGCGACCACCTGCGTATCCGGCTGCACGAGCTGGGAGATCTGCGCTGGCGTGTCGACGGGCACGGCTTCGACCGTACGTCCGTCGTGGCTGGAAACGTGGTAGATCCCCGAGTAGCGCTCGTCCAGGTGCGACTTGAACACCTGCACCTTCTTCTTCGCGATGATCGCGCGGCGCACGCGGCGAATGAGCTCCTCGCTCTTGCCGCTGAACATCACACCGCAGATCACCTCGATCCAGCCGGCCTTGCCGCCGGAGAAGTAGCCGTCCGAGATCACTCGCGCTCCCCTCGATCGCGGCGGGGCGGCCGCGGCTCGCGGCGCGGCCGCGCGTCACGATCGCGTGCGTCGCGCATCGGGCGATCGCCGCGCGGGGGGCGGCCTTCGCGCGGCCCACGACCCTCGCGCGGCGGGCGGCCTTCACGCGGCGGCCGGCCTTCGCGCGGCGGACGCCCCTCGCGGCGCGGGCGTTCCTCGTCCACACGGACGATGGCGCGGCGGCCGCGAATCATCGCGCCGGTCACGCGCTGCACGAGGTCGTTCGCCACGTCCGGCGCGACTTCGATGATGGAGTGCGACTCGCGGATGTCGACGCGGCCGAGCTGCGCGCTCGAGACCTCGCCCTGATTCGCGAACGCGCCCACGAGATCGCCGGGGCTCACGCCGTCGCGCGCACCGACGTTCACGAACAGGCGAACCATGCCGCCGGCGGCGGACCGCTCGCGCGTTGCCCCCGCTGCGCCTCGGACCACGGGTGCCTCCGTGGCGCGGGCGAGCCGCTCGCGCTCGAGGAGCTGCACCGCAGCCGCCGCGATCTCGATCCCGTCGTAGTCGTCGAGCAGCGGTTCGAGCGCGATCAGTTCGCGCCCGAACGCTCCCTCGGTGAGCACGCTGCGCAGCTCGGCGCGGGTGCGCGCGTCGCGGTCGCGGGCGCGCTGGCCGGACTCGGGGAGAATGAACGGCTTGATCGCGCCGCCTGCGGCGAGTGCGCGGAGGCTCCCGAGCTGCCGACCCTGCACGAGCGCCACGCGCTTGCCCGCGGCCGACACGGCTTCGCGCAGCTCCTCGCGTGAGGCGGGGAGGTCGAACAGGATGGCCATCTCCGTCCCTGGTGCGGCAGCCCGGCCCACGTGCACGCCGTCGCCCTCGCGGGTGTAGCCGAGCGAGCGCAGCAGGTCGCGGACCTCGGGTTCCGCATCGCGGTCGCGGACGAAGACGAGGGCCGACTTCGGATCGGCCTCGTCGAGCACGCGGCGCAGCGCGCCGAGCCGGCCGGCGGGCGTGGTCGTGACGTACTGGACGTCGACGGGCTGCTCGATCTCAGGCGCCGGCACGACGACGCGGCGCGCGCGGCGTGCATAGCGTTCGACCAGCTCCTCGACGGCTGGCGTGAGCTGGGCCGTGACGATCGCCCGCGCGCCGTCTTTTGCCAATTCCGTCATGAGCGTTTCGAGCGCGGCACCGCTCTGCCGCTCGAGCAGCTCGTCCGCCCAGGCGACGCAGACCATGCGCACGGTCTCCAGCTTGAGCGCGGCGCCGCGCACGAGCTCGCCGAGCGTTTCCGGCGCCCCGGTCACGATCTGGGCCGGGCGGATCCGCAGGAGCCGTGCGGCGCGCGCGGCGGAGGTCGCCGACACGATCTCGATGGCGCGCTGGTCCACGAGCCGCACGGCCGCCGCGCCGATCGCCGCGGCAACTTCTGCGTCCGAGGCGATGACGAGCAGCTGCACCTCGCGCGCGTTCTCGTCGATGCGCTCGATCATCGGCTCGAGAAACTCCGCGACCGCCGTCCAGTCGTGCGGCATCACGTACACGACGTTCTGACTGCGAGCGACCGTCGCCGCCTCCCGTGAGTCCTGTTCCACCAAGTCCCCCTTCGAAATCGTGCGGCGGTGCGGGTGCGTGCACTCGCTGCTCGCACCGCTCCCGCGGAGTCGCCAAATTCAGGACGTGAAGTATAGCCCGCGAGCCTTCTCCCCTCCATCGGGTTGTCCCGCGCCATGACGCAGTTCGCACCTTCGATGAACGTGGCCGAGCTGCGCGAATCGGCCACGATCGCCGTCTCCACGCGTGCCAAGGCGCTGCGCGCCGCGGGCCGCGCCGTGATCGACCTCGGCGCGGGCGAGCCGGATTTCCCGACGCCCGCGTACGTGGTCGAGGCCGCGCACCGGGCGCTCGATGCGGGCGCGACGCGGTACACGCCGGTCCCGGGGATCGCGCCGCTGCGCGAGGCCATCGCCGCGCAGGCGAGCGCCGTACACGGACGGCCGATCGCGGCCGAGCAGATCGTGGTGTCGACCGGGACCAAGCAGGCGTTGTTCAACGCATGTTTCGCGCTGTTCTCGTCCGGTGACGAGGTGCTCGTGCCGACGCCGGCGTGGACGAGCTACTACGAGATGCTGGCGCTCGCCCGCGCGACGCCGGTGGTCGTCCGGGGCGCGCGCGAGCGGCAGCTCAAGGTGACGGCCGACGATCTTCGCGCCGCGGCGACGCCGCGGACCCGCGGTGTGATGTTGAATTCCCCCTGCAACCCCACGGGCGCCGTGTACTCGGCGCGCGAGCTCGAGGAGATCGTGGCGCTCGCCGCCGAGCGCGATTGGTGGATCGTGAGCGACGAGATCTATCGCGCGCTGTCGTACGAGGCGCCGGCCACCTCGCTGCTCGCGGTCGCGCCGCACCTCGACCGGCTGGTGGTCGTCGACGGCGTCGCGAAGTCGCTCGCGATGCCGGGCTGGCGGATTGGCTGGTCGATCGCGACGCCGGCACTGTCGCGGACGCTCACCGCGCTACAGTCGCACACGACATCGAACGCCGCGACGATCTCGCAGCACGCGGTGCTCGCGGCGCTGTCCGACCCCGCCGCCGCGGCGGCGGCCACGAGCGGCATGCTGGCCGAGTACCGGAAGCGCCGCGACGCCGCGCTCGCGCTGCTGCGCGGGGCGGGAATGGAACTGCTCGATCCGGAGGGGGCGTTCTATCTCTTCGTCCACATCGGCCAGGCTTCACCCGACGATCCGGAGCCCGGGACGACCTTTGCCCGCCGGCTTCTCGAGGAGCGCTCGGTCGCGGTGGTGCCTGGCGCAGCGTTCCACGCGCCGGAATGGATCCGCGTGGCGTACGCGACGCGAACGGACGACGTCCTCGAGGGGGTGCGGCGGATCATCGCGGCGCGTATATCTTAGGCCACCGTCGCGTCCGGTGCGCGGCATTGCTCCGCCGTGCAACGAAATGGCGCGGCATCCAGCGGGCGTCGCGCGCAGTATTCGGCCCTCGACGACAGGAGAGTCCGTGAGGATCGCAGTCCAGCTCGAGCCGACGGCCGCAGCGGCCGCAGAAGTCGAGTACACCTGGGATCCGGACACCGACATCCTCTCGGCCCAGTTGACGCCGCGCGTCGCCGCCGACGGGATGTCGGGATCCGTGGGCCTCGAGGGCAGCGACGGCTCGTGGGTCATCCTCGACGTGGCGGCGGGCGTGATCGCCGGCGTCGAAGTGGCGGTGTGGCCGGACGTGCGCGAGCTGCCCACGCTGAGCCCGCCGCCGAGCGTCGAGGACGCGCGCGTGGTCGTGCCGTCGCGCCGCTCGCAGCCGGACATCGCCTCGCTCGAGATGGCGACGCGCATGGTCGCCGAGGCCGACGCGGCGCAGCGGAACTTCCACTTCCGCCTGGGTAAGGCGAAGGGAGCGCGCACGATCCGCCTCGCGCGCGATCTGCTTCTCGATATCGACGACAAGAGCCAGATTTCAGGTCTCTGGCTGCTCAACGTTCCCCCCTGTCCCACCGAGTCGTGATCACCACCATCGTGCTCATTCGCGTCGATCCGACGCTGATCCCCACCGCCGCGAACATGCTCGCCGGCGTCGAGGGCGTGACCGAGGTCTACTCGGTGTCGGGCGACTGGGACCTCGTCGCGATCGTGCGCGTGTCGCAGTACGACCAGATCGCGCACGTCGTGACGGAGATCTTCCCCACCGTGCCCGGCATTCAGCGCACGCAGACGCTCACGGCGTTCCGCGCCTACTCCAAGAAGGATCTGCAGCAGGCCTGGGACATCGGCGTCGAGTGATGTCCGACCGCGCCGGCGATTACATCTCGGGCCTGTTCGGGGCCGAAGACGAGCTGCTCGCGTCGCTGCGCGAGGAGGCGGACCGCACCGGCCTTCCGCCGATCGCGATCTCGGCGGACGAGGGCCGGCTGCTCCAGGTGCTGCTCACCGCGATCAAGGCGCGGCGAGTGCTCGAGGTCGGAACGCTCGGCGGCTACTCGGCGATCTGCATGGCGCGCGCGCTGCCGGCGGACGGCGAGCTGGTCTCGATCGACGTGAACGAGCAGCACGCCGCGTTTGCGCGAAAGTACATCGAGCGCGCGATGCTGCGCCCGCGCGTCGAGGTGCGCGTCGGCCGCGCGCTCGACGTGCTCCCGTCGCTCGACGGCCAGCGGTTCGACGCGATGTTCATCGACGCCGACAAGGAGCCGCTGCCCACGTACTTCGAGTGGGCGCTGCGCCTCGTGCGCCCGGGCGGGTTGATCATCGGGGACAACGCGCTCTGGGGCGGCCGTGTCTACGAAGGCGACGAGAACGATGATCGCACGCGCGGCGTGCGCGAGTTCAATCGCCGGATGGCCCACGACCCGCGCGTCATGGGCATCATCGTCCCCACGCACGACGGAGTCGCGATCGCGGTCGTGCGGTGAGCGCCTCGCGGGCGCCAGGCGATCATTTCTCCGGTGTCGCGGCCAGCTACGCGGCGTTCCGGCCGCGCTATCCGCGTGCGCTGTTCGAGTTTCTGGCCTCGGTGGCGCCGACGCGGGCCCGGGCGTGGGACTGCGGCGCCGGCACCGGCCAGGCGACGCTCGGGCTCGCTGAATTTTTCGACGAGGTGATCGCGACCGACGTGAGCGTCGAGCAGATCGCGCACGCGCCGCGGCACGCGGGCGTCCGGTGGTGCGTGGCCCCCGCCGAGTCGGTGCCGATCGCATCGGCCTCGGTCGATCTCGTCACGGTTGCGCAGGCGCTGCACTGGTTCGATCACGCGCGGTTCTACGCCGAAGTGCGCCGTGTGTGCGTGCCGAACGCGGTAATCGCGGCGTGGACGTACCTCGCGCCGCGCACGGACGGCGAGGTCGGGCGCGTACTCCGCCGCTTCATGCGCGACGATCTGCGCGGCTACTGGCCCGCGGAGCGGAAGTACGTCGACGACGAGTATCGGTCGATCCCGTTCCCGTTCGAGCGGATTCCCACGCCCGAGTTCCGGATCGAGTACGACTGGACGCTGTCACAGGTGGACGGCTATCTCCGCAGCATGTCGCCCGTGGCGCGCTACGAGCGCGCGCACGAGCGCAATCCGGTGGATGTCGTGCTCCCCGAGCTTGCCTCGCTCTGGGGCGAGGCCAACGTGCCGCGGCGCTTCGAGTGGCCGGTCGTGCTGCTCGCCGGCCGCGTTGCGCGGGAATCGAGCGAGTTCGTGGCGTCGCGTTAGCGGCAGCGCCGCACGATCGCCAGCGCGTCGCCGACCGTGCGCTCGCCGCCCTTGTCGGACGGATGATTCACGACTCGCAGCGCGCCTCCGGCGCCGGGTTCGGCCACCACCATCGTCGTCGATCCGCCGCCGTCCAGATTGATCGCGTCGCGCGCGCCGAGCGCGAGCATCAGCGCGCCCATTTCGCGAAGTGTCATACCAGCATTCTGATATTCGCGGCCGTCCACGGCGACGAGGATGAGCCGCTTGCCGCCGCGCGCGATGCCCGCCGCCGTGCGCGGGTTGCGCGCCCGGAATCCCGGCTGCCCGAAGGTGTCGACCTCGGGGGCGATGGCGCTGTCGCGCACGAGCACCGGACGCCCGCCGACCGCCTCCAGCGGATGGAACGGGCGCAGCGCGCCGTCGTCCTGCGTGAAGAACGCGATGTGCGGCCCACCGGCGGAGTCGAACGCGAGCACCGGCTGCGCGATTGGCGGCGTGCGCACGGTGCCGTTGATGACGAGGAGATTCGTCGGCGAGCCGGTCTTCAGGCTGAAGAAATCCCCGTTCACGCCGCCGAGCACCGTCTCGTGGCGCGCGAGCCCCGCGAGCATGTCCGTCGTGCGAACGCGAACCAGGGTGCTGTCGCTGCTCGCGACCGCCTCGGCGGCGTTGCAGCGGTCGAGGTCGACGGAGAGGACGTTGATCCTCCACGGACCGGTGGACGAGCTGATGACCCGGTGGGTGACGCCGCCGGCGACCACCTCGGCGCGCGAGCTGTCCACTGGAAACGGCATCGCGCCCAGAGACGGGACGGTGTAGGCCGCAGGATGAGCGCAGGCGGCGAGCAGCAGCGAGACGACCAATAAGCGAAATGTCATGACCCGTATGCTGTCGCGGACATCGCATTCTGGCAACTCGCCGCGCCCGCGGACGTGGTGCGGTCGCTCGGCTATTTTTCGGCTACGGTGAAGAATCCTCCGAGCCCGGTCGCGACGGCGGCCACGACGCCCGCCTCGACAGCCCGCCCCACCGCGGGCACGCGGTCGCTGTCGCGCATCCTCGCCGAGCTGTTTCCCGATTCGTCGGCGGTGGAGGGCGAGCGCGCGCTGGAGCTGTCCGGCGCCGCGACGGAGCCGCCGCGCCTGATCAGCGCGACGATCATCGAAGGCCACGAGCTGCGCGCGCGGCGGATCTTCGAGGCGCCGGCGGTCGGCTTCGCGGCGTTTCTCGACGGCAAGCAGGACAGCGTGGTCGAGATGTACCGGCCCGGCGGCATCCCGATCGTGCGCGGGCGCGTGGGCGCCGTCATTCGCGATCGGCGCAACCAGCGGCTGTTCACCTGGCGCCACCTCGTGGAGGAGGCGCTGTACGTGCCGCGCGCGCACGTTCGCCCCGCGGACTGGGAGCGCCTGGTCGAGAGCGGCCTCGCAATCCGCGACACGACCGACGGCGAGCCCGACGCGAGCGAGCACCCGCTCGCGCTCCGCGAAGCGGCCATTCACCGCGTGCAGAAGGACCGCGAGCTCGTGGAGCAGCGGCTCGCCCTCGAGTGGTGCGAGCGCGAGAACAGGCCGCTCCTGATCGACGGGGGCATCAGCGGAGCGGAGCAGGTCGCGCGGGCCGCTTGCGCGATTGGCGTGATCAAGAGCCACCGCACGCTATATGCGCGCGGAGACGCGCTCGAAATCGTGCTCGCGCTCGGCCGCGCGGAGCGCTCGAGCGTGTTCCTCGTCACGTCGCCCAAGCGCGCCAGCGTCGCGAGCTGGTATCTCCGGATGCGCGATCCCCGCGGGCACGACCCGATGTGGGGGCTGGTGCGCGTGGAGGTCGCGGCGCCCGCGGCCGGCGCCGAGCGTGACATCGGCGCGCGCGCGGACGAAGTTTCGCGCTGGATCCTCGCCGAGGCGGCGCCGGTCGCGCTGCCCGACGGACGATGGGACAAGATGGTCTACGGTGTCCGCGATTGCGAAGAGTTTCTCCGGGCGGTGATGTGAGCATTAGCGAATTCGAAACCCCAGCGCGCGACGCGGCGCTCGGCCGCGTCGTCGCGACCGAGCGCAAGCCGAATACGCCGCACGAGTTCCACTTCTGGACCGCGCTCGACTCGCCGGTCGGCATCGGCACGATCGTGCGCGTGGAGGGCGAGCACCCGGTCAACGGCCAGATCCCGCAGATCTACGGCATCGTCGTCGAGGGGTTCAGCTACACCGATCTCCAGACGCCGCTGCACGACCTGCTCGGCCACGACGGCACGCCGGGCAGCGCGTCGATGGCGGCCACGCAGCGCACCGAGATCCGGCTCTACAGCGCGGCGGTGCTGCGGCACGTTCCGGAGGAGCCGCTGCAGCCCGTGCCCATGGGCCAGGTCTTTCTCGCCGACGACAACGACGTCGCGGTCGCGCTGCGCATGGACGGCTACCTGAAGGAAGGATCGCGTACGGGAATTCCCGTCGGGGTGTATCGCGCCGGCGGCACGGATGCGCCGATCTACCTCGACGCGGACTTCCTGCTCGGGCCGGAAGCGGCGCACATGAACATCACTGGCGTATCCGGTCTCGCCACGAAGACGAGCGCGATCGAGTGGATCATGGGATCCATCTTCGCGCATTTCCCGGCGCAGAAGGGCTCCGTGGCGGCGGTCTGCTTCAACGTGAAGGGCCCGGACCTCTGCTTCATCGACCAGCCGGGGGAGATCGACGAGGCCGATCGCGCGCTGTACGAGAAGTGCGGCGTGCCTGCCGCGCCGTTCGAGCACGTGCACTACTTCGCGCCGTTCAAGTCCGACGGCTTCTCGCTCAACACGCTCCGGTCGAACGAAGCGCTGCTGCACAACGTCTCGGCGCTCACGTGGGGGCTGCGCGAGGTGCTGCAGTACGCCGAGGTGCTGCTCAACAAGGACGACGTCGACGCCAAGGCCGACGCGCTGATCGACTTCATTCGCGAGCGCGTGGTCGACCGCGACTTCAGCGATCCGATGCTCGGGAACAAGCACTACTTCGTGAAATCGTTCGCCGACCTGGAGGGCTGGTTCCGCGATCTCCTCTCGGCGCTCGAGGGGAAGAACAACGAAGGGTGGCGCACGCACCACATTGCGACCATCCGCAAGGTGCGGAACCGGCTCTCGAACATCTCCACGCGCTGCGCGGGGCTGGTGACCGACGAAGGCACCGTGAGCGATCTGCCGTTCGGGAGCTTTCAGGATCGCACGGTGTATGTGATCGACGTCGCCTCGCTCGAGGAGGACGCGCAGGATCTCATCTTCGCGCGCGTCGTCACGAAGCTCCGCGAGCAGCTCGAGAAGCGCGACCTCGGCGTGAATCACGTGATCGTGTTCGTCGACGAGCTGAACAAGTACGCACCCAGTGATGGCCAGGACACCTACGTTCGCAAAATGCTGCTCGACCTCGCCGAGCGCGGCCGCTACCTCGGCCTCGTGCTCTTCAGCGCGCAGCAATTCCGATCGCAGGTGCACCGCCGCGTCGTGGGCAACTCGGGGACGGCGCTCTACGGCCGCATGGACGCGGACGAGCTCGCGACCCCTGGCTACGCGGTGCTGAGCCCGGCCGTGAAGACCAAGCTCGCCACGCTCGACAAGGGGCAGCTCATGGTGCGGCATCCGCACTTCACGCAGCCCATCTTCGTCCGATTCCCGCGCCCGGCGATCATGCGCGGGCGCGATGGCGCCGAGCGCTATCCGCAGGCGGCGGACGTGGAGCTGGATGGGGCCGTGCTGCGCAGCCTGCGCACGCTCGATCCGTCGATCACGCTCGGTTGGGTGCAGGACGCGATCGGCCTGCGCGACGACGAGGAGATCATCCGCGCGCGCAATGCCACGCTGCGCGAGCGTCCGGCGGACGTGAAGAAGTTCTTCCTCGCCCAGCTCAAGCCCGTGGTTGCCCCCCAGGCCGCCACGCGTCCCGCCACCGCGGTGCTGCGCTCCGCGCCGGCCGACGATCCGTACGGATTCTGAGACGTCGCATGGGCGTGCCGGGCTGGATGCTGCTGTGCGCGGGGACGCTGATCGGGGCCGGCGCGGCGCGCGCGCAGACGATCAGGCTCGAGATCAAGCCCCACATGGGCGACACGATCCGCATGCGCCTCGATCAGCAGAGCGAGATGAGCGGCGTGCGCCGGACCGAGAGTGGCGAGTCCAGCGCGCTCGTGGTGAACGGGATGAGCATGTTCTCACGCGCGATCGTCGAAGGCGCGTCGGACGACGGCACCACCGTGCTCGCCGTCACCGACTCGGTGCTGCTGTCGACCTCGGACGACCGCTCGCGCGCGGCGGCGCTCCAGGCGGAGCGGCAGCTCCGCGGCCAGCGCGTGCGCTTTCGCGTGTACCCCGACGGCACCGTCGGCCTCGCCGGCACGACGGGGAAGTCGTCGCGCGACGTGGCCGAGGTGGTCTCGCTCATGCCCGCGGCATTCCCGCGCGCGCCGATCAAGGTCGGCGAGAGCTGGATGCGTGACATGCCCGTGCCCACCGGCGACCAGCTCGGCGCACAGATCTCGGGCAAGCTGCACGTCACCTTTCGTCTCGATTCGCTGACCCACGCGGGCGAGTGGGCGTTCGTCTCGATGCGCGGCGAGATGGAGCCCGCGACCGGCCCGGGCGCCGCCGAGGGCACCACGCTCGAGAAGGGATTCGTGAACGGCACGATGCTCGTCGACCGCAAGCGCGGCTGGCTCACGGAGTCGTGGTTCAACATCGTCGTGAACTCGACCGCGACGCCGCCGCCCTCGAGCGGCATTCTCTCGATGCGCATGCAGATGCGCATCACGCAACACATGCACGCATTCGATCGGCGGTAGACGTTAGATTACGGCGACGAAAACCCGCCGCATGCGCCTGGTCCATCTCTCCGATCTACATCTCGGCTATCGGCAGTATCAGCGGCTGACTCCCGGCGGCGTCAATCAGCGGGAAGCGGACGTCGCCGCGACGTTCCGCACGACCATCGACCGCGTCATCGCGCTCGCGCCCGACGTGATCGTCGTCGCCGGCGACATCTTCCACACGGTTCGCCCGACCAACCAGGCGATCCTGCACGCCTTTCTCCAATTCGGCCGCCTCACCCAGGCGCTGCCGAACTCGATTGTCGTGCTCGTGGCGGGCAATCACGACACGCCGCGCTCGGCAGAGACGGGCGGCATCCTCCCGCTCTTCGCGCAGCTCGGGATCCACGTCGTCGACCGCGAGGCGCGCCGCCTGGCGTTTCCCGAACGCGAGTTGTCGATCCTCGCCGTGCCGGACGTGGCGGGCATGGTGCGACCGGCGCTCACGCCGGACCCCGCCGCGCGATACAACGTGCTGCTGCTGCACGGGGAAGTGCAGGGCATGCTCCCCGCCGGCATCGCGAACGCGGACCGCGCCGCGGTCGAGATCGCGCGCGAGGATCTGCACGCGCCGCAGTGGGATTACGTCGCGCTCGGGCATTATCACGTGTATCGCGAGATCGCGCCGAACGCGTGCTACTCGGGCTCGATCGACTACACGAGCGCCAACACGTGGGGCGAGCTGTACGAGGAGCGTGTGGCCGGCGTTCCCGGGAAGGGATTCATCGAGCGCGATCTCGTCTCTGGGGAGCATCGCTTCCATGCGGTCCCTCCGGCCCGGCCGCTGATCGATCTGCCGCAGATCGCCGCCCGCGGCCTGAGCCCCGCCGAAGTCGACACGCGCATCCGATCGGCGATCGAAGCGTGCGAGGGCGGCATCGACGACAAGATCGTGCGGCTCACCCTGCGCGAGATTCCCCGGTCGATCGTGCGCGAGCTCGATCACAAGGCGATTCGCGAGTACAAGCGCCGCGCGCTCAACTTCAATCTCGACGTGCGGCCGCCCGAGCGGCGCACGAGCAGCGCGAGCAGCGCGCCCGGCGCGCGGCGGCTCGTCGAGCTCAAGGACGTGGTCCGCGAGAAGCTCGCCGGCCGCCCGCTCGACGCGGACATCGACCGCGCGGCATTCATCGAGCGCGCACTCGCGTACATCGACCAGGCGCAGGCCGCCGAAACCGCGCCGGCGGCGCTCGCCGAGACGTAATGCGGCTCAACAGTCTGCGGCTGTTCAATTTCCGCCAGCACGTCGACACCCGCATCGAGTTCGATCCGGGGATCACCGGCATCATCGGTCCGAACGGCGCCGGCAAGTCGACGCTGCTCGAGGCGATCGCCTGGGCGCTGTATGGCATGCCCGCGGCCCGCGGCACGCGCGACTCGATCCGCGCCTATCGCGCGCCGGCGCGCGCGCAGGTGAAGGTCGAGCTGGACTTCGAGCTCGGCGGCCATCGCTATCTCGTGTCGCGCGGGCTCACGAGCGCCGAAGTCTATCTCGACGGCTCGCCCGCGCCGGTCGCCAACTCCATCAGCGGCACCACGGAGTTCCTGCGTCGCCGGCTCGGCATGACGCAGCAAGAGTTCTTCAATACCTATTTTACCGGCCAGAAAGAGCTCAGCATCATGGCCGCGATGGGCCCCGCCGAGCGGGCCCAGTTCCTGTCGCGGGTGCTCGGCTACGAGCGGCTGCGCAGCGCGCAGACGCTGGTGCGCGAGCGCAAGCGCACGATCGTCGCCGAGGGGAACGGCGTGCGCGGCGCGCTGCCCGATCCGGACGCCGTGACGCGCGCGATCGAGCTCGGGGAATCGCGCGCCGCGACGGCGAAGGCGGCGGCGTTGGCGGCCACCGCGCGCCGCGGCACCGCGCGCACGGCGCTCGATGCGCTCGCGCCGCGATGGGAAGCGATGCAACGCGAGCGCGATGCCGTGCAGGCGCTGATCGCCGACGCGCGCGTGGCGGAGGGCGAGCGCGCGTCGAGCGTGCGCGAGCTGGAGCGGCTCGAGCGCGAGATCGCCGGCCTCGCCGCGGCGCGCGCGGAGCTCACGGTGTTGACCGCGGAGCTCGAGCCGTTCACGCGACTCGAGGCGGAGCTGCGCGAGCTCGAGCGCGCGTGCAACGAGGATGCGCGGCGCCGCACGCTCGCGCAGACCGAGGCCTCGCTCCGCGACGAGGTCGCGCGCCTTCGCGACCGGCTGCAGAAGATCGAGACCGCGCCCGCCCTCGAGGCCGAGGCCGCGGCCGCGCTCGAGCAGTCACGCGCGGAGCTGATGCAGGCGCAGCGCGACTTCGAGGCCGCGCAGACGGACTGGATTCGCGATCGCCAGGAAGCGGAGACCAAGCGGCAGGCGCTGCTCGACCAGCTCCGCGAGGCCGAGCACAACCGCGACCAGATCGTCGAGTTGGGCGAGAGCGGCACCTGCCCGATCTGCGCCCGGCCGCTGGGCACGCACTTTCGCACGGTGCTCGATCTGTTCGAGGGACAGATCGAGACGATCACCGTCGACGGCAAGTACTATCGCGCGCGCATCGAGCAATTGCAGGAGACGCCGCCGGAAGTCGCCACGCTCGACGAGCGCCGCCGCGCCGCGTTCGAGAACGTGTCGCGGTTCGAGCGACGGCTCGTGAAAGTGCAATCGGCGGTGCAGGAGCTCGCCACGCTCACCGTCGACGTCGCGTCGAAGGGCGAGCGTCTCGCCGTCGTGAGCGCGGAGCTGGCGACGATCGCGGTGCGCTACGACGCCGCGCGCCACGCCGAGGTGAAGGCCGCCATCGCGCGGCTCGCGCCCAGGGCGTCGCGCGCCAACGCGCTGACCGCGCAGCTCGAGCGCGAGCCGCAGCTCGCCGTGGAACGCGAGCGCGCGACCGCGGCGCTCGCCCAGGTCGACGCGCGGCTCCGCGACCTGTCCGCCAAGCGCGCGCAGTCGGCGTTCTCGGAGGAGACGTTCGCGACGATGCGCGAGCGCTACGAGTCCGCGGCGGCCGAGCTTCGCGCGGCGGAGCTGACGGCGGTTGCCGCGGACGCGGAGCTCGCCGCGGCGACCGCCGCCTTGGACGCCGCGCGCCACGCCGGCCTCGAGCTCCAGCGCGGGCTCGAGCAGCTCGCCGCGCTCGACCGCGAGCGCCGCCTGCACGACGAGCTCGATCGCGCGTTCGGCGATCTCCGAACCGATCTCAACCAGGAGCTCCGCCCCGAGATCTCGGACCGCGCCAGCGCGTACATCCGCGACCTCACCGACGGGCGGTACACCGGGATCGACCTCGACGAGCAGTACAACGTCACCCTGGTCGAGGACGCAATCCCGAAACCGGTCATTTCCGGCGGTGAAGAGGATCTGGCGAACCTGGTGCTCCGCCTGGCAATCTCAGAGATGATTGCGGAACGCGCCGGTCAGGCGTTTTCATTGCTCATCCTCGACGAGGTGTTCGGGTCCCTCGACGAGACGCGGCGGCACAACGTCGTCGACCTGCTGCGCCGGCTCCAGGACCGGTTCGAGCAGGTCATCCTCATCACGCACATCGAATCCGTGCGCGAAGGGGTCGACCGCGCGGTGACCGTGCGCTACGACGACGAGACGGGCATCTCGCGCGTGGAGGCGGACACCGCGCCGGGGAACGCACTGCTCGAACACATGGGAGCGGCCGACTGATGGCGACATCGCGTTCGTGGCGCCCGCATCCGATCGAGGGCCCGTTCCGCGCGCAGCTCGACGACGTCGGCGATCTGAACCACGTGTTCAGCGACTCGTTCACGGAACGCTATCGCCGCGACGGCATGGTCGGCGTGCGCGTACCGTTCCTCAACGTCGCGATCTGGCGCTACGCGATCGAGGACGCCGACGGCGGCGCCATGCTCTGGCGCGACGACCGCGGCCACGTCGTCGCGTTCAACATGGTGCATCGCTCGGGCACCGAAGGCTGGATGGGACCGCTCGCCGTGCGCACCGAGCACCAGGGGCTGGGAACGGGAAAGGAGATCGTCACGCGCGGCATCGAGTGGCTCAAGTCGCAGAACGCGACCGTGATCGGCCTCGAGACGATGCCGCGCACGATGGACAACATCGGCTTCTACTCCAAGCTCGGCTTTCTGCCGGGCCGTCTCACGCTCACGACGACGCTCGATTCCGCCTACGCGGACACGCCGGCCAGGCTTCTCAGCCGCCTGTCTCCGCAGGCGCGAGACGACGCCGTCGCGGAATGCCACGCGCTCACGCAGCGCCTGATGCCGGGCTACGACTTCAGCCGCGAGATGTCGCTGACGCAGGAGCTGTCGCTCGGCGACACGGTCCTGCTGTGCGACGACGATCGGCTCGTGGGCTTCGCGCTCGCGCATTCGGCGCCGCTCGTGGACGGACGGACGCGCGAGGAGCTCCGGGTGCTCAAGCTCGTGCTCGAGGACGAGGCGCGGTTCGTCGACCTCGTGCGCGCCGTGGCCGACTTCGCGCGCCGCAGCGGCACCCGCCGCGTCTCGTTCCGCATGCAGGGCGAGTTCGTCGCCGCCTATCAGCGGCTCATCTCGCTCGGGGGGCACGTGCGGTGGACGGACCTGCGCATGTCGCTGACCGACTACGAAGAGCACCGGCCGGAGCAGGGGCTGGTGTTGTCGAACTGGGAGATCTGAACGCACCGCGCCATCTTTCGCCACCCACCCACCCCCGAGCGATCCGCCATGCGCCTCCGCCTCGCCGTGTTGCTGCTGGCGTCCCTCTCGCCGCTGGCCTGCCTGCACCGGAATCCCAACGAGCAGATCGCGCCCCGCCCCGATCCCATCGAGGTGCGCGTCAAGAACGAGAACTATCTCGACGTGAACGTCGCGCTCGTGGTGAGCGGCGTCTCGCACCGGCTCGGCACGGTCACCGGCAACGCCGCCGGCACGTTTCACGTGCCGTACAGCCTGGTGCAATCCGAGTCGTTCTACGTCGTGGGCACGCCGATCGGCGGCAGCGAGCGCTACGTCTCGCCGCCCGTCGTGGTGGCCGAGGGACAGCTGATCGAGTTCCGGATCGCGTCGTTCCTGCGGCAGAGCACGGTCGTGGTCCGCGAACCCTAGCGCCGCTTGGCCGACATCCGCCTCGTCATCCTCGTCGTCACCTACCTGCTGATCGCGTTTCAGCGGGTGCCGTTCCTCCGCCTCAACCGCCCCGCCGCCGCGCTGCTCGGCGCCGTGGCGATGGTCACGATCGGCGGCCTGCCGCTGCGCGAGGCGTACGCGGCGATCGACCTCGACGTGATGGTATTTTTGATCGGAGTGTTACTAATTACCGGCTACCTCGAGGCCGGCGGCTTCTTCCAATGGGCCGCCCGCCGCGTCGTCGCCCGCGCGCACTCGCCGCGCACGCTGCTCGCGATGGTCGTCGCGACGAGCGGCCTCCTCTCGGCGTTCTTCGTGAACGACACCGTGTGCCTCGTGCTCACGCCGCTCGTGCTCGCCGCCGTGCGACCGCTCGGCGTGCGGCCGCTCCCGTTCCTGCTCGCCATCGCGCTCGCCGCCAACGTCGGGAGCGCCATGACGCCGACGGGCAATCCGCAGAACATGCTGATCGGCGTGTCGAGCGGCATTCACTTCGCCCGCTTCGTCGGCACGCTCGCCCTCCCGTCGCTCGGCGGCCTCGTGATCGTCTACGCCGTGCTCGCGGTCGTGCACCGCCGCGAGCTGTCGAACGGCTTCTGCGAGGTGCCGGACCAGGAGCCGGTCGCGTTCGACCGGCCGCTCGTGATTCGCGCGCTGCTCGTATTCGTCGGCGCGCTCGTCTGCTGGCTCGCCGGACTCTCGCTGCCGCTCGTGGCGATCGCGGCGGCGGGCGTGCTGCTCGCCATCGCGCAGCGCGACCCGGGCGAGGCGTTCGCGCACGTCGAATGGCCGCTGCTCGTGTTCTTCGGTGCGCTGTTCGTCGTGATGCGCGGCGCGCGCGACTTGCCGCTCGTCGCCTCGCTCACGTCGGTCGCCGGCTCGCAGCTCCACGGCGTGCTCGTGCATGACGCCGTGATCACCTCGGGCGCGATGGTCGCGCTCTCGAATCTGGTGTCGAACGTGCCGGCCGTGATTCTCTGGCTGCCGGTGGTCCCGCACGTCGCCGCGCCGGCGTTCGTGTGGCTCGTCATGGCGATGAGCTCGACGTTCGCGGGGAATCTCACGCTGCTCGGCTCGATGGCCAACCTGATCGTCGCCGAGCGCGCGGAGGCACGTGGGGAACGGCTCGGCTTCGTCGAATATTTGCGAGCGGGCGTTCCCGTGACGGTGCTGACGCTCGCGTGGGGCATCGCAAGCATGCTGCTCGTCTGGCCGCGCGGTTGAGCGCGCCGGACCGGCGGTGTGGAACGCGGCGCTTACTTCGGCGTAGGATGTCGTCTGTCGCCGCGCACGACGATGCGATAGATGATCAGAAACATGCCGAGCGTGAGGAGCGCGTGAATCCAGCCCGGCGCGTCGAACACGAGTGCGCCGATGGCCCACACGACGATCAGGGCGATGCCGACAAGTAGTCCAAGATCCATGTGCTCACCGCGGCGATGCCGCGCAGAAAATAATTGACCGACCCGATGCTGGTCCCTAAATTGCCCCTGTAGAGAATAGAAGCAACTACTCGGGACGGAGAACTCCGTTTTTGAGCCAACAAGTCCACCGAGTGGGTTCGATAATCTATCACCGACGTCATGCCCCCAGTGCGGGGGACGGCGAAAGGTTGGTGGTGAGGACCTCATCATTCGACTGGGCTTCACAAAACCCTCTCCGGACCGAACTCTCGAGCCCCACGGCCAGCGCCGTGGGGCTCGTTCTTTGTACCCGCCCCGCGCAAATTGGGTGATATGCCGAACGTCACCATCACGCGCCGCCTGCTGTTCAACGCCGCGCACCGCGTGCACAACCCCGCGCTCTCCGAGGCGGAGAACCAACGCCTGTTCGGCAAGTGCAACAATCCGAACTGGCACGGCCACAACTACACGCTCGACGTGTCGGTGACCGGACCCGTCGACGAGCGCACCGGCTACGTGATCGATCTCGGCGTGCTGAAACGGATCGTCGAGCGCGAGGTGATCGACAAGGTCGACCACAAGAACTTCAACCTCGAAGTCGACTTCATGCAGGGCGTGATCCCCACGACCGAGAACATCATCGTCGGGATGTGGCGCGTGCTCGAGCCGGCGATCCGCCCGGCGCGGCTCACGAAGCTCGTGCTCTGGGAGACGCCGAACAACTACGTCGAGTACGACGGCGCGTGACCGCGCCGCGCTCGGCTCTCGTCACCGGCGCATCGCGCGGCATCGGCCTCGCGGTGGCGCGCGCGCTCGCCGAGCGCGGCGTGCGCGTGGCGATGCTCGCGCGCACGGCCGCGGATCTCGACGAGGCGGCGCGCGCGATCGGCGAACGCGCGATCCCGATCCGCTGCGACGTCGGCGCGTCGCACGAGATCGGCGCGGCGCTGGCGCGCGCGCGCCGGGAGCTCGGCGGCGCTCCCGACCTCGTCGTCAACAACGCCGGACGCTTCACGCTCGCGCGCATCGACGAGACCGACGCCGACGAGTTCCTCCGCACCCTCGAGGTCAACCTGATCGGCGCCTTCCGGATCGTGCGCGAGTTCCTGCCCGACATGCGGGCGCGCGGCAGCGGACACGTGGTCACCATCGGCTCGATCGCGGACCACGTCGCCTATCCGGAGAACGGCGCGTATTCGGCGAGCAAGTACGGAGTGCGCGGGCTGCACGACGTGCTGCGCGCGGAGCTCACGGGCACCGGCGTACGCACCACGCTCGTGTCCCCGGGGCCGGTCGACACGCCGCTGTGGGGCTCGATCGATCACGAGCGGCACGAAGGGTTGCCGACCCCGTCGCGCATGCTGCCGGCGGAGGCGGTCGCCGACGCCGTGATCTACGCCGTCACCCAGCCCGCGGCCGTCAACGTCGACGAGCTGCGGCTCTCCCGAAGCTGACCGATGTATCTGCCACTCGTTGATTCGCTCCGCTGCCCCAAGGTGCACGCGGAGACCTGGCTGGTCGCGCAGATCGAGCGCATCGACGATCGCGACATCGTCGAAGGAGTGCTCGGCTGCCCCGAATGTCTGGCCGAGTATGCGATTCATGACGGCGTGGTGCGATTCGACGAACGCGCGCACCGCGCCCCGTTCGTCGCGCCCGCCGAAGAGGACGCGCTTCGCCTGGCCGCCGCGCTCGACCTGACCGACGCGCGCATGACCGCGATCCTGCACGGGCGCTGGGGCGCCTGCGCGCCGATCATCGCCGGCCTGTCGCCCGCGCACCTGCTGCTCGTCAACCCGCCGGAGGGCATCGCCAGCGGGGACGGGGTGTCGATCATCGTCGGGGACGACGTGCGGATCGCGAGCGCGTCGATGTCCGCGGCGGCATTCGACGCCACGGCGACGCCGTCGCAGATCGCCGCGTTTCGGGCGGCGGTGAAGGGTGGGGGACGATTCGTCGGGCCGAGCGACGTTCCGATCCCCGGCGAGTTGACGGAGCTCGCGCGCGATGAGAGTATTTGGATAGGCCAGGTGCCGGCCGGCATGATCAGCCAACCCGTGATGCCGACGCGCCGCAGCAAATGAGGTTCGCCTATGCGATGCTCGATCCTCGTCGCGGGATTGCTCGTGCCGGGTGTGCTGCAGGCGCAGCGCGTCCAGGTGGCGCTGCGCGACTCGACTGACCAGAGCCCGATCGCCCGCGCGCTCGTCTCGCTCGTCGATGCGACCGGCGCGACCGTCGCCGAAGCGCTGACCGATGCCGCGGGCCACCGCGATCTCGCGGCGGCGGCCGGCGGCCAGTATCGCGTGCGCGTGCGCCGCATCGGCTACGAGCCGTACCTGTCTGCGCCGCTCTCGCTGACGCCGGGCGCCACGATCCCGCTCGCGCTCGCGATCCCGGCGGCGAAGGTGGATCTCGCCGCGGTCCGCGTCACGGGCGCGCGCACGGCCTGTGGCAGCGATCCGGCCGGCGCGCTCGGCGCCGCGGAGTTGTGGGAGCAGATCACCACCGCGCTCGCGAGCTCGGAGGTGGCGCGGCGCGACACCGTGGTGCGCATCGCGGTCCATCGCTTCGATCGCGAGCTGCGGCCCAACGGCACGCCGTTCGACGCCAACGTGAGAGATCTCGGAACGTCCGAGGGGCGGCCGTTCGAGACCAAGGATCCCGCGACGCTGTCGCGCGACGGCTATGCGGCGCTCACGCTCGGCTACGGCGGCACGTATTGGGCGCCCGACGAGCGCGCACTGCTCTCACCGCAATTCGTGCACGACCACTGCTTCCACGTCGTGGAGGGGCACGGTGCGGATTCAGCACTCGTCGGCATCGCGTTCGAGCCCGCGGCCGATCGCGGCGTGGTCGACATCGCGGGAACGTTGTGGGTCGATCGCGCGCACGCGACGCTCGACCGCGTGGATTACCAGTACGTCCATCTCGATCTGCCGGTGCGAGCCAAGGACGTGGGCGGCGACGTGCACTTCGCCGTCGCGCCGAACGGCGCGTGGTACCCGAGCGTCTGGCGGATCCGCATGCCCCGCATCCGGCAGATCGGCGTGAGCACCACGCAGTACACGCTCGGCGGATACACGGAAGTGGGCGGGACGGCGGTGCCGATCGGCGCCGCGGGCGCGCAGGCCGCGATCGCGGCCGTCCCCTCCCAGCAGACGACCGTGGACCTGGCGGTCGTCGTGCGCGACGTGCGGAGCGGCGCGCCGATCTCGAACGCGATGGTGCGACTCGCCGACGCGAACCGCGACGCGCGCACCGATTCGGCGGGGACGCTCCGGTTCGGCGAGCTGCCCGCGGGGACGCATCAGATCTCGGTGCGCGGCATCGGCTACGTGCCGATCGACACCGCCGTCACCGCGAAGGGCGAGTCGGTGCGGCTCACGATCGAGCTGGTGCACACCGCGCCCATGCTCGACACGATCCGCGTGCTCGCGGCGCCGCTCTCCGTGCGCATGCAGGAATTCGAGACGCGGCGGAAGATGGGGATCGGCGACTTCCTCACGGACTCGGTGATCGCGAAGGAAGGGAATCGCCCGCTCACGAGCGTGCTCGTGACGCACCTGCCGGGGCTGCGGTTGGTGTCGGCGCCGCCGTTTACGCAGAAGGACACGAAGGCCTGCGGCCTCGACAGTCTCTGCGGCAACGACCTCGACTACGGCGGCATGCGCCTGGCCGCCACCGGCACGAGCGACATCATGTTCGACAGCAAGCCCGGATGCCCGGTGAACGTCTACATCGACGGCTTCTACTACACCGACAATCTCGAGGCCGTGCCGACCGAGAAGATCACTGCCGCGGAGCTCTACGCGAAGGGGAGCGAACCGCCCGCCTACCGCCGCCAGGGCAAGGCGTGCAAGACGCTGCTGCTCTGGACGAAGAATAAGTAGCGAATTGCTACTTAATGGTGCGCCGGCTCCGGCTCGCCCTCGCGTTCGGCGGACTCGTAGAGCGCGTCGATCATCGACTTGTAGCGCGCGTCGACGACGCGCCGCTTCACCTTGAGCGTCGGCGTCAGCTCGCCGCTCTCCACCGTGAAATCGTGCTCGAGCAGCGCGATCTTCTTCGGCATCTCGAAGCGCGCCAGGCCGGCGACCTCCGCCATCACTTCCTTCTCCATCTTCGCGCGGATCGTCGGCATCTGCAGGAGCTGCGCGCGGTCGGTCCAGAGGATGTTGCGGAGCTTCGCCCACTTCTCGAGCGACTCCCAGTTCGGCACCACGAGCGCGACCGGGAACTTGCGCTTGTCGCCGATCATCACGGCCTGGCTCACGTACTTGTTCGTCTTGATCTTGTTCTCGATCGGCTGCGGCGCGATGTTCTTGCCGCCCGCGGTCACGATGAGATCCTTCTTCCGGTCGGTGATCGCGAGATACCCGTCGCGCAGCTCGCCGATGTCGCCCGTGTGGAACCAGCCGTCGGGGTCGATCGAGTCCGCGGTCGCCGCCGGCTTGTTGAAGTAGCCGCGCATCACGTGCGGCCCGCGCGTGAGGATCTCCCCGTCCGCCGCGATGCCGATCTCCACGCCCGCCACCGGCCGGCCCACCGTGCCGATCTGGAAATGATCCGGCGTGTTCACGGCGATCACCGGCGACGTCTCCGTGAGCCCGTAGCCCTCGAGGATCACCAGGCCGGCGGCGTAGAAGAACTTGTTGATCTCCGGCGCGAGCGGCGCGCCGCCCGACACGAAGTAGCGGAGCCGCCCGCCCGTGCGCTCCTTGAGTTTGGAGAACACTAACTTCTGCGCGATCCCGTACTGCATCGTGAGCAGGCCGTGCGGCGTGCCGCCGGCGAGCGTCACGTCCGCCCAGCGGTCGGCCACGCTCCGCGCCCAGAAGAAGATCCGCTTCTTGGCGCCGCCGCCGGCGAGCGCGTTCTCCAGCACGCGCGCGTACATCTTCTCGTAGAGCCGCGGCACCGAGAGCACGAGCGACGGACGTACCTCCACGAGGTTCGTCGGCACCGTGTCCACCGACTCCGCGTACGCGATGCTCGTCCCCGTGCGCATCATCAGGTAGTGCCCGGCCATGCGCTCGAAGATGTGCGAGAGCGGCAGGAAGCTCAGGCACGTGTCGTCGCCGCTGAACGGGATCGCCGTGCGCGCCGCCTCGACGTTCGAGAAGATGTTGTCGTGCGTGAGCATCACGCCCTTCGGCTCACCGGTCGTCCCCGACGTGTAGATGATCGTCGCCAGATCGTCAGGCTTCACGGCGAGCGCCTGGCGCCGGAACTCCGTGCGCCGCTCCTCGGAGTCGAGCGTCGCGCCCGAGGCCTCGAGCTGCGTGAGCGTCTGGTCCGCCTGGTCGGCGCGATCGGCGAACGTGATCACGTGCTGCAGGGCCGGGCAGCTCGCGCGAATCTCGGCGACTTTGGCACCTTGCACCGCGTCGGACACGAAGATCGTGACCGCCCCGGAATCGCGCAGGATGTACGCGATCTGATCCGCCGGCAGGTTGGGATAGATCGGCACGTCGGTCACGCCGATGGCGAGACACGCGTAGTCCGTCATCGCCCACTCGGGACGGTTCTCGGAGAGGATCGCGACGCGATCGCCGCCGCGCACGCCGAGGGCGCCCAGCCCGAACGCGATCCGGTGCACGCGCTGGAGCATGGTGTCGTGCGAGATCGGTTCGTATTTCCCGTTGCGCTTCACCTGCAGCGCGTTGGGCTTTCGGAACCGCTCGACGGCGTCGAAGAAGATCTGGTTCAACGTACCGGGCGACGAATTCCGGGGACCGCCTGACGAGATCATCATCGATACACCCTCGCGCGAGACTTGGGGCTCCGACTCCTCTGTCCACTATACCGGGCACGATGCACGCCCGGGAACGGGAATTCAGCCGACAGCGCGCCTCAGAAGCTGAAGCCGACCTTGAGCGGGAGTTTCAGCGCAACCGGACCCAGTTGCCGGCCGCGGTACGTCGCCGTCGCGAGCACCACGACCGAATCGGTCTTCGCGCCGCTCACGAGTGCCTGGTCCGCGAGTCGGCTGGCGATCACCACGACGGTGCGTCCAACTGCGCCGCTGCCGTCCGCGGTATCCAGGGAAGACAGCTTTCCGTTGTCGTCCACGAGATAGACGGCGCGCGGGGCTTTGGCCGTGGTCGCATTCGTGTCGGGCGTATACGCGATCGAGAAGTGCACGCGCACGCCCGCCACCGTCGTCTTTCTGTCGGCCGCCAACACCGTCGCGCGCGCGCTCTGCTTTCCGCGCCCAACGGTCGTGTCCGCCGCCGCGGTCACCTTGATGGTGTCCGAAGCCGCGATCGCGCTGTTGATCGAGGCCGGAGCCTCGGTGACGTACACCGTGACCGGGGGCGTCTGCGTCCCGCCGACCTGGCCGATGACGTGAATGAGCCCGGTGGTGTCGAATGCAGAGACGATGTTGTCCGGTCCGATCTGCGCGATCTTTCCCGTGTCGGTGATGAAGAACTGCGCCTTCACACCGCTCATGGTGTCGCCGTTCTGGTCGTAGGCGACGATCGACAGGGGCGCGGGGGTGCCCGCGGTGTCGCGCATGACGTCGCCCCGCACGACGAACAGTGCCGGCACCTGGAGCGTCGACACCGACGCCGGGCCGCCCGTGGGCGCCGACATGTCGATGCACGACACGCCGCCAACGAGAGCCAGGCCCAGCAGCAGTTGTGTGGCGCGGTGATTCACTCGAGCCGTCCTGCGAGAAGTGCGGCCAGTTCGCGGTACGCCATCGCGGCCGCGTCGTCCGGCGCCCGAAGCACCACGGGCTGGCCGGCGGCGAACGCATCGATCGACGCGGCGGTCCGCGGCACCGCCATGTCCAGTACCAGTCCGGCGGGAAGCTGTTCCCGAACGTAGGACGCCACCCGCTCCGAGGCCGCGTTTCCGGGCTCGACCATCGTGAGCAGGATCCCCGCCATCGACAGCCCGGGGTTGGCCGCGAGCGCCGCGCGGATTCCGCGCAGGATCTGCGTCGTCGTCTGGAGCGCGAGCGGCTCGCACTGCAACGGCACGAGCACGTGCTGGCTGGACGCGAGCACTCGGCGCACCACCGGGCCGAGGCCCGGCGGCGTATCGACGACCACCGCATAACCGCGTTCGCGGGCCCGCTGGAACAGCTCGCCGAGGCGAGGCGATTCCGCGAGCATGTGCTGAAATTCGTCGTGCGAGGCGCTCTCGCTGACGCTGCCGACCGAAACGACGCGGAGCCACGGCAACGACGTCGGCCGCACGATCTCGTGCATCTCGTGCGTCCCGGCGAGATAGTCCGACAGCCCGAACCGCGTCGTCGACGCGCTCAGGCCCAGCCCGAATCGGACGGAGCCCTGCGGATCGGCGTCGATGAGCAGCGTCTTGGTCCCTCGACGCGCGAGCGCGGCCGCGAGATTGATCGCCGTGGTGGTCTTCCCGACGCCACCCTTCTGGCTGACGACCGCGAGGACCTGGCCCACGTTATTGCTCGGACTCGCCGGCGTCGGACACGACTTCGCCGCTGCGGAGCACGTTCAGCGTGTCCTCGGCGTGCTTGATCCACCGCTCGGATTCGGCGCCCGACGGCGGCTTGGCGAGGAACGCCTCGAGGTGCTCCTGCGCTCCAGTCCGGTCGCCCCGCTTGAGCAGCAGAAACGCCAGGCCGTAGTGCGCGCCCGACAGGTGCGGCGCGAGCTCCAGCGCGTGGCGGTAGCACCGGATCGCCTCTTCCGGCTGGTTCGTCTTCGTGAAGGCGATCGCCATGTTCTGCAGGATCTTCGTGTCGTTCGGGCGGTCGCGGAGCGCCAGCCGGTACGACGTGAGCGCGGCGTCGTAGTCACCCTGCCGCTCGAGCGCCATGGCCTCGCTGAGATAGTCCAGGCGTGTCGGCTTGATGTCGCCACCAGAACGTCCGCCGAGCAGGCGACTCCACCAGGACATACGACTCAAGAGTTTGCGAGGGACGAAAGGAGCCCGTACGAGGCTCGCCGGAGGACCGACATGGCGTGCGGCAAAGCTATGCGGTTCTGAGACCTGGAGCAACCGCGCCGAGTACGGTTGAACGGTTGTTGTCGGTCGGGGGAAGCGTGCTTCCACGCTCTCCCCGCACGTCGTACCTTATCGTCCATGAGCCCACGTCGAGCATCGGTCGAGCTGTCCAAGGGTGTGTTCGAGGTCGATTGGCCGCTGTTCGGAGAACTCTCACGCGGCCTCGCCCTCAAGGTCGCGCGTGCCTACGACCCGGAAACGGTCGTCGGTATCGCCACCGCGGGAGTCGTGCCCGGCGCGGTGATCGCCGCGATCCTCGGACGCGAATTCCACTCCATGGTCGTGAGCCGCCGGTTCGGCGCGGACACGGTTCGCGAAACCCCGGCGATCCTCGGCGCGGTCCCCGCGGCAGTCCGCGGCCGCCGTGTGCTGATCGTGGACGAGACGTGCGACACGGGCGACACCATCCGCCTCGCCGTCGCGGCGATGGTCAACGCCGGCGCCGCCGACGTGAAGACCGCCGTCGCGTTCCAGACGGGCCCGTACACACCCGACTTCCACGCGCTCGCCACCGAGAGCACGATCGTGCTTCCGTGGGATCGCGAGGTGCTGATCGACGGAGAGCTGCTGCCCAATCCACTCTACGCCGAGGCGTTGAAAGCCGAGGGGTGAGGCGGGAATCGTCGCGCGCAGCGACTTGGGGAGCACGGACAGCGCGATGTGACGAGTGACGAGGATAGAGTGGCTCGGTGGTCTCCCTCTCACTCCTGTATGCTCACAATCTCGATGCTCGTCTCATCGTCCACGTCGAGATGACAGTGAGGCGAGCAGACGCTCCCCTCACTGACGGCTCACGCTCCCACCGCCTCCTCATAACTCACGCCTCGCCCCATCTCGTCGTACACGCGTTGCATCATCTCGCCTGATCCCACGAGAAACCGGCATCGCGGCGCGCCCATCGAGCGGCATTCGACTTCCATCACCGCGAGCGGCTCACCCGCCAGCCGCCCGAAGAAATCCGCGAGCACGCCCGACGTGTAGTAGCAGCCCGGGAACTCGAGCGGCTGCGACGGATCGGCCTCGGCCCAGTCGCCTGAATCGATCGTCGCCACGCCGTCGAGCGCGCCGAGCTCGATCGAGCCCCAGCCAGCGTCCCGGAAGAATTCCGCGGCGCGCGCGCTGAACTGCTCGGCGGGGAGCGCTTCCGGCGCCGGGAGCCCGCGCGTGGCGAGCCATTGCGTGAACGCGGCGAAGATCGCCGGGCCGCCGGCGAAACCGGCTTCCTGCAGCAGCGCCGCCGCGTTCGGGCCCACGTCGCGGAACAGCGCGTTCCGCAGCGCGACCAGCGAATCGCGCGTCATCGCGACGAGGCCGTTCTCCGACATGTCGATCGACAGTGGCATTGGTGATCTCCTGAGGTTACCCGCCCACTCGGCGCCGCAGCTCGGCTTCGTCGATCGTCTCGACACCGAGCGCCCGCGCTTTCTCGAGTTTGCTGCCCGCGTCCTCGCCGACGACGACGAAGCTCGTCTTCTTCGACACGCTGCTCGCCACGCGCCCGCCGTTCGCCTCGACCAGCGCGCCGGCCTGCTCGCGCGAGAGCGTCGGCAGTGTCCCGGTAATGACGACCGTCATGCCCTTGAGGGCAGTGCCGGTGTGCGTCTGCGGCTCGTCGAACGTGAGCCCGCGCTTCCGCAGCTTCTCGATCAGCTTCTCGGCCTTGGGATCGGCGAACCACGAGACGAGCGATTCGGCCAGCGTGTCGCCCACGCCGTGCACCTCGAGCACCTGCTCCACGGTCGCGTGGGCGATCGCGTCGAGCGTCCCGAATTGCTTGGCGATCTGCTTGGCCGCGATCTCGCCGATGTTCGCGATGCCGAGCGCGAAGAGCAGCCTGGAGAGCGGCTGCGCCCTGGACGCCGCGATCGCCTCCACGAGCTGCTCGGCGCTCTTCTCGGCGAAGCGCTCGAGCCCGACGAGCTGCTCCACGGTGAGGTCGTAAAGATCCGCCGCGTCGCTCACCAGCCCCGCGTCGACGAGTTGGGTGATGCGCGCGTATGAGAGTCCTCTAATGTCCATGGCACCGCGCGACGCGAAGTGCACGAGCGACTCGAGCCGCCGGCCCGGACATTCGAAGTTCGGGCAGTAGAGCATCCCGAGCTCGGCGCCGGTCACGAGCGCGGTGCCGCACGACGGGCAGTGCGTCGGCGGGACGTAGGGAGCCGGCGGCTGCTCCGCGTCGCGCTTGTCCGGTACGGGGCCGATGATCTGCGGGATCACCTCGCCCGCGCGCTTCACCTGCACGACGTCGCCGACGCGCAGGTCCTTGCGCCGCACCAGGTCGAAGTTGTGCAGCGTGGCGAGCCGCACCTGCGCTCCGCCGATCTCCACCGGCTCGAGCACCGCGTACGGATTGATCGTTCCCGTGCGGCCGACGTTCACCTCGATCGCGAGCAGCGTGGTCTCCGCAATGTCCGGCGCGAACTTGCGCGCGATCGCGTAGCGCGGCTCGCGGCCGCCGACCACGCCGAGGTCCGGCCAGAGCGCGAGCGAGTTCACCTTCACCACGCCGCCATCGATTGCGAAATCGAGCGTGCCGCGCACCTTGTGCTCGATCTCGTGCGCCCACGCGTGCACGTCGGCGAGCGTCGGACAGCGGCGCTGGTGCGGCGCGACGGGAATGCCCCACGACGCGAGCAGCTCGAGCAGCTCGTGCTGCGTGCCCACCGGGAGCTCTTCGCCATCGGGCAGCGCGATCGCGTAGCCGAAGAACTTGAGCGGCCGCGACGCGGTGATCTTGGGATCGAGCTGCCGGAGCGCGCCGGCCGCCGCGTTCCGCGGGTTGGCGAACACCGGCTCGCCCGCGGCGATGCGCTCCTCGTTCATGCGCTCGAAGCCGCTGAACGGCATGTACACCTCGCCGCGGATCTCCATCATCAGCGGATGATTGCCGCCGTGTAGCCGGAGCGGGATGTCGCGGATCGTGCGAAGATTCGCCGTGACGGATTCGCCGATCGTGCCGTTGCCGCGCGTCGCGCCTTCCACGAGCACGCCTTCGCGATACGAGAGGCTCGCCGAGGCGCCATCGATCTTGAGCTCGCAGTTGTACCCGGAGCGGCGCACGTCGTCGCCGGCCATGCGGACGATGCGCTCCTCCCACGCCGCGAGCTCCTCCTCGTTGAACGCGTTCGCCAGCGACAGCATCGGCACGAGGTGCGTGTGCTTGGCGAGGTGCGACGCGGGCTCGGCGCCCACGCGCTGCGTCGGCGAGTCGGCGGTGCGCAGGCTGGGGTGCTGCTCCTCGATCGCGAGCAGCTCGCGGTAGCGCCGATCGTATTCCGCGTCGGAGAGCGACGGACGGTCGAGCACGTAGTACTCGTACGAGGCTCGCTCGAGCTGCTCGCGGAGCGTCGCGGCGCGAGCGGACAGCGTCGCGAGGTCGTCGGACACGCTAGCCCTTGGCCTCTTCGTCGATCACCTGCATCGCGACCGTCACGAGGCGTTCCAGCTCATCGTCCGACGCCTTGGGCAAGAGCGTCTCGGCCCACACGTGGTCGTCGCTCTTGGTGTAGCGGTCGAGCAGCCGGCGGATGAAGGCGATCAGCGCGATGCGCTGGAGGTCGGCGTGCCGCTGGCCGTGCGCGGCGTCCTTCTGATCGCGGAGCAGCGCCTCGAACCGGTGCGCGTTGCGGAGCGCCTTCGCGGTGAGCGACGCGACCACCTGGCAGAAGCGCACATCGGCGTCGGAGAACGGCTCGGCGTCGCGATCGGTGCGGAGGAAGATCGCGCCGATCACCGTGGACTGCCACTGGATCGGCACGACGACGATCGAGCGCACGTTGCGCGTCTCGAGCGTGTTCTTGATGCTCTTGAGCGTGGGATCGGCCGCCGCGTCGGGGATGAACACCGTCTCCCCCGAATCGAACGCGCGCTTGAGCTCCGGATAGCGATTGAGGTCGACGACGAGGTTGCGGATCGTCGGGTCCTCGTAGCTCGCGACGAGGCGGACTTCGTTCTGCTCGCCGGAGAGGAAGATCGCGCAGCGATCGAGCCCGAACGCGTCGCCCAGCTTGCGGGCGATTGCCTGCAGGATGTCGACGAAGTGGAGCGACGCCGAGATTTCCTGGAGGATGTCTACGATCGCGACGAGGTGATCGCGCTCCCGCTGCAGCTCGGCGACCCGAGCGCGCAGGCGCGCGACCTCGTCATCTCTCCCATCGGATTCCGGCGTCGGCGACGGGAGGTCGGTCGCGTCCGGAGGGGGGAACGTCGCTTCTGGGTTCGTCTGATCCATCGTCCGCCGCAAGGTGCTCGTTGAATTCGTCGCTGGCGAAGCGAATGACCCGGTTGCGGCCAGTCTCTTTCGCGACATACAGCGCGTCATCTGCGGCGCGCACCAGCGTGTCGCAGTTGCGAATCCGCGGATGCGGCCAGGCAGACACCCCGAAACTCGCCGTCCGGCGGATCTCGGTATTGTCGAACGAGAATGTATGTGCCTCGACCTGTTTCCGCACCCTTTCCGCGAACGTCACGGCCGCGTCGAGCACCGTGCCCGGAAGCAGCAGCATGAATTCCTCGCCGCCGTATCGGCCGGCGCGGTCGATCTCGCGCACCTCGTTCCGCAGGATGCGCGCGAACTGCTTGAGCACCGCGTCGCCCGCCTGGTGCCCATACGTGTCGTTCACGCTCTTGAAGCGGTCCAGATCGCACATCACACAGGCGAACGGCTCGTTCAGCCGGCGCGCGTGCTCGAACATCTCGTCCAGGCGCTCCTCGAGGTGCCGTCTATTGTCGAGCCCCGTGAGGGCATCCGTCTGTGACATGTGTCGCAGACGTTCGTTCGCCTCGAGCAACTGGCGTTCGCGCTCCTCGAGCTCCTCCTGGAGCCGCTTGATGCGGAGCATGGAGTTGAGCCGCGCCTTGAGCTCGGGGAAGTCGATCGGCTTGGTGATGTAGTCGTCGGCGCCGGCCTCGAGCCCCTCGACCTTGTTCTCGGTCGCGTCGAGCGCCGTCTGCATGATGATCGGGATGAACGGCAGCTCGCCGTTCCCCTTGATCCGCCGCGCGACCTCGATGCCGTCCAGCTTGGGCATCATCACGTCGAGCAGGATCAGGTCGGGCGGCGAGTCCTCGACCTTCTCGAGCGCCTCCTCGCCGTCGCCCGCCGATTCCGGCGCGTAGCCCCACGCCGCGAGTCGCGCGCGCAGCAGCTCGACGTTGTCCTCGTGGTCATCGACGATCAGGATGCGCGCCGGCCGATCCGGCTCACGCGGCGTTTCCATCGCCCTTTCCCAGAAACCGCTGCACTTCGGCGACGACCGCCCTGGGCTCGCAGGGCTTCGCGAGGTAGCCGTCGCAACCCACCTCCATCGCCTTCTCCCGATCCGACGCGAGCGCGTGCGCCGTGAGCGCGATGATCGGGATCTCGCGCGTCTCGGGATCGTG
Organism: Gemmatimonadaceae bacterium; assembly: GCA_035547615.1. Classification (GTDB taxonomy): domain Bacteria; phylum Gemmatimonadota; class Gemmatimonadetes; order Gemmatimonadales; family Gemmatimonadaceae; genus JAQBQB01. Next base: position 8,352 of record DASZUN010000054.1, on the reverse strand, counting down.
CTTCAACACCTGCGTCGCCTCCCAGCCGTCGATGACCGGGATCGAGATGTCCATCAGGATCAGATCCGGCCGTTCGGTGCGCGCTTTCGCGATCCCTTCCTCGCCGTTGAGCGCCTCGGTCACGGAGTAGCCGAAGTGCCGCAGGATCGTGGAATAGACGATGCGGTTGTCTTCGTTGTCTTCGACGAGCAGTACCGTTTTTCCGTTCGTGGTCATGCGTGTCCTCACACCATCCACTGTGGACCAGCGGTGCGTCGGCGTCGAGGCGGTGAAGTGAGCGGCTGTGGCACAGATTCGGCGGGCGCACGACCGGCTGGCGGCTGCGAGCAGACGCTCCAGCCCAGCCTCCGGGAACCCGCCCCGATTGTCGCAGGTCGTCGCAATTTCCTTACCACGGATCAAGGAGAGCAAGCCCGATGTCCTACGCAGGCCCCGTGTCGCGCGGCAAGCGCGCACCCACGCCAAGTGTCACGCCCATCGGCACATCGGGCGCCGCGGCCGGCGGCGGCCGCCGCGCGGCGGCGACCCGGCGCCCCGTTTCGGGCACCGGCATGGAATCGAACGCGGCCGTGTTCGCCGCCGGAGCGGCCGTCGGCGCGCTGCTCGGCGCCGTGGCGGCGCTCCTGCTCGCCCCGCGGACCGGCCAGGAGACGCGATACGCCCTCCGGCGCCAGGGCCGGCGCCTCGGCCGGCGCGGGCACGACGCCTGGGACGACCTCCGCGACGAGCTGCGGCACGCCCGCCGCCGCGCCAAGCGCGCGTGGGCGCACCGCCACGATGAGGACGAGGACGACGACTAGCGCAGCTTGGCGAGGCGCTGCGCCGCTTCGTCCTTGTAGTGCTGGTCGTTGTACTCCGTCACGGGCGCGCGCAGGATCCACTCGTACTGCTCGATCGCCTTGGCCTTGAGCCCACGATCGACGTACACGCCCGCCAGATCACGATGATGCGTGATGCGGGTGGGATCGTACTCCACCGCCTCCTCGAGATAGCGCTGCGCGTTGTCCCAGTTCGCTTCGCCGAACACGGCACCGCCGAGGAAGTTCTTCGCGATCATCCGTGAGAATCCGCTGAGCCGCATGATCTCCGCGTTCCACATCCCCAGCACGTGGAGCGCGCCGGCGTGCCTGGGATTCAGCTTCACCGCGGTGAGCGCCTCGTTGCGGATCTCCTTCGCGAACTTGATCCGGTCGCGCGTGCCCAGCGTGAGCGCGTAGCGCCCGAGCGCGCGCGAGAGCTCGAAGTGCGCCTCGGCGTCGTTCGGGTTCGCCGCCACCGCGCGCCGGGCGTAGCCCTCCGCCTTCTTGTACAACGCGTTCCGCTCGTCCTTGTTCGTGTCGAACTCGCCGAGATCGACCGCGTCGTACGCCGCCTTGTCGAGGGCGTCGACGTTCGCCGGATCCACGGCGATCGCCGCCTCGTAGTGCGCGAGCGCGCTCTTGAGATCGAGCGCCGCGTGCGCGCGATCGCCCTCGGCGATGTGCTCGGCCGCGGTCTGCGCCGTGGCGATGCGCGCCGCGCCCACGAGCACCGCGGCGGCCAGAGTGACTATTTTCATACGATGCTCCGGCGTATCAGGACTCGAGTCAGGAATACACCACAATTCCGATAATGCTCGCGCATCGGTTGATCGAGCGAAAGCGTGACGGCGGGAAGATCGAGTCGGGGGAATGGCGCGCTCTCGCATCCGCGTATGCGAAAGGCCACGTCCCCGACTATCAGATGGCTGCCCTGCTCATGGCCTGCTTTCTCCGCGGCCTCGACCGTGCCGAGACCGCTGCGCTCACCGAGGCCATGATCGCCAGCGGCGACACGCTCGATCTCACGGCGCTCGACCGTCCGCGCATCGACAAACATTCCACCGGCGGCGTGGGCGACAAGGTCTCGCTCGTCCTCGCGCCGCTCATCGCGTCGCTCGGCGTCGCCGTGCCGATGATGTCCGGCCGCTCGCTCGGCCACACCGGCGGCACCCTCGACAAGCTCGAGTCCATTCCCGGGTTTCGCACCAACCTCTCGCTCGAAGAGGCGCGGGCGCAGCTGACGCGCTTGAACTGCGCGCTCATGGCGCAGACGCCCGAGATCGCGCCGGCCGACCGCAAGATGTACGCGCTGCGCGACGCCACGGCGACCGTCGAGTCGATGCCGCTCATCGCCGCGAGCATCATGAGCAAGAAGCTCGCGGAGGGACTCACGGGACTCGTGCTCGACATCAAGCGCGGGAGCGGCGCGTTCCTGCCGGAGCTCGATCGCGATCTCGAGCTCGCGAAGATGATGATCGAGCTCGGCGCCGATCACGGCTGCCCGGTCGTCGCACTCGTCACGGCGATGGATCGCCCGCTCGGCCGCGCCTGCGGCAACGCGCTCGAGGTCGAGGAGTCCATCGCCGCGCTCAAGGGGGAAGGGCCGGCCGACCTGATGGAGGTGACGTACGCACTCGGCGCCGAGATGCTCCTGCTCGCCCGCGCCGTGCCGGACCGCGCGACTGCCCGCGCCGAAATGGAGCGCGCGATCGCATCGGGCGCGGCGGCCGAGCGCTTCCAGCGCATCATCGAAGCGCAGGGGGGCAACCCCGGCGTGGTCGACGACCCCGCCGTGCTTCCCCAGGCGCAGCAGTGCGAGATCTTCCCCGCGCCGCGCCGCGGATTCGTCGCGCGCGTGGAGCCGCGCACGATCGGCCGCGGCATCATCGAGCTGGGCGGCGGCCGCACCACCGTCGCCGATCGCGTCGATCCCGCCGTCGGCTTCGTCGTCACGGCGCGGCCGGGCGACCTGGTCGAAGCCGGCGAGCCGCTGGCGACGATCTTCGCCGCCGATCGCGCGGGCATCGAGATCGGCCGCCGCACGCTCTCCAAGGCGATCCACCTCGCCGACGAGGCGGATCTTCCGCTCCCGCTGGTCTCGCACCGCGTCACGGCGGCGGGCGCGGAATTGTACGCCTCGGCGTGACCGCGCACGTTGCATGCAACGCGCGCCGTGCCGAGGTTTCGAGCAGAACCGCACACCCGAGGAATGAATGCCCCCAAAGATCGCTCGTCTCGCCGGACTCGGCGCATTCGGCGCCATCGGCCTGTTCGTCCTGCTGTTCGCCATCGTCGCGTGGGCGAGTCGGCACACGGCACAGGGCGGCATGATGCCGGCGCTCTCGGTCGTCACCTGGATCTCGGTCGGGCTCGTCGTGGCGTCGCTCATCGTCGTGCACGTCTATCTCGGCAAGCAGCTCATGTATCTCGGGCGCGGGGGCGGACCGCGCGGCGTGTGAGCGCCGCATGACGTCGCCGCCCGTCGTTCGCGCCGCCCCGGTTCCGCCGTCCTCACCGGGCCGGAAATTCGCGCGGGCGGTCGTGCTGCACTGCCCGCGATGCGGCGGCGGCGGGCTCTTGCGGACGTGGTTTCGCATGAAGGAGCGCTGCCCCACGTGCGGGCTCGCGCTCGAGCGCGGCGAGCACACCGAGTTCTGGATCGGCGCGTACGTGTTCAATCTGGCGGTCGGCGAAGTGATCGCGATCGGGGTGCCGATCGTGTGGATGATCGCCAGCGCGCCGCATCAGCCCTGGACGGCGATCGAGATCCTCGCCGTGGCCCTCGCCGTCGTACTGCCGATTTTATTTTTTCCTATTTCAAGATTGCTATGGCTCGCGTGGGACCTGAGCTTCCGGCCGGCCGAGCCGGGGGACTTCGGCCACGGCACGGGCGTCGCACGCTAGCACGGAGCACATGACCGGACCACAGAACCGCGCCTCGGCCGCCACGGCCGACTTCGACGAGAACCCGTTCGCCGCCCGCAGCGCCCTGCCGTACGGCGCGCCGCCGTTCGACCGCATCGACGACGCGGACTACGAGCCCGCGATCGAGGAAGGCATGCGCCGGCACCTCGCCGAGATCGAGGCGATCGCCGGCGACCCCGCGCCGCCGACGTTCGAGAACACCCTCGTCGCGCTCGAGCGCTCTGGCGAGCTGCTCACGCGCGTCCTCAAGGTGTTCGGCGCCGTCACGTCGGCCAACGTCAATGACGTGCTGCAGGACGTGCAGACGCGCGTCGCCCCCCGGCTCGCCGCGCACCACGACGCGATCTATCTCGACGCCCGGCTCTTCGCGCGCGTGCGGCGCGTCTATGAATCGCGGGACCTGCTCGGGCTCTCCGACGAAGGCCGCCATCTCGTGCAGCGCTACCATCTCGAGTTCGTGCGCGCCGGCGCGCGGCTGTCCGAATCGGACAAGGAGCGCCTCCGCGCGCTCAACCTCGAGGAGTCGACGCTCACCAACGAGTTCCAGAACCGGCTGCTCGCGGCGAACAAGGCCGCGGCGGTGGTCGTCACGGATCGCGAGGAGCTCGAGGGGCTCAGCGAAGCGGACGTCTCCGCGGCCGCGTCGGCCGCCGCCGAGCGGGGACTCGCCGGCGGCTGGGTGCTCCGCCTGCAGAACACGACGCAGCAGCCGTGGCTCGAGTCGCTGCGCCGGCGCGGCGTGCGCGAGCGCGTGTTCCGCGCCGCGGAAACGCGCGCCGAGCGCGGGGACGCGAACGACACGCGGGCCATCATCACGCGGCTCGCCGAGCTGCGCGCCGAACGCGCGCGCCTCCTCGGCTACGAGAACGCCGCCGCGTACGCGCTCGACGACCAGATGGCCAAGTCGCCGCAAGCGGCGATGGCCCTGCTCACCCAGCTCGGCGCGCCCGCGGTCGCGAAGGCGAAGCGCGAGGCCGCGCGGATGCAGGCCATCATCGACGCCGACGGCCCGCGCTTCGCCCTCGAGCCGTGGGACTGGCAGCACTACGCCGAGCGCGTGCGCCGCGCCGAGTACGACCTCGACGAGTCGCAGCTGAAGCCGTACTTCTCGCTCGAGCGCGTCGTGCGCGACGGCGTCTTCTTCGCCGCGTCCCGGCTCTACGGCATCCGGTTCGAGCCGCGGCACGACATCCCGGTCTATCACCCCGACGTCCAGGTGTACGAGGTGTTCGACGCCGACGGCTCGCCGCTCGCGCTCTTCTACGCCGACTTCTACAAGCGCGACAACAAGAGCGGCGGCGCGTGGATGGACAGCTTCGTCGACCAGTCGCGGCTCCTCGGCGAGCGCGCCGTCGTGTACAACGCGTGCAACTTCAACAAACCCGCGGCGGGCCAGCCGGTGCTGCTCACGTTCGACGACGTGACGACGCTCTTTCACGAGTTCGGACACACGCTGCACGGCATGCTCTCCGACGTCGAGTTCCCGATGCTCTCCGGCACCGCGGTGCCGCGCGACTTCGTGGAGTTTCCGTCGCAGTTCAACGAGCACTGGGCGATCGAGCCGACGGTCTTCGCGAACTATGCGCGACACTATCAGACCGGCGAGCCCATGCCGCCCGAGCTGTACGAGCGCATCAGGCGTGCGCGCACGTTCAACCAGGGCTACGCGCTCAGCGAGTACATCGCCGCGGCGATGATCGACATGGCGTGGCATTCGCTGCCCGCCGGTCCGCCGCCGGACGACGTCGCCGCGTTCGAGGACGACGCGCTGCGCCGGCGCGGCATGCTCCTGCGCGAGGTGCCGCCGCGCTATCACACCCCGTACTTCGCGCACATCTGGGACGGGGGTTACGACGCCGGCTATTACGCGTACCTTTGGGCCGAGGTGCTCGACCACGACGCGTACGCCTGGTTCCTGGAACAGGGCGGCATGACGCGCGCGAACGGGGATCGCTTCCGACAGATGATCCTCGCGCGCGGCGGCACCGCCGATCCGGCGGAGCTCTATCGCGCGTTCCGCGGTCGCGAGCCGAGGATCGAACCGCTGGTCGCCGAACGCGGACTCACGCTGCCCGAACCGGGCACCTGACTCGAGGCGTCGCAACGATGACGAAACGCAGGACCATCCTTGCCGTTGTCGTCGTCGCGATCGTCGCCGCGGCGTGGTGCTTCTACGTCGTACGGAACCCCGAGCGGCAAACGCTCGATGCGGCCGCGCGCGCCGCGGCGCCCGGCAAGTTCGTTGCGCTGCACGACGGCGTCACGCACTACGTCGTGGACGGCCCCGACGACGGACGCACGATCGTGCTCGTGCACGGCTTCTCGGTGCCGGCGTACATCTGGGACTCCACGGCGTCGTTCCTCGCGCGCGCGGGCTTCCGCGTCGTGCGGTACGACGAGTACGGGCGCGGCTGGTCCGATCGTCCCGACGTCGAGTACACCGCGGATCTCTACGACCGCCAGCTCGGCGAGTTGCTCGATTCGCTGCGCGTCAGCGGCCCGATCGATCTCGCCGGCGTCTCGATGGGCGGGTGGGTCACCGCGACCTTTGCCGGTCGCCATCCGGCGCGCGTCCGCTCGCTCGTGCTCGTCGATCCGGTCGCCGGCACGAGCCCGCGTACGCTCGGCATGGCGTCGTATCCGCTGATCGGTTCGTATCTCTGGCAGACGCTCACGGTCCCGACGATGGCGGAAGGGCAGGCCTCCGACTTTCTGCATCCCGAGCGCTTTCCCGACTGGGCCGACCGCTACCGCCCGCAGATGCGCTTCAAGGGCTTCGGCCACGCGCTCCTCTCCACGCGCCGGGCCGAGGCGGGGCTGCCGATGGATTCCGTGTATCGCACCGTCGCGGCGGGCGGCATGCCGGTGATGCTGCTCTGGGGGACGTCGGACCACACGGTGCCGTTCGCGCGCAGCGCGGGCGTTCGCGCCGCGATTCCGGCGGCCGAGTTTCATGGGATCGACGGCGCCGCGCACCTGCCGATCCTCGAGCAGGCCGCGCGGACCGATTCGCTCTTCCTGCAGTTCCTGCGCGCCCACGGCTGAGGCGCGCGCCGCTGGTCGGTGTCTTGACAATGGGTGTTACAACACCTAATATCCGGACATGGCACCGTCGCTCCGGGATGAGATCAAGCAGCAGAAGCCGTTCGCCAGCCTCGAGCAGGAAGCCTTTCTGAGCATCGAGCGCACGGCGGCGGTGCTCTCGCACGCGTTCGCCGACACGCTCAAGCCGCACGACATCACGCCGACGCAGTACAACGTGCTGCGGATCCTCCGCGGCGCCGGCCGCACGGGCCTCTGCCGGAACGAGATCCGCGACCGGCTCGTCGCCCAGGTGCCGGACGTCACGCGGCTGCTCGATCGGATGGAGGACGCCGGCTGGATCGAGCGCGAGCGCGACACCGCCGATCGGCGACTCGTCTCCACCCGGATCACGCCCCGCGGGCTCGCCCTCCTGCGGTCGCTCGACGGCGCGGTCGCGCGCCACGAGAAGCGGCTGGGCCACCTGACGCGGGCGCAGCTGAAGTCGCTCATCGAACTGCTGGCGCTGGCGCGCGATGGCGCGTGATCGCCCGACCAGAAACGTGTTATCACACTGATACGCACGACACGAACACCGCCCGCGAGCATGCGATGCCCACCACGCCGTTCCCCGAACCCGTCGTGATCGACGCGCAGCAGGGGAGCGTCCATCGCCTCGCGGCGTGACGCGCTGAGATACACAGACCCGGAGGAACGATGACCAGCAACACGACCGTGGACCTGCCCTATGGCATCACGCCGCCCGGCTTTCGCCTGCCGGCGGGGACGCACATCGGACGCGTCCGCCTGCAGGTGGCCGATCTCGAGCGATCGATCGCCTATTATGAAACCGTCATCGGACTGCGCGTGCTCCGCCGCGAGGCGGAGCGGGCCTGGCTGGCGCCGCACGACGACGACACGGTGATCGTCGAGCTCCACGAGAAGGCGGGCGTGAACGCCGTGCCGCGGCGCGGCCGGATCGGGCTCTATCACTTCGCCATCCTGCTGCCTGACCGCGCGTCGCTCGGGCGCTTCGTGCGACACCTCGCCGAGATCGGCGCGCACGCCGGCATGTCCGACCACTTCGTGAGCGAGGCCGTGTATCTGACCGATCCCGATGGCCTCGGCATCGAGGTCTACGCTGATCGGCCGCGCAGCGCGTGGCGATTCGAGGATCGGCAGCTCGCGATGACCACCGCGCCGCTCGACGTGCGCGACCTGGTCGCGTCGGCGGGCGACGCGCCGTGGACCGGTGCGCCGCGCGGCACGCGGATCGGTCACGTGCATCTCTACGTGCGCGACGTCGACGAGGCGGCGGCGTTCTACCACGCCGCGCTTGGCTTCGACAAGGTGGTATGGAACTACCCGGGCGCGCTGTTCCTGTCGGCGGGCGGCTACCACCACCATCTCGGGACCAACACGTGGGCCACGGGTGCGCCGCTCGCGACCGACGACGACGCGCGGCTCATCGAGTGGGAGATCGTGCTGCCGGACGAGGCGAGCCTCGCGGCAGCGGCCGCCAGTCTCGAGCAGGCGGGGCACACAGTGAAACGGGAACCGGCGGGCGTCGCCGCGCGCGACCCGTGGGGCACGCAGCTGCGGCTCG
>DASZUN010000053.1:0-5048 GCA_035547615.1 Gemmatimonadaceae bacterium | reverse complement strand
TCGACGCGCAGCGCGACCTCGCGCGCACGTACGCCACGGTCGGGAAGTACGATGACGCCGAACGCGTCGCCCGCCGCGCGGCCGCCACGCCGCAGGGCAAGGAGCTGTGGAACACGCTGGGCGAGGTGCTCATGACCCGCGGTCGGCGCGCTGCCGCCGAGAGCGCGTTCGTGCGCGCGCGCGCCGAGCACGCCAGCGACAGCCTCACCGCCGCCCTGCATCTCGCCGAGCTGCACTACGATCGGGGCGAGCGCGACGCCGCGATGCAGGAGTTCGACCGGTTCATCGACGTCTACAATGCGTCCGCCGGCGACAATCTCACGAGCGCGGAGCTCGCGGACGTGGCAACCGCCGTCGAGTACCTCGGCGCGAAGGATCCGGAGCTGTTCAAGGACGCGCTCAAGGCATTCGACAAGGCTGTCGCCGCCGATCCGACGAACGACGACGCGAAGGACCGCCTCGGCGAGCTGTTCCTCCGGAAATACAATTTCGAGGACGCCGAGCGGACGTTCGAGGACGCGCTGCAGGATAACCCGCGCGATCCGCGCGCTCTGCTCGGCGCCGCGGAACGCCGCGAGGCGGACGGGCAGGCCGGCGGCGACTCGCTGCTCCGCGCGGCGCTCGAGGTGAATCCGGATTACGTCGACGCGCGGACGCTGCACGCCGAGATGTTGCTGTCGCTCGAGGATTATGCGGGCGCGCAGAAGGACGTCGATCGCGCGCTGGCCGTGAATCCCGCGGCGCGGCGTGCGCTCGCCGTCGCGGCGGCGATCAAGTATCTGTCGCACGACGACACCGGCTTCGAGGCCGCGAAACGGCGCGCGCTCGCAGTGAACCCCTCGGATGCGGATTTCTACGCGACGCTCGCCGAGCTCACGGGCGAAGTGCGCCTGTATAAGGAAGCAGCCGATTTCGCCCAGCGGGGCGTCGCGCTCGACGCCGCGAACTGGCGCGCATGGAGCCTGCTCGGGATGAACCAGCTCCGGCTCGGCAGGATCGACCAGGGCAAGGCGAGCCTGGACACGGCGTTCAAGGGCGATCCATACAACGTGTGGGTCAAGAACACGCTCGATTTGCTCGACACGTACAAGAACTACGACGTCATCCCGAGCGAGCACTTCCAGTTCATGATCGAGAAGGACGAGGCGCCGGTCCTTTCCATATATCTGAAGGAGCTCGCGGAGCGCGCGTACGCGAAGTACACGAAGGAGTACGCCTACGTCCCGCCGCCGCCGATTCGGATCGAGGTGTATCGGAGCCACGCCGACTTCTCGGTCCGCACGGTGGGACTCGCCGGTCTGGGTGCGCTCGGCGTGAGCTTCGGCACCACGCTGGCGTTCGATTCGCCCGCGGCCAAGGACGCGGGACCGTTCAACTGGGGTTCCACGGTCTGGCACGAGCTTGCGCACACGTTCACGCTCGGTCTGACGAACAATCGCGTGCCGCGCTGGTTCTCCGAGGGACTGTCCGTCTACGAGGAGCACCACGGCCTCGCGCCCGGCTGGGGCTTCAACGTCACGCCCGATTTTCTCTCGGCATTCAAGGCGGACAAGCTCGTGCCGGTGAGTCGCATGAACGACGGGTTCATGCATCCCGCGTATCCGGCGCAGGTGCAGTTCTCGTATTACGAGGCGTCGCTCGTGTGCGAGCTGATCGCGCGCGACTACGGGGAGCCCGCGCTGCTCGCAATGCTCCGCGCGTACAAGGACGGCCTGATGACGAATCAGGTCTTCGACCGCGTCCTGCACACCGACCTCGCGTCGTTCGACAGGAAATTCGATGCGTATCTGCGCACGCGCTTCGCCGGGGTGCTCCCATCCATCACGCCCGAGCCGCCGAAGATCAGCGCCGAGCAGGGAACCGCGGAATTGCAGGCACTCGCGGCGAAGGCGCCGAACGACTTCGGTACGCAGCTCGTTGCCGGCGGCGCGCTGCTGATGCGAGATCAGCTGGATCTCGCCATCCCGATGCTCGAGCGCGCCCGCACGCTGTTCCCGGAGTACGGCGGCGACGACAGCCCATACGCGTTGCTCGCCAAGGCCTATGAGAAAACGGGCGACAGGAAGAAGGAAGCCGACGTGATCGACAAGTGGATGTCGCTCACCGAGACGAACTACGCCGGCTTGATGAAGCTGGCGGATCTCCGCCTGCAACTGGGCGACACCGCGGCCGCCGCGAACGCCATGGACCGGGCGATCTTCATCAACCCGTTCGACATCGCCATGCACCAGCGGCTCGCCGAGTTGTCGCGCGCCGCGGGCGAGACGCAGCGTGCCGTGCGCGAGCGCCAGGCGGTCGTCGCGCTGGGACCGGTGGACCGCGCCGACGCGCTGTATCAGCTCGCGCAGGCCGAACACGAAGCAGGCGACGACACGAGCGCCCGCACGACCGTGCTCCGATCGCTCGAGGTCGCGCCGAACTACGAGAAGGCCCAGACGCTGCTGCTCACCCTGTACGACGCGCGCGTCAAGCAGGCGGGGGGAGGCAAGCCATGAGGATTCTCAGATACGCGCTCGCGCTGGCGCTCGCCGCCTCGGCGTGGTCGACGGCGGCGGCGCAGCGCCGCGGCGGCGGCCTCTACAACCAGTACTTCGGCGGTCCGGACGACATGTATCAGCCGCCCGATTTCCACGGCAATCCCGTGTACGACGGCCGATTCACGTTCGCGCGCATCCGCTATCGGGGCTACGACCACTTCGCGGGCCGCGAGGGGCCCGGCTGGTCGCACGACTATCCGGACGCCGAGGAGAACTTCGACAAGATTCTGCGCGACGTCACCGGCGTGCATCCGTTCGTGGAAGCGGGGCCGATCGTCGGCAGCGCGCTCGTCGCGCTCGACGACCCGGCGCTCTTCAGGTATCCGGTGAGCTACATGTCGGAGCCCGGCGGCTGGCACCCGAACGCGAAGGAGCTCGCCGGCCTGCGCGCATATCTGCTGAAGGGCGGCTTCATGATCTTCGACGACTTCCGCGAAGGGTGGCGCGGGCAGTACGACTGGACCAACCTGCGACAGATCTTCACGCAGGTGCTGCCCACGGCCCGGTGGGTCGAGCTGAACGGCACCGAGCCGATCTTCCATTCCTTCTTCGACGTCGATCTGCAGAAGGCCGTCAACAGCACCTCGGCGTACGGCACGCGGCCGCCGTCGTACTGGGGGATCTACGAGGACAACGATCCGAAGAAGCGGCTGATCGTGATCGCGAACGTCGACGACGACATCGGCGAGTCGTGGCAGTGGTCGGCCTCCGGATTCATTCCGATCGCGTCGTCGAACGAGACGTACAAGCTGGGCGTGAACTACATCATCTACGCGTTGACCCACTGACTCACCCTCCCCCACCCATGGCGACCACCATCTCGACTCCCTCGCTCGACTCCAGCGACGATCTGGCGCTCGCGGACCGACTCAAGGCCGGACACGACCAGATCATCGCCGAGCTGCGCAAGCTCATCGTCGGTCAGGAACAGGTGATCGAGCTGGTGCTGCTGTCGCTGTTCACCGGCGGCAACAGCCTCATCGTCGGCGTGCCCGGCCTCGCCAAGACGCTGCTCATCAACACCGTCGCGCAGGTGCTCGATCTCAAGTTCTCGCGCATCCAGTTCACGCCGGATCTGATGCCGAGCGACATCACCGGCACGGACATCATCCAGGACGACCCCGACACGGGGCGCCGCCGCATGGTGTTCACGCCGGGCCCGATCTTCGCGAACATCGTCCTCGCCGACGAGATCAACCGCACGCCGCCCAAGACGCAGTCGGCGCTGCTCGAGGCGATGCAGGAGCATCGCGTGACGGTGCAGGGCAAGACGTACACGCTCGAGGAGCCGTTCCACGTCTTTGCCACGCAGAACCCGATCGAGCTCGAGGGCACGTACCCGCTGCCCGAAGCGCAGCTCGATCGGTTCATGTTCAACATCGTCATGGAGTACCTGCCGGAAGATCAGGAAGTGCGGGTCGCCACGCAGACCACGTCGGTGCAGTCGCACCGCTTTCAGCATGCCGTCAGCGGCGCGGACATCACCGCGTTCCAGCAGCTCGTGCGCCGCGTGCCGATCGCCGAGCCGGTGGCCCGCTACGCGGTGAACATGGCGCGCATGAGCCGCCCGGGTCCGAACGCGCCCGACTTCATCACGCAGTGGGTGTCCTACGGCGCGAGTACGCGCGCGCCGCAGCAGCTCATCCTCGGCGGCAAAGCGCGCGCGCTCATGGACGGCCGCTACAACGTGAGCTTCGAGGACATCCGCGCGCTGGCCAAGCCGGTGCTGCGGCATCGCGTGCTCACGAACTTCCACGCCGAATCGGAACGGATTACGACCGACGAGATCATCGACAAGCTCGTGAAGGTGGTGCCCGTGCCGGCGAGCGGGATGCGGTGACGGCGACGCCGCTCGCCCCGACCACCTCGTTCCTCGATCCGTCGGTTCTCGCGCGGATCGGGAATCTCGAGTTGCTCGCCAAGACGGTCGTCGAGGGTTTCATCAGCGGGCTGCACCGCTCGCCGCATCTCGGCGCGTCCACGGACTTCGCCGAGCATCGCGCGTACATGCCGGGCGACGACATCCGGCGCATCGACTGGCGGCTCTGGGCACGCACGGATCGCTACTTCGTGAAGGAGTTCGAGGCGGAAACGAACACGAACTTCCTGATCCTCCTCGACGTGTCGCCGTCGATGCGCTACGGCGCGAGCCCGGAGGAGGGGCGCGTCTCGAAGCTCTCGTACGGCTGCTATCTCGCCGCGTGCCTCGCGTACTTCTCGAACACGCAGCGCGATCGCGTCGGCCTGGCGACGATCGACAACGACGTGGTCGACTACGTGCCGCCGTCGGCCAAGCATCTCCAGCAGATCCTGCACGCGCTCGACCGCATCGAGCATCGCGCGCGGGATGCGCGTGCGGTCGCCGCGAAGTCGCGGCTCCTGCCGCCGCTCCAGAAGCTCTCCGAGACGTTGCGCCGCCGGAGCCTCGTGCTGCTGATCTCGGACTTCTATGAAGATCCGCAGGACGTCGTCGACGCGCTCGGTTACGTGCGCGGCCGCGGCAACGACATG
>DASZUN010000052.1:0-26252 GCA_035547615.1 Gemmatimonadaceae bacterium | reverse complement strand
CGTGAGCGACTGCAGCCACGAGCGGATGTCGCGCACCTGTGATTCGGTGAGCGTGACGCCGAGCTGGTGCTGCCCCATCATGCGGATCATGGTCGGCAGTGACGAGATCGACCCGTCGTGCAGGTACGGCGCGGTCTTCTCCACGTTGCGGAGCGCGGCCACCTTGAACACGTGGACGTCGGCGGGCGCATGCGTGACGTTGAACCGCCCGCTGTCCGCGAGCGCGGGCCACGGCGACACGCGTCCAAGCTTCTGATAGCTGTTCCCGCCCACGTAGGCGCCGTTGTGACAGCTCACGCATCCGACGCGCACGAACGTGGTGAAGCCGTGGCGCTCATCCACGTTCAATGCCAATTCGTCGCCGCCGAGGAAGCGGTCCCACCGCGCGGGCGTCACGAGACCGCGCTCGAACGCGCCGATCGCACGCCCCACGTTGTCGTACGTGATCGGAGTACGATCGTTCGGGAACGCCGCGGAGAAATCAGCGACATACGAGGGGATGCTTTCGATGTGCGCGAGCACGGACGCCGAATCCGGCATTCCCATCTCGGCCGGGTTAAGGATCGGCCCCTTCGCCTGCGCTTCCACGGTGGGCGCACGGCCGTCCCAGAACTGCGCGACCGCACCCGCCGCGTTGTACACGGTGGGCGCGTTGCGACCGCCCGGCTGACCGCGATCGCCGAGGCTCACCGAGCGCCCGTCGGCACCGTACGCGTTCAGCGGGTGGCACGAGTTGCACGACATCGCATGGCTGCGCGAGAGCAGTGTTTCATAATAGAGCCGGCGGCCGAGCGCGATCTGCGCCGCGGTCGGCGCGGCCTCGGGCGCGGCCATCGTCTGCGGCAGACGCGCGAACAGCGCGAGCTCCGCGGTCGCGATCGGGCGTGACAGCTCGGCGTCCGACGGCATCGTGCCGGGCTTGGTCGAGGTGAGCTCTTCCTCACCGCCCGACTCGAACGTCGTGGGGCCGCCGGCGAGCCCATTCTCGCCGTACACGAGCGCGCCGCCGGAGTGGCCGACCTGGTACCCGGCGCCGAGCAGCCCGAGCGCGCCGAGCGTCGAGACGACGCGTGCCGCGCGCCCCGCTTCGCCACGCAGCAATCCGCCGGCGGTGACGACGAGCAGCACGCCGGACATGGCGAAGAAGAGCTTCGCGGAGTCCTTGTGCGAGTCGATCGGGCGCTCGCCGACCACGTTCTCGATTCGCTCGCCCTGATCCTCGCCGGTTTCGACGGCGGCCCAGGCGCTGAGCGTGAGCGCGCCGCACGCGGCGACGGCGAACGCCCACGCCTTCGCGGGATGCGCGCCGCGACGAATCATCCACAGCGCGCCGATCGCGGCAACCGGCACGAGAAACATGAGCACGATCGGAAAGTGCACGACCGCTGGATGCAACGGATTGGGAAGCATGTCCGGCCTCTCGGTTTCGGCGCCAGTGAATTTCGCGCGGCACGCGGTGCGGGAGGATCGGCGCTCCGCCGCATTGCGTGCGGGATGTTCCGCGCGATCGTGTCGGAGAACGACTGTCAGCGAAACCCGGAATTCTTGCGGGGAGTTGTACCGACGTTAGGATGGTGCACTTCCTGACGTGTCGTTGCAGAAAGGCCTGCCACCGCAACGAACGAGGTTCCGCCGCCATCGTGTTGACCTACTGCCGTCGTCTCCGCCGCACGACGCGCGCATTCCGCGCGCTGCCGTTCCTCGCGTTCGCGCCCGCCGCGTGCAGCGCACCCACCGGGCCCGCGTTCCCCGCCGAGGCTGTGCAGATGCAACCGCCCGCCGTCTACCAACTCTGGTGGAATGCGGTCGAGCGCTGCGCCGGGACCACAGGCGACTTCAACGCGGTGCGCTTCTATCAGGATCCCGGCCAGTCGATCGTGCGCACGAACGGCGACTCGGCGAACGGCTACTGGTTCCGCGATGGGAACCGCATCGTCGTCGGCCAGTACCGGATCTACGACGGCCAGCTCGTTCGGCACGAGATGCTGCACGCGCTGATCGGCAGGACGGCGGGCGACGGACACCCGCCCGAGTATTTCGTGCAGAAGTGCGGCGGGATCGTGCACTGCGCCGGCGCGTGCCTCACCGAACGCGGACCGGTGCCGACGCCGAGTCTGAACGCGACCACCGTCGACGCGTCAAAGATGGCAATCGACGTGACGATCGATCCCGCGCAGGCCGACCAGTCGAAGTACGATGGGTGGATCACGGTGCTGGTGCGGGAGCGCAATCCGCTGGCGAGCAGCGTCTGGGTCGACGTGCCGAGCGGCGTCGGCATCACGATCGGCGGCGTGACGCTGGGACTGGAACCGATCTCGGGCGGCCGCGTCGGATTCCTGCCCGGCGAGACGCACCAGCAGATGTTCGACGTGCACCTGCCCGACCTGACGTTCCTCGCCGCCGGCGCGTACGGCGTGCGCGGGTTCTTCGCGAGCGACACCACGCCGCCCATTCCCGTGACGCTGCAGCACTGAGACGAGCTCGGCGGCACGCGCGTGATGCAGCGCACCGCGCGATCGGCGCGCGGCCCCCTCTGTGCACGGGTTCACGACGTCATCGGGACCGATGACGTCTTCGCGTGTATATCAGCGAGTCGGCGGTCGAGCACCGCGCGGCCGCGCTCGCTTTCGATCGATGAATCCGCAGCCTTCAGTAGATGCAGCATCCCGTTTACGCGCCGACGCCGCGGGCGCTCGCCGATCTGGTCGAGCGCTGCCGGCAGATCAATCGTTATTCGCTCGAGCTCACGGCCGCCGAGGAGACGCGGATCGCCGCGCTCGCCTCCGGCATCCTCACGATGCGCCACGTGCTCGGGCTCGCCACCATTCCGCCGCAGCGGCTGCCGACGCGCCAGGGGCGCATCGAGCACTGGTCGCTCGTCGACGAGCATCTCGCCGAGGCGCGCACGCCCGCGATCGAGCGCATGCACGGCGTGCTCGTGCTCGATGAGCACGAGCAGGTGAAGATTCTCTCGCATCGCACGTGGCGCGGCGGCTGGAAGTCCGTCACGCTGTGGCGTGACGGGGTGGGCGGGCTCTCAAGCAGCGAGATGATGGAATATCTCGCACGCCTCACCGCGCTCGCGCAGCAGCGGGCGCCCGCCGCGGCGACGACGCTGCTCGAGCGCAGCGAGGCCGTGGAGGCGACGCACGCGTTCTGCGGCGACGCGCCGCGAATGCGCGCCGACTAGAAGCGCTCGCCCGCTTTCTCGCGCGCGCGGCTGCCGGACGGGCGGATGCGCGACCACATGGTGTAGAAGAACACGGCGAGCCCGGCAATCTGGAGCAGGCCGGCGACGATGATCGTCCAGCGGAGCCAGAGGGCCGCGGTCTCCGTGCGCGCGAGCTCGCCGAGCGTGCGCACGCCCGTCCCGACGGTGACGAGCCAGTACGCCGCGGTGGCGAGCATCGGCGAGTAGCGCTCGTCCTCGGCGGCGGGGCGCGGGAACATCCAGAGCGCGACGCCGAGGATCATCAGCATGACGAACCCGACGAGGATCGCGTGCGTGTGCGCGCTGATCACGTACGTGCTCGGGTAGGCCCCGAGCTCACGGCGGATCAGCGCCCAGCCTCCGATCCCGAGGCCGAGCATCAGGTAGAGGATCGCCGTCTTGATGTACAGCCGTGCGAGTGAGTGCATGCGGTCCCTGCGGGTGTCGCCGGGAAATTAGCGCATCGCGGCGGCGTGCGCGTGCTGACCGGGCGTGAGGTGCACCGCGGCCACGCGGCAGCACGACGGCACCTGCGCGCGAATGATCTCCACCGCCTTCGCGGCCTTGTCGAGGAAGTTGTCACAGGACTCGACGACGTAGCGGTGCGGGTGCCCCGCCCAGGCCTCGAGCAGCTTCTGATCGATCTCGGCGGCGACGTGCGCCGATTCCACGCGAACGGCGGTCTCGTTGTACCCGTGCTCGGGGCCTGGCGTGCGCAGGTGGATGACGGCCGCATAGCGCGCGAACAGCTCCTCGCGTTCCACGCCGAGGGCGTTCCAGAACGCCTCCGGTCCGGGCCAGTAGGCGTAGCCGTCGATCATGCCGCGATCGCAGATCACGAGCGCGGGGTGCGCGGCGTCGGCCGCGGTCTCGAGCTCGCGCTGCACGTAGAAGATCGCGCGCTGCCCGGCGCGGCGCACTTCGAGATCGCCGTCGCGCGGGAATCCGCCGCTGAACAGCATGCCGGCGGATTCGGGCAGGATGAGCACGTGCTCACAGAGTGCGTGCTTCAGGAGCTGAAGCACGGCGGTCTTCCCTGCTCCGGGCCCGCCGGTGAGGACGATCCGGCGGCGCGGGTGATGCCCGGTACAGTCGCATCGAACGGTCATGCTGCTCGATGCTCGGTCCCCGCCGCAGAGTCAGTCGGCGAAGTGCCGCGTCGGGCGTGGGGAAACAGCGGGTGACTACAATCGAGCGGAGAACGGCATAAGGAAACGAAGCAACCGCCTTGCCTCTTCAGTTCACTCGGCCGTTTTCCGCTGGATTGTAGTTCCCGGCTTTAGTTTCCGCGGCGACTCACTGCCCGGGGTGGTACGTGCGCTCGGTGTGTCCCTCGAGCTGCGACGGATAGAAGTACACCACACGCAGGTCGCCCGACGCGTAGCGGCTCGCCTCGTCCTGGAAGTGCTTTGAGTCGGGATGGCCGCTCTCCCCGCCGGCCGTCACGGCGCGAGCGCGAACGCTGTCGCCGAACTCCACCGCCGCGAGGAAGCTGTTGCCGCTCGTGCCATACCACTTCTTGGTATTCGGGTACGGGCGCGCGCCGAACGACGCGAGCGAGCCCCAGCGTGAGGACGTGAACGGCACGGGGATGCTCGGCTTGCTGTCGTCGAAGTGCGAGTCGATCTCGTCGTCGAGGCGCTGGAAGCGATTGATGTCGCCCCACGCCGTGCGCCACGTGCCGAAATCCGCCGCGAGCCGATCGGACGCGGCGGCGAGCGATGCGACGAGCTCTTCGGCGGGCGCGTTGCCGGACGCGATGTAGTCCTCGGCGCTGAGATAGTTGGCGCGCGCGCCGCCGCGCCCCCGCCCACGGCCGCCGACGCGGCGCTCGACGTCCTCACCCCAGAACACGGCGAGCGAAGTCGGGATCGAGCTCGCCGACCAGCGGTAGTCCCACTTCCGCAGCAGCGCGATCTGCTCGGCGACCTTTGTCTTGAGCGAGTCGCCGGCAGGCAACGCGTCGTAGGCCTTGAGGAGCGCCGGGATCGTCGTGGCGAAGTACGGCAGGTAGCTGTCGAACGCCGCGGTGATCACGGACGACTGCGTGAAGTCGTGCTTGCCCTCGAGCAGGCGCAGCGCATGGTAGCCGCGCGGCGATTCCTCGCGGCCGGTCTCCACGTACTTGGGGAAATTCGCCTGCTTCGGGCTGTCGGGGCCCGCGGCCGACCACGGCCAGTTGTTCACGTTGTACACGAACCCGCTCGCCGGATTGATCGAGTTCGGCGTCTGGTTGATCGCCAGCACGCCGTGGTAATCGGTGCGCGGATCGCTGCCGTCCACCGGCCGCGTCCAATCGAAGCTCGTGTCGCGCCGCGGAATGTAGTTCGAGTGGAAGTACGCGATGTTGCCCTGCTTATCGGCGAACAGCGTGTTGTTCGAGGAGTTGGTATGCAACTCCATGATCTTCTCCCACTCGGCGAGGCTCTTCGCCTTGGTGCGGCTGTACGACTGGATGAGCGCGTTGATCGGGCTGTTCATCAGGCTCACGGTGACCCACTTGTCGCCCTGGCTGCGGACGACGGGGCCGTGCTGCGTGTGGTAGACAGTGAACGTGCGCTTGGCCATGCCGTTGTCGGTCTTGTACGGAATGGTCACCGTCGTGCGCACCATCGGGAAATGCTTGCCACCGTGGAGGTACTCGTAGCCGTTGCCGCTCTTGCTCACGGTCTCGAGGAACTCGTCGATGTTGTCGACGCCGCTCGACGTGTGCATCCAGCCGGCGTACGGGTTGAAGCCCTGATAGATGAAGATCTGTCCCCACGTCACCGCGCCGTACGCGTCCAGCCCCTCGTCGCTCGTCATCTGGAGCTCGGAACGGAAATAGAACGACGTGTGCGGATTGATCCAGAGAATCGCGTGGTGGTCGAGCGTGTTCTTCGGCGCGATCGCGATCCCGTTCGACCCGGTGGGCTCGTGGTAGTCCCAGCCGTCGCCCATGCTCTCGTTCTCACCGGACGTGGCGCTCGCGTCACCGGGCTTTCCATAGAACGCGGCGAGCTGGCCGAGGTTCACGCGCTCGATGTCGCCGCCGATGCTCCCTTCGGTGAACGAGAGCGCCATCCACGGCTCGAAACGCGTGATGACGCGCGGCTTCACGTCGGGGTGCGTGTAGAGGTAATAGTTGAGCCCGTCGGCCCACGAGTTCATCAGCGCCTTGAGCCACGCGGGGCTCTGGCCGTAGAGCTTCTTCAGCGTATCCGGGTTGATGAAGAGCTGCTGACGGAGGTCCCGCCAGATCTCCTTCTCGCCCTCGGCCTGCGCGAGGCGGCCCAGGGAGAGGAGATAATTATTCTCAACACGGTTGAAGTCGTCTTCGGCTTGCGCGTAGATCATTCCGAACACGGCGTCCGCATCGGTGTGGCCGCGTACGTGGGCGATGCCCCAGTCGTCGCGGACGATCGTGACGCGATTCGCCTCCGCTTTCCATCGCGCCACGTCGGTCTGCGGGGCTTGAGCGGCCGCGCTGACGGCGCACGCGAGAGCGAGGACAAGAGCGTATGGTTTCATGATGATGGCCGGCGGGGATAGGAGGTCCTGAAATCATGGCCCACGCTCGCCCGCATTTCAACGGTCGCTTACCGTCGCGCGAACCGCGCGATACGTTGGGAACGGCAACCCGCAGGAGACCTCGATGCACATTGTGACGGCACGTCGGCCAGTCATGTGTCTGTGCGTGATCGCCGCGGCGGCATGCTCCGCCGCGACGCGGCAGAGCGGCGCGGCGCCATCCGGCGCGCCCCTCACGCCGGCGCAGATGGCCGACGAACACGCGTCGCCCTTCACGCCAGCGGACGTGGCATTCATGCAGGGGATGATTCATCACCATGCGCAGGCGGTGACGATGGCGGCCTGGGCGCCGACGCACGGCGCGAGCTCCGCCGTGCAGACGCTCGCCGGCCGGATCAGCGTGGCGCAGCGCGACGAGATCGCGTTCATGCAGCGCTGGCTTCGCGACCGGCACCAGCCCGCGCCCGATCCACTCGCCCACGGCGCGAGCGACATGACGGACATGAGCGGCATGAGCGGCATGCCGGGCATGAGCGGCGATACGCTGATGCCGGGCATGCTCACGCCGGAGCAGATGAAACAGCTCGACGCGGCGCGGGGCGCCGAATTCGATCGGCTGTTTCTCACGTTCATGATCCAGCACCACACCGGCGCAATCGAGATGGTGCAGCACCTGCTCGCCGTGCCCGGCGCGGCGCAGGATCAGGATGCGTTCCGGTTCGTGTCCGACGTCAACGCGGACCAGAGCGTCGAGATCGACCGTATGCGGAAGATGCTCGCCGCATACGATGCTTCCTCACACCAAGGGACCCGACCATGAGAACCGGTTTTTCGTCCATCGCCGTCGCGATGGGCGTGCTGTCGGCCGCGGGATGCGCCTCGTCGCACGCGGCCGCGACGGCGGCGCCCACGCCCACTGTTCAACAGGCCTCGTCCAGCGATGCCCGCGTGGGGCTGAGTGCGGGCTGGTGGAACGCCGGTGAGGCGATCTGGAACCTGAAGAAGGTTTCCGAGAACAAACCCGCGCCGGCGTTCCTGCCCAAGTCCCCCGCCGGCCTGTCGCTCGCCAACTCGGACCTCACGTTCACGGGCCACTACGCGATCCAGGGCAACTTCAGCGGCTACACCGTCTGGGACATCGCCAACCCGGAGCATCCCACGGTGGCCGACGCCTACGTCTGCCGCGGCTCGCAGAGCGACGTGTCGGTCTATAGAAATCTGTTATTCGTATCTGGTGAAGAGCTCGGCGGCCGCCTCGACTGCGGCATCGAGGGCGTGACCGGCACGGTGAGCCCGGAGCGGCTGCGCGGCATCCGCATCTTCGACATCAGCGACATCACGCACCCGAAGTACATCGCCAACGTGCAGACGTGCCGCGGCTCGCACACGCACACGGTGGTGACCGATCCGAACGACCCGAACGACGTCTACATCTACGTGTCGGGGTCGGCGCCGGTGCGCCCGGCCGCGGAGCTCGCCGGCTGCTCGGGCGCGACACCGCAGGAGGATCCCAACAGCGAGTTGTTCCGCATCGAGGTGATCCAGGTGCCCCTCGCGCATCCCGAGCAGGCGCACGTGATCAGCAAGCCGGACATCCTGGCGAACCTCGGGCCGGCCGAGCACCACGGCGAGACGCCGGCCGATGTCGCGGCGGCCGCAAAGCTCCGGGCGGAACGCGAGGCCGCCGCAGCGGCCGCCGGCCGTCCCGCGCCCGCCGCACGCCCGGTGCGGCCGGCGACGGGGCCCGTGCAGTGCCACGACATCACGGTCTATCCGTCGATCGGACTCGCCGGTGGCGCGTGCGCGGGCTACGGCGTGCTGCTCGACATTCACGATCCCGCGCACCCCAGGCGCCTCTACGCGGCGTCCGATACGAACTTCTCGTTCTGGCACTCGGCCACGTTCAGCAATGACGGCAGCAAGGTGCTCTTCTCCGACGAATGGGGCGGCGGCACGCAGCCGCGCTGCCGCGCGACGGACGATCCGCACTGGGGCGCCGACGCGATCTTCACGATCGACCAGCAGAAGCTCGACTTCGACGGCTACTACAAGCTGCCTGCGCCGCAGACGTCGACCGAGAACTGCGTGGCGCACAACGGCTCGCTGATCCCGGTGCCCGGCCGCGACATCATGGCGCAGGCGTGGTACCAGGGCGGCCTCTCGGTGTTCGACTGGACGGATCCCGCGCACCCGAGGGAGATCGCCTACTTCGACCGCGGCCCGATGAACAAGGACACGCTGTATCTCGCGGGATACTGGTCGGCGTACTGGTACAACGGCCACATCTACGGCTCCGAGATCGCGCGCGGCCTCGACGTGTTCGACCTCACGCCGAGCCCGCTGCTCAGCCAGAACGAGATCGACGCCGCGAAGCTGGTACACTTCGACCAGCTCAACGTGCAGGACCAGCCCAAGCTCGTGTGGCCGGCGGCGTTCGTGGTCGCACGCGCCTACGTCGACCAGCTCACGCGTGACGGCGGTCTCTCGAAGGAGCGCATCGTCATCGTGTCCGATGCGCTCGCCCGCGCCGAGAAGGCGAGCGGCGCCGAGCGCACGAGCGTACTCGCGGCACTGGCAACGCAGCTCGACAACGACGCCTCGAGCTCGTCGGACGCGCACCGGGTGAAGTTGCTGGCCTCCGAGGTACGCGCCCTCGCCGCCAAGTAGTCGGTAGATTTTCCGCAACAGAATCGACGGGCCCAGGTGTGAATCTGGGCCCGTCGTGCAGTGATCACCGAACCACAGGAGACACCGCATGGTCGAGTACGGCGCGCGCGAGCTGGCGAACGCATTTCGCACGGTCCGCGGCAACACGATCCAGATCGCGCAAGACATCCCGGAAGACAAATACGAGTTCGTCTCCGCGCCGGGGACAATGTCGGTCAGCCAGTTGCTGCGCCACATCGCCTACCTGCCGATGCTCCAGTACGACTTTCACCGCGACAAGCGGGTGACGACGCTGCAGGGCTACGATTTCCCGGCGCTCATGGCGCGGTCGAAAGCGGCCGAGAGCCAGCCGCGGAGCAAGGCGGAGATCGTCGAGCTGCTGAAGACCGAAGGCGAGCGGTTCGCGACGTGGGTCGAATCGCTCTCGCCGGCGTTCCTCAACGAGACGTACACCGACACGATGGGACAGAACCCGAGGACGCGGTTCGAGAACATCATGGCGGTGAAGGAGCACGAGATGCATCACCGCGGCCAGTTGATGCTGATCGAGCGGCTGCTGGGCGTCGTGCCGCACCTCACGCGGCAGCGCGAGGAGCGGCAGCGCGCGCGGGCGGCGGCTACCGCTCCTTGAGCTTGCCCGCCCGGCGCTCGATCGCGTCGGCGCGGCGGAGCCGAGCGATCTGCGCGCGGGTGAGCAGATCGTGATGCGGCGAGCGATCGAGCGCGTGCTGGAGATCCCAGAGCGGCTCGGTGCTCGTCGCCCACTCGCCCGGCCAGCGGCGCAGGTCGAACGGATCGGAGTACTGGCGCAGCGTCTTCTTGCCGTTGTCGAGAAAGTATTCGTGGAAGTACGACATCACGAGCTCGCGCACGTCGCGGTACACGGGCTCGCGATAGCGCAGCACCGCGTGCGTGGTCTTGGAGATCGCGCCCCAGCGGCCATGCGCGCGGAATGGCGCGACGACATGGTCGATGTCGTCGGCGGTCGTCCTGAGGTCCAGCAGCAGCGGCGGCTCGCCGTGCATCGCCAGCGCGAGCGCGGCGAGCATCGCCCCCTCGATGCACTGCGCCCGATTGCGTCGAAGGACCATCAGCGGCGACAGGCAGGTCTCGCCGCCGCGCTCATAGTTGATCGGAATCGCGTTCAGGAAATCCTGAACCTTCCGCGGCGTGCCGAGCTTGCGGAGCACGGCGAATTCGAGACATCGTTGTGCGGCAGCGAACATCGGTCGTCGGCGGTCGTCGGCGGTCGTCGGTGGTGGCGCGGTCCGACTGCAGACGATCGGGTCGCCGCGCTCGGCACCATTCTCCAACCAACGTCTCATGCGCTTGCCCTCTTCGGAGCGACTTCCCCGGCAGTTCGCCGCACTCACGGTGCTCGCCGCATCGGTGCTCACATGCCTCGTCGCGACACAGGCCAACGCCCAGCAAGCGTCGGGCGACTGGGCCAACCTCGCGCGCTACCGCGATGCCAACGCGCAGCTCGGCGCGCCAGCGCCCGGCGAGAACCGCGTCGTGTTCATGGGGAACTCGATCACCGAAGCGTGGGCGCCGCTCTTCCCGGCGGAATTCGCCGGCAAGCCGTACATCGGACGCGGCATCAGCGGCCAGACGACGCCGCAGATGCTCGTCCGCTTTCGCCAGGACGTCGTCGATCTGCACCCCAAAGTCGTCGTGATCCTCGGCGGCACGAACGACATCGCCGGGAACACGGGCGAGTCGACGCTCGAGATGATCGAAGACAATCTCGCGTCGATGACGGAGATCGCGCAGGCCAACGGGATTCGGGTCGTGCTCGCCTCGGTGCTCCCCGTCGCCGACTACCCGTGGCGCCCAGGCCGCCAGCCTGCGCCGAAGATCATCGCGCTCAACGCGTGGATGCGGCAGTACGCCGCGCGCGCCGGCGCCGTCTACTGCGATTTCCATTCGGCGATGGCGGACGCGCAGGGCGGCATGATGCCAGGGCTGTCGAAGGACGGCGTGCACCCGAACGCCGCGGGCTACGCGATCATGGTCCCGCTCGCCGAAGCGGCGATCCAGCGTGCGCTCGTGATGAAGTAGGGTTGCGCGCCCGCTGTACGTTACGGCCATGAGCCACATCGCATTTCTCGGAACCGGTCTGCTCGGCGGCGCCTTCGCCGAAGCGGCCGCGAAGCGCGGCGACACCGTCACCGTCTGGAACCGCACGCTCGACAAGGCCCGCGCGCTGGAGCAATTCGGCGTTCAGGTGGCCGACACACCCGCCGACGCAGTGCGCGGCATCAAGCACGTGCACCTCGTGCTGAAAGACGATCCCGTGGTCGAGGAGGTGATCGCTGCCCTCCGTCCAGGGCTGGACAACGACGCGATCATCATCGACCACACGACCACCGCGCCCGCGCCGACCGCGGCACGGGCGCGTCGGCTGAACGACGAGGGCGTGCATTACATCCACTGCCCCGTCTTCATCGGACCGGCCGCCGCGCGACAGGCGAAAGGAACGATCATGGCCGCCGGCCCGCGCGCGCTGTTCGACGCGATCCGTCCGGAGCTCGAGCGGATGGCCGAGCGCGTCGTCTACTTCGGCGAGCGCCCGGACCTGGCGGCGGTGTACAAGCTGTGCGGCAACGCCTTCATCGTCGGCATGAGCGCCCTCGTCGCGGACGTGTACTCCATGGCGTCGGCCGCCGACGTGGATCCGGCGAGCGTGCTCGAAATCCTCGACTACTTCAATCCCGCCTCACTCATCTCTGGCCGCGGCCGGAACATGCTGGCGCGGAACTACGCGCCGGGATTCGAGCTGGCGATGGCACGCAAGGACGTGCGGCTGATGCTGGAAACGGCGAAAGGCCGCGCTCTCGGCGTGCTGCCCGGCATCGCGGCACGCATGGACCAGCTGATCGACAGCGGACATGGCAACGACGATCTCGCCGTGCTCGGAGTCGATGCTGTCGGCTGACGCCGCAAACCGCTAACGTCGCAAACAACTAACGGCGCTGACTTCCAAACGACGCTGACTTCCGAACGGCGCTGACTTCCAAACGGCGCGAACTCCCAAACGGCGCTGACTTCCAAACGGCGCGGCCTGGCGGCAGACCCGTAACGTCGCAAACAACTAACGGCGCAACGGCGAACTGCGGGCGCGGCGAAGCGCGCAACGCGCGCCGCCGCGGCCGTCACCGGTCACGCCGTGGCGGGTGCGCCGTCCGCCCGCGCCGTTAGCATTTCGCCGTTCGCATTTCGCCGTTCGCATTTCGCCTCTTGCCTTTTGCGCAGGTACGGGTCGGCCGAACCGCGCAGCGCGTTCGTGCCGCGCCGTTCGGAAGTTCGCGCCGTTCGGAAGTCAGCGCCGTTTGGAAGTTGGCGTCGTTTGGAAGTCAGCGTCGTTTGGAAGTCAGCGCCGTTAGTGGTTTGCGGCGTTCGCCGCTCCGTTGCGCCGTCAGCCGTTCAGGTAGAGGTCAGCGCGAGATCTTGGTGCGGATGTGTTCCCGTGCTCGTCGACTTTCGCGAGCAGCGATTGCACGATCCCGATCCGCCCGGTGTCGAACGCGTACGCGGACGCCGCCATGTACAGGCGCCATACCCGGTACGTCACCTCGCCCACGAGCGCGCGCGCTTCGGCGTCGTGGTGCTCGAGCCGGTCCACCCAGTGGCGGAGGGTCGTCACGTAGTGTTCGCGCAGATTCTCGGCGTCGCGGAGCTCGAAGCCGTTGCGTTCCGCGGCGGCAATGACGGTGGCGATCGGGACCAGCTCGCCGTCGGGGAAGACGTAGCGGTCGATGAATGCGCCGCGCTTCCAGAGGCGCGCCCAGACCGCGTCCATCTTCGAGGAGGGGCGCGCGGCCTCGACGCTCACGATGCCGTGGTTGAGGAACAGCCCGCCGGGGCGGAGCGCGTGGAAGGCGGCGTCGAAGTACTCGTCGAGGCGGCCTTCGCCGACGTGCTCGATCATGCCGACGCTCGAGATCTTGTCGTAGCTGCCGGTGCGCGGCAGATCGCGATAGTCGCGCAGCTCGATCGTCACGCGATCGGACAGGCCCTCGCGCGCGACCCGTTCGCGCGCATAGGCTGCTTGCCGCTCGCTCAGCGTGATGCCCGTGGCGTGGACGTCGTACCGCGTCGCGGCGTGGATCGCCAGCGCGCCCCAGCCGCAGCCGATGTCGAGCATCCGCTCGCCGGCGGACAGGCGCAGCTTCCGGCAGATGAGATCGAGCTTCCCCGACTGGCCGTCGTCGAGCGATTCGTTGCCCTGCGGGAAGTAGCCGCACGAGTACACCATCTGGCGATCGAGCCACATGGCGTAGAAGTCGTTGCCGAGGTCGTAGTGAAACCGGACCGCCTGGGCGTCGCGCCGCTGCGAGTGCGCGCGACCGAAGCGCAGGAGCCCGCGCGCCACGCGGCCGTGCTCCGCGTGGGCATCGCCGTCACCGCGCGGCAGCGACATCGCGTCGCGCGAGAGCGCGACCACCTTCGCCGCGGAGCCGATGCGGCTCGCGGCCAGGTCTCCGAGCGCGACCGCCCCCTCGATGTCGCCGTCGATGTCGATGTCGCCGTAGAGATAGGCTTCGACGAACGAGAGCTCGGACGGCGGGAGCAGCATGCGCCGCAGCGCGGCGGGCGTCCGGATGTCGAGCGTGAATCGCGCCTCGTGCGCGGGCCACTCCACCATGCCGTTCCAGTAGCGCACGGTGAAGTCGCGTGTCAGCGGCGGTCCGAAGAGCGCCTCGACGATGCGTTGCGCGGTCTTCAGCGCGCCATCGGCCCAGCGGGGAGGTTCGACCGGGAGCGACGTGTGTCCCGGCTCATGCGAGAGATCGTGCAATGTCGGCATGCTGCACTCGGCGAGTTGAACAATCGAGGCCCATGCAACGCCCGGACCGACGCACGGGACATGGCTGTGCCCGCTCCACTCGGCGCGTCGATCTGATGAAGAGTATAGTAGCACGAGCCGGGCGCGTCTGCGGACCGCCGGCGCGTAGGCGCCAGACCCACACGGGTGGCGCGCATCGCCGACTCCGATCCACGGCGCCTCACCCGATCGTGAATTGTTGTGGTCGAACTTCACGAAACGGGAGGCGATATGAGGACCTTCAGAGGCATGGTGAGCTTCGCCGTGCTCGCCGGCGCCGGCATCGTCGCGTGCGGGCCGTCGAAGACCGCCAGAGAGGCGGCGGAGAGCGCGACCGCGGCCATCCAGAACAAGGCCGTCACGGCCGCAGGCGAGGTGTTCGGAGCTCGGCGCGAAGCACAGGCGATGTTCGACAGCGCGCGCGCACGCTTCGTCGCGAAGGACAACGCGGGCGCCGCGACGAACCTCCGCGACGCCGCGACGTTCACGCGCCAGCAGGCGGGGAACGCAACCGGATCGGCCAAGGATGCGCTCACCGCGTCGGCCGACGAGCTCGATCGGCTCGCCACGAGCGTGGCCGCGGGCGAAGTGAAGAACGTCGAGCAGATCGATCGCGCCACGGGCCGTGCCCAGCTCGCCGAAGCGAGCTTTCACAGCGCGAACGCGATGAACGCGTGGAAGAACAAGGATCTCGCGACCGCGGGCGCCGAGCTCCTGATGCTCACCGATCACTACTCGCGCGGGGCGAGTGATCTGGGCCAGCCGCTCACGGGGCCGGCGCTCGCCACGCTCACCAACGCGCGGACGCTCGCCGTGAATCTCACGAAGGGCGCCACCGTGGTGCCGGCGGACGTCGACTCGACGCTCGCGTCGCTGAACGGCGCGGTCAACACGATGATCGCGTCCGCTCGCAAGATCACGAAAGAGTGATACCTGCCGCCGGCCGCTCCGGCTTCACGCGAGCTCGCGAAGGGAGCCGCCGGCCGTGAGGTGACCGATCGCCGTCGCGACGAGCGGCGCGATCGAGGCGACGGTCGGAACGAGCCGCGCGGCGGTGCCGCGCGGCTCGATCGTATCGCTCACGAGCAACTCGCGGACGCCGGCATCCGCCAGCCGCTCGAGCGCCGACGGCGCGAACACCGCATGCGTCGCCACGACGACGGGCTCCGGCTCCGCGCCTGCCTCGCGCAACGCCCGCACGCTCTCGACGATCGTCGCGCCCGTGCTGATCATGTCGTCGACGATGATGCAGCGACGGCCGCGCACGTCCCCCGTCACGAGCTCGACGCTCACCTCCGCTCCACCCATCCGCCGCTTGTGACAGATCGCCACCGGAAGTTGGAGCGCGGCGGCATACCGCGTCGCGAGCCGCGTCGCACCGAGGTCGGGCGCGGCCACGACGGCGTGATCCCCCACCCGATCCCGGATCGCGCGCGCGAGGAGCGGGACCGCGGACAGGTTGTCCACCGGAATGCGAAAGAACCCCTCGAGCGCCGGCGTGTGTGCGTCGATCGTCACGACGTGGCCGATGCCCGCGCGCTCGATCAGCATGGCGACGAGACTCGCCATGATCGGCGTGCGCCGCCCGTCGCGCCGATCCGATCGCGCGTAGCCGAAGTACGGGATCACCGCCACGATGCGCGCCGCGTCCGCGCGACGGCAGGTATCCGCGATCGCGAGCAGCTCGACGAGATGGTCGTTCACCGGCGGCGCCGTCGCGGCAAGGATGATCACGTCACGCCCGCGCACGCCCTCATCGAGCCGCACGGACACCTCGCCGTCTGGAAAGCGTTCGATGGCGCACGCCGCGTGGCGCAATCCGCTGGTGCGCTCCACCGCGGCAACCAGATGCACGCTCGCCGACCCGGCGAGGAGTACCGGGGGCATGTCCGGCATCGCGACTCCACTCTCGAGTGAGCCCGCGCTCAGCATGCCGCGCATCGCGGCCTGCCGCAGTCGGCGCAACCAGCCGCCGCTGTCGGCGAACATGCGTCGGCGAAATCCGCTCGCGATTGCGGCCGCCCGCCGACGCCGGCGCGGGTAGCTCCCGCGCATGGTTCGGTCGAGGCTGTCGACCGCGTGACGCGGAGCACTCGCATCGAGGTGCCACATGCCGGCAGGGATTGCGGCGTCCGTCGCGATGCCGCTCTCGAACGAGGAAATCGCCGAGCGGCTCGAGGAGGTCGCGAACCTCCTCGAGGAGCAGGGCGCGAACCAGTACCGCGTCCAGGCGTGGCGTGGCGGAGCGGCCACCGTCCGGCGGCTGCTGCGGCCCGTGCGCACGCTCGTGCGCGCCGAGGGCGTGGAAGGCGTGGACCGCCTGCCGGGAATCGGGCCCGCGTTGGCGCGCGCGATCCGCGAGCTCGTGGAAACGGGCCGGCTCTCTACCCTAGAGCGTCTAAGGGGCGAGAGCGACCCCGTCGCGCTGCTCGCGTCCGTGCCGGGCATCGGCCACGTGCTCGGCGCGCGCATCCACGACGAGGCGGGGATCGACTCGCTCGAGGAGCTGGAGCTCGCCGCGCACGACGGCCGCCTCGCGCGGCTGGGCGGCTTCGGCCCCAAGCGACTCGCCGGCATCCGCGACGCGCTCGCCACGCGCCTCCGCGCGCGCCGGCGCGCCGTCGCGCCCGAGGCGCTTCCGAGCGTCGCCGAGCTGCTCGACGTCGACCGCGAGTATCGCGATCGCGGCGCCGCGGGCGAGCTGCCGACCATCGCGCCGCGACGGTTCAATCCGTCCGGCGAGCGCTGGCTTCCCATCCTCCACACCACGCGCGGCCCGCGGCACTACACCGTGCTCTTCTCGAACACCGCCACGGCGCACCGACTCGGGCGCACGCACGACTGGGTCGTGATCTATGTGGACGGACGCGACGGCGAGCGGCAGTGTACCGTCGTCACCGCCGCCCGCGGGCCGCTCGCCAAACGCCGCGTCGTGCGCGGCCGCGAGGCCGAGTGCCTCGCGCACTACCACGTCAACGCGGCGTGACGCTCACGTCTTGCTGAGCGCCGGCAGCTGCTTCTCGATCGCCTCGCTCGTCACGAGCGACCGCTCGTGCCGCGCCGCCCCCGGCCGCCGGATGAGCATCGGCAGACCGCTCGCGCGGAGCACCTTGTCCGCCACGCTGCCCACGATGAGCCGCGACGCGCCGCGACCGTGCGTCGAGATCGCGATCACGTCGGCCGAGTGTCCGTGCGCGAAATCGATGATCGCCTGCGCCACGTGCGCGGCGACGACGACGTACGCATCGATCTCGGCGAGCCCCTGCCGATTCAGCGATTCCTCGACCCCGGCCAGCTCGCGCTTCGCCTCGTCGACGAGGCGTTCCGTCGCCGCATCGTCCTGGAGCGGCGTCGTGAACGCGTACGGCATGTCGACCGCCGGCGTGATCAGCGGAACCGGCTGCACGACGCGGAGCAGCATGAGCCGCGCGCCGCTCGCCGCCGCGAGCGCCACCCCGGACGGCAGCATCTCCGCCGCGAGCGCCGATCCGTCGAGCGGCACGAGTATGCGCTTGAAGGGCTGGCGTCCGCCGGCCCGTTCGCGCGCCTCACCGGTCGGCCGGAGCATGAGCACCGGCACCGCCGAGCGGCGCATCACGCCGTCGGCGACGCTGCCCAGCCAGGCGCGGCTCAATCCGGTGCGCCCGTGCGACGTCATGACCACGAGCTCCGCTCCGGTGTCGCGGGCGCGCTGGCAGATCGCCTCGACCGGCTCGCCGCGCAGCACGGTGTGCGTCGGTCCGACGGAAGCGCCCGTGGCAAGCTCCTGCGCAATCGTCTCGACGTAGCGCTGCTCTTCCGTGAGGAGCGCCGCGTTCCACGGCGCGTCCTCGAAACCGGCGAAGGGCAGCGGCTGATGCACGAGCACGACGTCGATCAGCGCATTCGAGGTGCGCGCGATGGCGGCGGCGGGGCCGAGCGCCTGCTCGGCCAGTCGCGATCGATCGAGCGGAACCAGCAGCTTCGAGAACATGGTCATTCCTCTCGCGTATCCTCCGGCGACACGATGCGAACTGGTAATTCCTGACACAGTCGGCAATTCAGGCGGATTGCGTGGGAGCTATTCCACCGGCGAGGTGGGAATCACGCCGACGCAGCAGGCGCGCTTCGGTGGATTCGCGGC
This sequence comes from Gemmatimonadaceae bacterium, assembly GCA_035547615.1. Lineage (GTDB taxonomy): Bacteria > Gemmatimonadota > Gemmatimonadetes > Gemmatimonadales > Gemmatimonadaceae > JAQBQB01. The sequence goes on along the minus strand of DASZUN010000052.1, from coordinate 7,913 downwards.
CGCCCGACGGGGCGCGATGATGGAGTACCGTTCCGCGGAGGTCTCGATGTCGCCCGCCACGCTCACGCACGCCGGTCCGGCGAACGCCGAGATCGCGCGCATCTTTCGCGACGTCGCCGAGCTGCTCGAGCTGACCGGCGCGAATCCCTTTCGCATTCGCGCGTACCGCAACGCGGCGCGCGTGGTGGAAGAGTCGGCGCGCTCGGTGGCCGCGATGGCGCGCTCGACGCCGAAGGCGCTTCGCGAACTGCCCGGGATCGGCGACGACCTCGCCGGGAAGATCGAGGAGATCGTACGCACGGGAACGCTGCCGCTGCTCGAGCAGCTCGAGCACCGGGCGCCGGCCGGCGCCGCGGAGCTGATGCACGTGCCGGGGATCGGCCCGCGGCGGGCGAAGCTGCTGTCGCGGCGGCTTGGCGTGCGCTCGCGCGCCGGGCTGGCGCGCGCCGCGAAGGCCGGACGCGTGCACGCGATCCGGGGATTCGGCCGCAAAACGGAACAGCGCATTCTCGAGGAGCTGGCCACGCCGGGCGCGGCCGAGCATCGCCTGCTCCGCTCTCGCGCCGCGCAGTACGGCGAGCCGCTCGTGAATTACATGCTGACGTGCGACCGCGTCACGCGCGCCGAGCTGGCGGGGAGCTTCCGGCGCTGTCGCGACACGGTGGGCGATCTCGATCTCCTCGTGGAGAGCGACAACGGGCGCGCGGCGGTACGGCACTTCCTGGCCTACCCGGAGGTGCGGCGGGTCACGGCGCACGGCACGACGCGCGCCGCTGTGCGCCTCGCGGGCGGCGTGCAGGTGGATCTTCGCGTGCTCCCCTCAACGTCTTATGGGTCGGCGCTGCACTACTTCACCGGCTCCAAGGCGCACAACATCGCCGTGCGCAAGCTCGGCCGGGCCGCCGGCCTCAAGATCAACGAGTACGGCGTGTTCCGCGGGACGAAGCGCATCGGCGGCGGCGACGAGCGCGACGTGTTCGACGCGGTGGGGCTCGCGTGGATCGCGCCGGAGCTGCGCGAGGCCCGCGGCGAGATCGAAGCCGCACGCGCCGGCACGCTCCCCACGCTCGTCGAGCTGCGGCAGATCCGCGGCGACCTGCAGATGCACACGACCGACAGCGACGGCCGAGCGTCGCTCGAGGAGATGGTCGACGCCGCGGAGGCGCTCGGCTACGAGTACGTCGCGATCACCGATCACACGCCCACCGTGCGGATCGCCGGCGGGCCCGACGCCGCGGGGTTTCGGCGCCAGATGCGGCGCATCGATCGGCTCAACGCGAGCCACCGCGCGCTCACGATCCTCAAGGGCGTGGAGGTCGACGTCCACGCCGACGGCTCGCTCGACCTCGACGACGACGTGCTCGCGGCGTTCGACATCGTGCTCGTCTCGCTGCACTCGTCGCTCGGGCTCGCGAGCGAGCGGCAGACGGCGCGCATCGTGCGCGCGCTGTGCAATCCGTTCGTGCACGTGTTCGCGCACCCCCACGCCCGGCTCATCGGCGGTCGCCGCGGGGCGGTGTTCGATCTCGACGAGGTCGCGCACGTCGCCGCGGATCAGGGCGTGTTGCTCGAGATCAACGCCCAACCCGAGCGGCTCGATCTCGACGACCTCTCGGCACGGCGCGCGCAGGAGCTGGGCGCGACCTTCGTGATCGACACCGACGCCCACTCCACCGAGGAGCTGCGCTTCATGCGGTGGGGCGTCGATCAGGCGCGCCGCGGCTGGATCGAGCGCAGGCGTGTACTCAACACGCGCCCGCTCGATCAGGTCATCGCGTTCCTCGCGTCGCGGTCGCGCGCCTGATCGCCACGCCGGCCCGCAGGAATCCGTCGACGAGCGCCGTCGTGCGCCGGTCGTGCAGAAACGCGTGCACGGCCGACGCGTCGACCGCGCCGAGCCCCGGGACGCGCCGCAGCGCGTCGACGCGGGCGCGCCGCAGCGCGTCGAGCGACGCGAACAAGCCGGCGACCGCACGCGCCGTCGACTTCCCCACTCCCGGGATCCCGAGCGCGACCAGGAAGCGCCAGAGCTCAACGCGCCGCGCGTCGCCGATCGCACGCGCCAGATTGTCGGCGGAGCGCTCGGCGAATCCCGGCAGCGTCCGGAGCGCGCGCGCGTCCAGCGTGAAGACGTCCGGCAGCCGCCCGACCAGCCCCGCGTCGACGAGCTTGCGCGCACACTCGCCGCCAAGCCCTTCGATCGAGAACGCGTCGTCGCTCGCCAGGTGCCGGATCGCGGCGACCAGTTGCGCCGGACACGCCCACCGATTCACGCAGCGGAGATACGGGCCGTCGCGCTCGATCCGGCCGCGGCACGCCGGACACCGCGCGGGAATTCGCGCGGGGCGGCGGGGCGTGCCGCGCCGGCGCTCGACGATCTCGGGGATCACGTCGCCCGCCCGCTGCACGCGCACCGTGTCCCCGATGCACACGTCGCGACGCGCCAGCTCGTCGAGGTTGTGCAACGTGGCGCGCGACACGGTCACGCCGCCGACGTCGACCGGCCGGAGCAGCGCCACGGGCGTGAGCACGCCCGTGCGGCCCACCTGAAACGCGATGTCCTCCACGCGCGTCGTTCCGGCGCGCGGCTCGAACTTGTACGCGAGCGCCCAGCGCGGATGATGGCTCGTGGCGCCGAGTCGCTCGCGGATCGGGAGATCGTTCGCCTTGATCACGATGCCGTCGATCTCGTAATCGAGCGACTCGCGCACGCGGGCGAGCGCGCGATGGTATCGGTCCACGCGATCCGCGGCGCGTGCGAACACGGTGCGTTCGGGCGTGGTGAATCCCCAGCGTCGAAGCGCCACGAGCACCTGGCGGTCGGTTGCGGGCGACCAGTCGCGTGCCGCCAACAGCTCGTACGCGATGAACCGCAGGGGGCGCCGCGCCGTCACGCGCGGATCGAGCTGGCGGAGCGATCCGGCCGCGGCGTTGCGCGGATTGGCGAACGGCTCCTCGCCTTCTGCGGCCAGCCCGCGGTTGAGGCGCACGAACGCCGACCGCGGCATGAGCACCTCGCCTCGGACCGAGAGGAACGCGGGCCGGCGCGCCGCCGCCGCGCGCAGCGTCCGCGGGACCGAATCGAGCGTGAGCGCATTCGCGAGCACATCCTCGCCTTCGGTCCCGTCGCCGCGCGTGGACGCGGCCGTCAACCGGCCGTCCGTGTACACCAGCTCGACGGAGAGCCCGTCGAGCTTGGGCTCGAGGACCAGATCGCACACGCCGCCGCTCTGCGTCGTGAGGCGGTGCACGAACGCACTCGCGTCCGACGCGCGGTGTGTCGCCTCGAGGCTCAGCATCGCGCCGGCATGCCGCACGGCCGCGAACGGCCGGGCAACGCGGCCGGCGACGCGCTGCGTTGGCGCGGCGGCGGCGCCCCCGGGATGCGCGCGACCGGCGTGCGCACGCTCGAGCCGCCGCAGCTCCGCGACGAGTCTATCGTACGCGGCGTCCGAGATCTCCGGCCGGTCGCGCACGTAGTACAACTCGTCGTGATGGCGGATCTGCGCCCGGAGCGCGGCGATGCGAGCGGCGATGCGAGCGGCGATGCGAGCGGCGGTGTGCGCGTCGGTTTCGCGGGGCGATTGGGTGGTCGTCCGGCGGCGGCGCGGCGTGGTGCGGGTCGGCATGACGGCACCCTCGGCGCACGGTCCCCCAGACGCGGCCGGACCCCCACCGGGATATCGCTACCTCCGGCAGGGGTCCGTCACCCGCTGGCGATCGTCGCCTGTTCGATTCGGTATCGTACGTCCGACAGCTGTTTAGAACTCTCGAAACACACGACCAGGTGGCGGTCTTCCCCTTGTTGGACGAGCCCAACGCAGGCGCTCCGTAATTCCGGAGCTTCGGTTGTGTCCAGCGACCTCACAACCCGCGCGTCGGACCGAACTGCTGACGCGCTGCCTTCCGGCGACGTCTCGCGAGAAAGCCCCGTTCACGGAGACTCGTCCCGTGAACGCGGCCTCAATGTGGCGCCGCGCGAGGCGCGCGGGAATACGGGAAGCGCCGATGCGCCGTGCGGGAAACGTGGTCGGCGAATTCGCCCGGCGGGCCGCTGTCGCGCCGGACAGACGCCGCGCCGCCAAGCTCATGCACGATCTCGACGTCGGCTTCGTGCCCGTCGTCGACGACGTACGCGCGAGACACCTGCTCGGCGTGATCACCGACCGCGACATCGCCGTCCGGTGCGTCGCCAAGAAGCACGGCGTGTCGTGCACGGTCGGCGACCACATGACCTCGACCCGGCTGGACGCGGTGCACCCCGACGACGATGCCGACGACGCGATCGCGTTGATGGAGCGCGATCAGGTGCGGCGCATTCCGGTGGTTACGGACGACAATCGCCTGGAAGGCGTGATCGCCCAGTCCGACGTGGCGCTCAAGCTCGGGCGGCAGCAGCCGCTCGTCGTCGAGCGCATCCTGGAACACATCTCGGAGCGGCACGAGCGCTAGCCGCGGCGACCGGTGCGGAAAGCGGGCCGGGAACGCATTCACGTTTCCGGCCCGCATTTCGTCGAAGCCTGACGCCTCGCGCGAGCTGTCAGCGGAAATCGCTGAAGTCGCCGTCGCGATTGAAGACGTACGTGCGGCGCGTGAGCTTGTGCTCCGCCGCGGCCCGCGCCACGTCGAGCGCGCTGACGATGCCGACCAGCGTGCCGCCATCGGTCACCAGCACGCGGTGAATCGCGTCGCGCCGCATCAGGTCGGCCGCCGATTCGACGTCCGCGTCGGGTGGCAGCGTCGCCAGCGGCGTCCGCGTCATCACTTCGCTCACGTCGTGCTCGGCGAGCACGTTCCACTCCGGCCCCGACACGTGCGCCATGCGCTCGGCGGTGTCGGCGCCGGCGTCGTCCCAGAGCTCGGAGAAGAACGCGCTCGCCGGTTCGGCCTCCTGCTCCACCTCCTCTTCCACGCTCTCCTCGCCCCAGATGCCCCACTCGTCGTGCAGCTCGCGCTCGGTCGGCACGCCGGAGAGGGAGCTCGCGAACGCCATGAGGTCGGTCGCGGTCACGACGCCGACGAGCGTGCCCCCGCTCACGACGGGAGCGCCGCTCACGTGCCTCCGTCCGAGCAGGTCCATCGCGTCGAGGACCGACGTCTCGGGCGTGACGGTGAGGACGTCGGTCGTCATGATGTCGCGGAGTTTCAGCATGGTCGTGCCTCCGTTCCCGGGTTGAGCGTACGCGTCGTCGCGGTCAGCGCGCGGCGACGACCGGCACCGTGGCCCGCGGGAACTTCGCCACGATCGCCGCGGCGGCCTTCCGCAACTGCGCCAGGTCGCGCGTCGGGTTGTCGTCGAGGGTCGCGACGCCCATGCCGCGCCACAGCAGCTGATGCGTGTCCAGCCGGATGACGTCGACGATCACCGTGCCTTCGGTGTACTCGGAGACCGTCTGCTGCGGAGTGAACAGGCCGCGCGGCGGGAAGCCCGGCGTGTACGGATAGCCGTAGCTCCACGCCGTGACGTCGAGCTTCTGGCGCGACGCGGCGTAGAAGGCCACGCCGAAATCGGCGGCATCCTTCACCTCGTACCCGCGGCCGATGAACGCCTGCCGAATCTCGTCGTGCATCGCGCGGTTCGCGATCGAGTTGGCGATCATCGGATCGTCGTCGTCGTTGGCCATCGCGCGGCCGTCGCGGCGCGCCGGGCCGGCGAGCATTCGAAAACTGTGAAGCGAGGGGAAGCTGGCGTCGGGCGCGGCGATCGTGCGCACTTCGATCGATGGCCCGCAGCCCACGACGAGGAACGTCAACGCGGCCGCGGCCGCGATTCGTGCTGCGGAGAACATGGTGGCCTCCAGCCAAAGGTCCGGCGGAACGACGATGATTCGCCCACCACCTTGAGGGTACGAAGCCGTCCCACGCGTTGCGTCGGCGAATGCACGCGGCGGAATCAGGCAATGTCCGCCGAGGCTCGGGCGCCGGCGTTCAGGCCGCGGCGGAGCCGCGGCGGGGCTCGTGCAGCGCGGCCGCGATCATCACGTATTCCGCCAGGTTCTCGGCGGTGATCACTCCGGCGAGCCGCCCGTTCGCGAGCACCGGCAGCGTGTGGCAGTGACATTCGCGCAGGCGCGCGAGCGCGCGCTCGGCGGGCTCGCCCGGCTCCGCCGTGCGGAAGCTCGCATCCATCGCGTCCGCGACTCGCAGCGCGGGGCCGCCCCGCGCGAGGCCGGCGAGGAGCGCGTCGCGCGTCAGGACGCCGACGACGACGCCGTCGCGCACCACCGGAAAATCGTGCTGGAAGCCGTCGAGCACGTGGCGCAGCGCCGCGTCGAGCGTGTCATCCGGCGCGAGCGTCTCGACGTCGCGGACCATGACGCGGTCCACGGCGACGCCGCTGAGGATTGAGTGTTCTTGAAACCCGCTCGATTCGGCGGCCGCCCCCAGCCAGACGAACAGCGCGATGAGCACGAGGAACGGGTTGTACATCAGCCCCACGATCCCGAAGAGCAGTGCGAAGGCCTTGCCCACGCGCGCCGCCATGTGCGTCGCGCGCGCGTACGGCCAGTGGAACGCGAGCAGCGCGCGCAGCACGCGTCCGCCGTCCATCGGGAACGCGGGCAGGAGATTGAAGACGAGCAGCGACACGTTGACCCACATGAGCTGCACGAGGAAGGCGGCGCCGGCGCCGCGCTGCGGCTCCAGGGCCGTGAGCGACACCGGGAACGACGCCAGCCGCGCGATCGCGTACAGCACGAGCGCGATCGCCAGCGTCACGGCCGGCCCGGCGAGTGCGATCGCCAGCTCCTGGCGCGGGTTCTCGGGGATGTACTCCAGGCGCGCCACGCCGCCGATCGGCAGCAGCGTGATGTCGCGCGTCGGCACACCGAAGCGGCGCCCCGTCAGCGCGTGCCCGAACTCGTGCAGCACCACCGACGCGAACAGGGCGAGCGTGAACACCAGCCCGCCGATCGCCCCCACCGCCGACCCGGACTCCCGATAGTCCACCAGCGCGAGCCACGCCAGCAGGATGAAGAACGTGGCGTGCACGCGCAGATCGATCCCGCCGATCCGCCCGATCTTCCACGACCACTTCATGCGTCCCTCCGCCGCCGCCGCGCGGCCGCCCTGATCTCAGGTGACCGGGATCTTCTCCTCGCCGTCGGGCTCCCGGACCGCCTCGCCCGCGTGCACCGGCTCCGCCGCGGCGCGCATGAGGATTCTCTGAACCTCGGCGTCGCTGAGCTGCGGGAAGGCGTCGTACCATGCGCCGATCGCGTACAGATCGCCCGGCGTCGTCACACACACCAGCTCGTCCACCGCGCGCGCGAGCTCCGCGGCCACCGTGTCCTGCGCCACCGGCACCGCGAGCACGAGCCGGGCCGGCGCCTGCGCCCGGATGACGGCGATCGCCGCGCGCGTCGTCGCGCCGGTCGCCACGCCGTCGTCAACCAGCACCACCGTGCGGCCGCGCAAGTCAGGTGCCGGGCGGCCGCTGCGGTACAGCCGCTCGCGGCGGTCCAGCTCGAGCCGCTGGAGCGCGGTCGCCTGCTCGAGCATCTCCGTGGTGATGCGCGCGTTCATGATCACGTCGTTGTTCAGCACGCGCACGCCGCCCGTCGCGATCGCTCCCATGGCGAGCTCCTCCTGCCATGGCACGCCGAGCTTGCGCACGTTGAGCACGTCGAGCGGCGCGTGCAGCGCGTGCGCCACCTCGTACGCCACCGGCACGCCGCCGCGCGGCAGCGCCAGCACGATCGGCTGCTCGTCGCGCAGGTGCGCCAGTCGCTCCGCGAGCTGGCGGCCGGCATCCGTCCGGTCCTTGAACCGCGTCGCCATGCCTACGCCCTCCCCTGGTCGTCACTTCACCATGTGCGGGCGCACCGCGCCGCGCCCATCGGGAGAAGCCTGTGCGTCGCGCGGCCATTCCCCGCCGCGCGCGCGCTCAGCCGGCGGCCGGCCGCATCGTCGCC
>DASZUN010000051.1:0-15389 GCA_035547615.1 Gemmatimonadaceae bacterium | reverse complement strand
GAATCCGACGCGCCCTTCCGCGATGTACACCGCCTCGCGGCCGGGCTGGGCGAGCGTCTCGTGCCGCTGGTGCTCGACGACGCCGACGATCTGATTGACCTGCGCGTCCGGCGTGTTCACACGCACGAGCAGCTCCCTGCCGATCAGGTTCGGGAACGGCACGCCGGGAAACATCGTACGGGCGAGCGCGTCGTCGATGATGATGGCGCGCGAGGTGGTGTCGTTGTCCGCCTCGGTGAAATCGCGGCCGGCGAGCACCTTCGTGCGCATCGCCGCGAAGTAGCCGGGGCGGATGAAATGATCCGTCGCCTGGCGGAAGAGCGATGGATCGCTCGCGGCGGCCTGCGGGCCGTAGCGCAGGTTGGCATCGCCGCCGTCGAGCGGCAGCGGGCCGGCGGCCGTGACCGCGGTGACGCCGGGAATGGCGCGGAGCTTCTGCTCGACCTCGTTCTCGTAGGCGCGCACGGCGTCGGGCCCGCGCACGCGCGTGTTGAAGGCGGTGAACGTCATCACGCCGTCGGGATCGAAGCCCGGGTCGACATGCTCGAGCGCCATGAAGCTGCGCACCATCAGCCCGGCGCCGATGAGCAGCACGAACGACAACGCCACTTCCGCGATCACGACGCCGTTGCGCAGGTGCTTGCCGCCCTGGAGCCCCGGCGAGCGGCCGCCGGCGCGCAGCGTCTGCGCGAGGTTCGGACGCGATGCGCGAATGGCGGGCAGCATGCCGAAGGTGAAGGCCGAGAGCATGGCGAGGCCGATCGTGAACGCGAGCACGGTCGGATCGAGCGCGATCGCGTCGAGGCGCGGCAGGCTCGCCGGCGCCACGCGCAGCAGGAGCGCGATCCCGAGCTTGGCCAGTGCGAGGCCGACGATCGCGCCGCCGCCCGCGATCACCACGCTCTCGACGAGCATCTGCGTGATGAGCGCGCGCCGATCGCCGCCGAGCGCGGAGCGCACGGCGAGCTCGCGCTCGCGCGATGACGCGCGGACGAGCAGCAGATTGGCGACGTTCGCGCACGCGATGAGGAGCACGAAGAGCACGGCGCCCATGAGCGACAGCACGGCGGGCCGCACGTCCTTCACCACGTCGGCCTGCATCGGCTCGGCGCGCCAGACCACCTTGGCCGTCTTCATGATCGGCACGAGGTTCTGCAGATCCGACGTCAGCTTGGCGAGCTGCCCGCGGGCCTCGGCGAGCGTGGCGCCCGGCGCGAGGCGGCCGAATACGCGGAGCTGGACATTGATCCGCGACGCGGTCGCCCAATCGATCCGCAGCGCGGTGTAGAGGTCCGGCTGCGCGGGATCGCCGCTCGACGTGGGGAACTCGAGGCGGAAGTCGGGCGCGGCGACGCCGACGATCTGCGCCGGCGCGTTGTTGAGCTGTGCCGTCTTTCCGATCACCGACGAATCGCCGCCGAAGCGGCGCTGCCAGAACCCGTAGCTCAGGATCGCGATCGTCGGCGGGCGGCTGTCCGGCGAGGGAGCCGTTCCGGGGATCGGGCGCGGCGGCGGCGTGCCGTCGCTCTCGCTGAAGTTGCGGCCGAACGGGATGTGTGCGCCGAGCGTGGTGAAGAAGTTCGTCGTCACGCCGGCGTTGATGACCTGCTCCGGCTGCTGGTCGTCGGCGACGAAGTTGGACGGGAACGACGCGGCGCCGGCAATGCTCTGGAACGCCGTCGCATGCTGGAGGAGGTCCGGCATGTTCCCCGGCGCGATCGGGAAGTTGATCACGTTGCGCGCGACCATGTCGGTCTTGATCAGCGCGAGCCGGTCGGCGCTCGCATAGGGCAGCGGGCGGAGGAGCAGTGCGTTCACGACGCTGAAGATCGCGGTGCTCGCCCCGATTCCGAGCGCGACGGTCACGATCGCGGTGAGCGTGAAGACCGGATTCTTGCGAAGCGTGCGGAGAGCGTACGACAGGTCGCGCGAGAACATGGTGGGCGTCCCGGATTGAGGGAATCGGGTCGGTGCTTCGCGGATTCGAGCGTTCCGGCTGCGAGCGGCGCGCGTGGTCACGGCACGAGCCGTTCCCCGCTTGGACACGGGCAAGACGTTGAGGGATGCCAGCTTGCGATCGAGATCGGCATTGGCCGCCGCCCGAACGTGGGACGCGGTGCCCGGAATCGGACAGTCGCGGGCGCGTTCGTGCTTTGTATACAGCATCGCGGGCGCGGGCCGGTGGCGGCGCGGCGGCACGATCGCGAGACGAGTTGCTCGCACTTTGACCGGCTCGCGCGTAGATCATAGGCGCCCCGGAGCGGCTCGACGTGACGAGCCGGCGGATCGCGCTCTCGTACGACCCTATCTCCGTTCCCGCCCTCACATAAGGAGTCAGGATGTCGCGTTCGACAGGATCGATGCGCTGGTGGAGCGTGGCGCTGCTGGCGACGGCCGCCGGCGCGTACGCGCCCCCCGCGCGCGCCCAGGCCGCGCAGAAGATCGATCAGGAGTACACGGCGCAGATCCGGAAGGATCTGTCCGATCCCCGCATCTCGACGGAGCTCGTCGACCACCTGCCGGCGTCGAGCACCGTGCCGACGCCGCTCAAGTTCCTCGGGCACATCATCGGCGCGCCGGGCTACCTCGACCACAGCGAGGACATCAACCGCTATCTCGAGGCGGTCGCGAAGGCCTCCGGCGGCCGCGCCAAGTACTGGGTCATCGGCAAGAGCGAGGAAGGCCGCGAGATGTCGATGTTTGCGGTGGGCGACGCGAAGACGATCGCGAACCTCGACACGTACAAGGGCTACCTGCACGAGCTCACCGATCCGCGCAAGACGAGCGAGGCGCGCGCGAAGCAGCTCATCCACACCGCCAAGCCGATCTACTGGATCACGAGCGGCATGCACTCGCCGGAGTCGGGCGGGCCGGAGATGCTGATGGAGCTGGCGTACCGGCTCGTGGTCGAGCAATCGCCGGTCATCGACAACATCCGGAACAACGTGATCACGCTGATCACGCCGGTGATCGAGACGGACGGGCGCGATGCGTACGTCGACAACCACTACTTCAATCTGCAGTTCGAGAAGGAGCACCCGGGCGCCGGCGCGCCGGGCGGCCGCGGCGGTCCCCTGCCCCTCATGTACTGGGGCAAGTACGTGCAGCACGATGACAACCGCGACGGCATGGGGCAGTTCCTCAACCTCACGAAGAACACGACGCAGGCGTTCCTCGAGTGGACGCCGACGGTCCTCCACGACCTGCACGAAGCGCAGACGTATCTCTACGCCTCGACGGGCACGGGCCCGTACAACGACGCGCTCGATCCGATCATCGTCGACCAGTGGTGGTACCTGGCGAAGAACGACGTGATGGAGATGACGAAGCGCGGCGTGCCCGGCGTGTGGACGTACGGGTTCTACGACGGCTGGGTGCCGAACTACCTCTTCTTCATCGCGCACACGCACAACGCGATCGGCCGATTCTACGAGGTGCAGAGCTACTGCGGCAACAGCGACTGCAGCTTCTACGACGTGAAGCCCGGCAACACGACGACGAGCAAGGAGTGGTTCCGGCCGAACCCGCCGCTCGATTCGATCCGCTGGAGCCCGCGTGCGAATACCAATATTCAAGAATCCGCAATCCTGTTCGCGCTCAACCGGGTGGCCAAGGACCGGGACCTGTTCCTGGAGAACTACTGGGATCAGAACAAGTGGGCGGTGAACAAGGGCAAGACGGGGCCGGTGTACGCGTGGGTGATCCCGGCCAACCAGCACGCGCGGGAAAACGCGGCCGACGCGGTGAACGAGCTCAAGCTGCAGGGACTCGAGTTCCACGTCGCGACGTCGTCGTTCGCGGCGGGCAACGTGCAGGTGCACGCGGGCGACTACATCGTGCGCGGTGACCAGCCGTATCGCACGATCGCCGACATGTACTTCGCGCTCCAGAACTTCCCGCCCGACAACCCGTCGCCCTACGACGACACGGGCTGGACGTTCCCGCTCATGCGCAACATCACGGTCGACGAGATCACCGATCCGAGCATTCTCAAGGAGCCGATGACGATGGTCCCCATGGCGAAGACGGTCGTCGCCGCGGGCGGGATCACGGGGTCGGGCAGCACGGTGGTCGTGCCGAACAACAGCGACAACACGCTCGTGTCGCTCCGCTTCAAGTTCCCGCACGTCGCGATGCAGGCCGCCGAGGCCGCGTTCGACGTCGACGGCCATCACGTGGGCGCGGGCGCGCTCATCATCCCGAACGCCAATCGCGCGCAGCTTCAGCCCGAGCTGGTGAAGCTCGGTCTCGAGGCATACGCCGTCGCCTCGGCGCCCGCGGTGAAGACGCATGACCTGACCACGCCGCGCATCGGCTACATCCACAGCTGGACGCGCACGCAGGATGAAGGCTGGGTGCGCGCGGCGCTCGACACGTACGGGGTGCCGTACGACTACTTCGGCGAGAACGCGGTGGCGAAGCGGGGCGATCTGCGGTCGAAGTACGACGTGATCATCTACCCGGCCGGCGGCGCCGGTGTCGGCTTCGCGGGCGGCGGACGCGGTGGTCGTGGCGGCCCGGCGGCGAACATTCCGATTCCGTTCAAGCGCACGAAGCAGTTCCCCGCCCTCGGCTATCCCGATTCGACGGATGACATCCGCGGCGCGCTCGGGCCCGACGGCATGAAGGCCCTCTACGCGTTCGTGCAGCAGGGCGGCACGCTCATCACCGAAGGCAACACCTCGTCGATCCTGCCGGAGATGAACCTCACGCCGGGCGTGAAGGTCGAAGCCGCCCCCGGCCTGTTTGCGCGCGGGACGATTCTGCGCGGGCAGATCGCCGACGCGACCAGTCCGCTGGTGTATGGCTACGATCATACGGACGTACCGATCTACTTCAGCCAGGGACCGGTGTTGAACGCGGGCGCAGGAGCGCAGCCGCCGGCGGAAGTGGCGGAAGCACCCGGCGCGGGCGGTCGCGGTGGACGCGCCGGCAGCGTGGCGCAGAACACCACGCCGATGGCGAACCTGCTCAAGCTCTCACCGTGGGATCCGGATCACAGCGGCAGGGCGTACGGCGTCGCGACGAGTGTCGGCAACGACTTCAACGTGGCGCAGGCGGGTGAAGCGCGCGGTGGTCGCGGCCGTGGTGGATTCGGCGGCTTTGGCGGACCAGGCGGCCCGCCGCCGAGCGTGCCCGGTCTGAGCGCCGATCCCAACTCGTCGACGCGCGTCGTCGTGCAGTTCCCGGAGAACGCGTCGGACATGCTGCTCTCCGGCACGCTGGAGCACGGCGAGCTGCTGTCGAAGCGCGCCGGCCTGGTGGACGAGACCGTGGGCCAGGGGCACGTCGTGATGTTCGCCTTCCGGCCGTACTGGCGGTGGCAGACGCAGGGCACGTTCGCGATGGGCTTCAACGCGATCGTGAACTGGAATCACCTGGACGCCGGCAAGTGAGCTGACCGGCTGCCGTCGCGGTAGCAGAACGGGCCCACCGGATTCCGGTGGGCCCGTTCTGTTCGTGGCGGCGAGGAACCGCGAGCGGTCAGTCCTTCCCGCCCACGCGCCGTCCGAGAATCATCTTCACAATCTTCTTATCGCCGCCGGCGGTGAGCGCGGTGCCGTACCCCAGGTTGAATTCCCAGCGCGGCGCGAGATTGAGGTTGGTGGCGAAGAAGAGCTGGTGCTCCTGCTCGGCCGCGGGATCGAAGCCGGTGACCGGGCCGTAGCCGCCATAGTACTCGACAGCGAGGTTCACCTGCTTGGTGACGTCGTAGCCCACGTTCAGCGCCGGCGCGAACTCGAACGGCTTGTTCGCGTTCGGGCCGCGAAGCGACTTCTCGAGCGCCGGATTGAACGCCACGTACCAGCGGTCGAGCTGCTTGTCGATGATCGGGCGGAACTCGTACGTCCACGTGTCGCCGCTGAACTGCGCCTTGGACCACCCGAACTCCTGCGAGATGCTCACGCCCACGGGCCAGCCCCAGCTCTCGGGCACGCGCACGCGCGGACGGATGTGCGTGCCGACCCAATCCCAGTTGCCGCCGCGCGGCACCGACGTGAACCAGTAGAAGCCCAGCTCCGACCAGTCGTTGAAGCCGTGCGTGATCTCGAGCGTTTCGTGAATCGCGTGGTTCGTCGGGAACTCGCCGTCGTCGGAGAGCCCGCGCCGCCCGTTCACCGTGAAGTTGCTGTGCAGCTCGAACATCGTGCTGTGGGCGGGCATGGTCTCGGAACCGTAGACCTGGATCTCGTAGTTCTCCTGCGCCGCCGCCGCGCGGCCGAGCGAGAGGGACAATGCCGCCGCCGTCGCGATGGCGAACGCGGGTCGAGCAACTCGAAGTGATCGCATGCGGGAATTGGAGAGAGGCCAGCGCATCAGGAGGACAGGAATACCCGACCATCTTACGAAAGGCGGGGCGGGCGCGTTGATTTGCTCGCGAAATCATACGACCACGCCATGAAACGCACAGCCCTCGCCATGGCGCTGCTCGTGGCCGGCACGGCCCGAGCCCAGGCGCCGATCGATTCGTCCCTCGCGCGCTACATCGCATCCATTCGCGCCATCGACTCACATGCGCACCCGATGCGCCCCGTCCCGTTCGGCGGCGTCGCCGATACGGAGTACGACGCGCTGCCGCTCGACGGCATCCCGCCGTTCGATCTGCCGAGCCGCCTCAAGCCGGACGATCCGATCTGGCGCGCCGCGCAGCATGCGCTGTATCAGATCCCGCTGACGCTCACCGGCGACGCGTATCACGACGCGCTCAAGAAAGCCGTCGCGGCCGGCGCGCGCGCGCATGGCGAGGGCTTCCCCGCCTGGGCGCTCGACCAGGCCGGCATCGACGTGATGATGGCGAACCGCATCGCGATGGGACCCGGGCTCGCGCCGCCCCGCTTCCGGTGGGTCGCGTTCGACGACGCGCTCATGCTTCCCATCGATACGCGAGGGGAAGCCGCGCGCACGCCGGACACGCGGTCGCTGTATCCGCGCGAGGCGAAGCTGCTCGCGCGGTACATGCGCGATCTTCACGTCGCCACGCTGCCGCCGACGCTCGACGCGTATGTGAAAACGATCGTCGAGCCAACGCTCGCCAGGCAGCGCGCCGGCGGGGCGGTGTCGATCAAATTCGAGGCGGCGTACCTGCGCCCGCTCGACTTCGACGATCCGGACGTTGCGGCTGCGCGGCGCGTGTACGCGAAGTACGTGCGGGGCGGCGTGCCGAGCCACGCCGAGTACAAGGCGCTCGAGGATTATCTGTTCCGCGTCATCGCGCGCGAGGCCGGGCGGCAGCACATGGCCGTGCAGATCCACGCGCTCGAGACGTTCGGCGGCTTCTACTCGCCTGCTGGAGCCGCGCCGCATCTCCTGGAGCCGGCGCTCGACGACTCGACGCTCCGCGGCACGAAGTTCGTCATCATCCACGGCGGCTGGCCGCTGGTCGACGAGACGCAGGGGCTGCTGAGCAAGCCGAACGTGTACACCGACATCTCGATGATGGACGACATCCTCTCGCCCACCGTGCTGGCGCGCGTGCTGCGCCAGTGGCTCGGCGAATGGCCGGAGCACGTGATGTTCGGGACGGACGCCTTCGACGGCGGGCTGGAACAAGGGTGGGAGCAGGTGGCATGGGTCGGCTCGACCACGGCGCGCAAGGCGCTCGCAATCGCACTGACCGGGATGATGCGCGACGGCGAGATCACGCGCGCGCGCGCCGAGGAGCTGGCCCGCATGGTGATGCGCGAGAATGCCGCCGCGGTCTACGGCCTCCCGAAGTAGGCCGTTCGATCGGCCGCCGGACTAACATTCGTGCGCTCGCGCGTGTCATGGTGACGAACGAGATGAACGACGCGCGCGGCATGGCTGCCCTTCCCCTCACTCCGCTCGACCCACCGGACGCGGAGCTCGTCGCACGCACGTGCGCCGGGGAGGCCGCGGCATTCGACGCGCTCGTACGCCGGCACTACCGCGCGGCGTTCGCCGTGGCCCTCGCCGTGACGGGCGACCGTGCCGACGCCGAGGACGTGTGCCAGGACGCGTTCATTCGGGCGGCGCGGCGCCTGGAGGACTGCCGCGACCCCGATCGATTCGCGGCATGGTTGTGCGCGATCGTCAGGAACCAGGCGCGAAACGCGCTCACGCGCGGCGGCATTCGCGGGCGCACGCCGCTCACGGATGCGATCCCCGGCGCGGGCAACAGCGCCCGGCGCGCCGAGCTCACCGAGCTGCGCGCCCGGCTCGAGTCGGCGCTCGCCGCGCTCTCGCCCGTGCAGCGCGAAGTCGTGCTGCTCCACGACCTGGACGGGTGGACGCACGACGCGATCGCCGCATCGATCGGGACGTCGGGCGGCATGTCGCGGCAGCATCTGTTCAACGCACGCCGCCGCCTGCGCGAGCTTCTGGGCGGCGATATCCTGCGGGAGTTCCTCCATGACTGATCCGAGATTCGACTTCCGCGCGCTCGACCCGGCGCGCGACGACGACCACGACGCGCGCATCGCTGGCATCGTGGCGAGCGCGATGGCGGCGCGCCGCAGCGACGGTGACGTGGCGCGATCGCCCGGCGTGCTCGACCTGCTCGCGCGCTGGACCGCTCCCGCCCTGGCCGCGGCGGCCGCGATCGCGCTGCTCTCGCTGCCGGCGCTTGCCCGCCTCGAGCGGCCGGCTGCCGCGGCCACGCCCGCACCCAGCCCGTCGCCCTACGAGCGCGTCGCGAGCTGGGTGCACAGCAACCACGAGCCGAGCCCGATCGAGCTGTTCACCGTCCTCGAGGCGCCGGCGCCCCCCGCCGGCCGTCCATGAGCGTACTGATATGAGCATACCAGAAATCCCCCCGCCCGCCGGCCGCGCGCGCGCCCGTGCGCGCACCCGTGCCGCGCTCCTGCTCGCCGTCGTCTTCGTCGCCGGCGGCCTCGCGGGCGCCGCCATCGACCGCGCCGTCACGACGCGCGCGATGGCCGGCGGCCCAGTCGTGCAGATCGCGTATCAGCCGAAAACCGGAGCGCCGCACGCCGGCCCGGCCGCCGTGGACATTCCGTACGCCGTGCAGCAGCTCGACCTAACCGGCGACCAGCGGACGCGGATCATCGCCATCGTGCAGCAGGTCCGGCCGGAGTCCGACTCGCTCTGGGCGCAGCTCCGCACCGAGGTGGTCCCGAAATCCCGCGCGCTCGAGACGCGCATGTTCCAGCGCATCCTCTGCACATTGACGCCGGCACAGCGCGAGACCTGGCGCACCCAGATGCTCGCGCAAGCGTTCGATACGGCGGTGGTGAACGAGCGGCTCCGGCCCGCGCGCGAGGAGCGGTGCGCGGAGCTCCCGTGACGGCGCGAGCTCAGACCCGATAGCGGCGCGACGCGAGCATCGATCCGGTCATCGTCGTCAGGAACACGGCCGAGAGAAACAGGGTCACGACCGCCACGCGCTCGTGGTGATTCGAGTACGCCGAGTACGCGATGACCCCGCAGCCGGTCGCCAGCGCGCCAAAGATCATCTGCTGCA
The DNA here is from genome assembly GCA_035547615.1 of Gemmatimonadaceae bacterium. Taxonomy (GTDB): domain Bacteria; phylum Gemmatimonadota; class Gemmatimonadetes; order Gemmatimonadales; family Gemmatimonadaceae; genus JAQBQB01. The sequence goes on along the minus strand of DASZUN010000051.1, from coordinate 5,947 downwards.
TGCCGGCGTAGAGGAGCCGCGCGGCGCGGGCGATTTCGGGGACGCGCACTTCGAGCTCGCCGCGGTTGGCGCGGACGAGCGTGCGCTGGAGATTCTCCGGCAGCGTGGCGGCGGTGAGCGCCATCTCCTTGAGCGAGCCGCCGAGCATCTCACCCCAATTCCGTTCGTTGCCGAGCACCACGTCCTCCAGATAGGGGCGGATGACCGCCATCGGATTCCAGTCGGGATCGAGCTCCGTGCACAATCCGAGCAACAGCAGCAGCGTGCGCTCGAGCAGCACCCAGTCGCGCGGGACCTGAAACGTCGCCGTCAGCTTGCGAAACGATACATCGAGCCGGCGCAGGTCGGCGAGCGCCTCGAGCTTGGTGCGCATGTCGAGCTGCATGCTCCCGAGCCCCCACGACGCCTCCGTCGCCTGCTCGAGGAAACGCCGCTGCACGTACTCGATCACGCGTTCCGCCACGTCCGCCGCCCCCGCGTCGCGCGCGACGAACCCCATCTCGCGAATGGCTTCGGTGATCTGCGACGGGTTGCGCTTGATCACTCCCTCGAGGAAGCGGGGGATGCCCTGCTTCATGCGCGGCGCGAGCACACCGACCGCGCCGAAATCGAGAAACACGATCGCGCCGTCGGGGGCAACGAGGATGTTCCCGGGATGCGGATCGGCGTGGTAGATGCCGTCGACGAAGATCATGCGGCAGTAGGCGGCCACGACCCGCTCGGCCAGGCGGCGCCGGTGCAGCCCGCGCGAGGCGAGCTCGGGGAAGTCGGTGATCTTGGTGCCGGTGACGTACTCGGTCGTGAGCACGCGGCGCGTGGAGCGGTCGGGGACGACGCTCGGCACGCGCACCATGCGATCGCCGGCGAAATGCGCGCCGATCGTGCGGATGTGCCCGGCCTCCATCGTGAAGTCGAGCTCCTCGGCGATCATCTGGCTGATCTCGGGGTGGTACGACTCCAGGCCGCGCACGCCGGTGAAGAGCTGCACGATGTGCAGGATGCGGCGGATGATCACGAGATCCTGCCGTGCCACGCGCTCGATGTCGGCGTGCTGCGCCTTCACGGCGACCCGCCGCCCGTCTGGCATGGTCGCGACGTGCACCTGGGCGAGCGACGCCGTGGCGATCGGCTCGCGATCGAACGTCGCGAACAGCGCGTCGGGCTCGGCGCCGAACTCGGCACGGATGCGCGCGGCGATCTCCGCATAGGCCCGCGGCGGGAGCTGGTCCTGCAGTCCTTCCAGCTCGCGGCGGAACTCCTCGGGGAGGAAATTTGTCAGAATGCTGATGAGCTGGCCGACCTTGATGAACAGGCCGCCGGCGCGGACGATCGCGCGCTCGATGCGGCGCGCGTTCTTCCGGTGACGCGTGGCGAGTCGCGCCTCGTACGCCTCGGCGCCGAGGAACGGTCGCAGCAGGCGAAGGCCGAGGTAGCTCGCGAGCACACGCACGAGCGTCGCGTAGATGCGGACGAGGCGCATGCTGGAACGTACACCGGGTGGCGCGCTTCGGATGGAACTCGACTACACGCCCGCAACCGCCTCCACGATCCCGCGAATCGTCGCCTCGTCTCCGACGCAGCGCGCGTGCACCTCGCGCACGCCGCTCCCCTCGACGATCTCCCGGACGTTCGGCGCGCGGACCCGTCCGCCGGCCATGACGTCGATGCGGCCGTGCGCCTGTCGCACGAGCGCGCGGAGCGCCTCGACGCCGTCGCGCGCGGTCGGGGCGCCGCCCGAGGTCAGCACGCGCGACACGCCGCAGCGAACGAGCGCCTCGAGCTCAGCCGCCTGGTCGCGCGCGATGTCGAACGCCTTGTGGAACGTGACCGGCGAGAGGGCGCACGCGTCGACCAGCTCGCGCGTCTGCTGCTCGTCCACCGTCGCTTCCGCCGTCAGCGCGCCGATGACGAAGCCGTTCGCGCCGGCGGCGTGCAATCCGGGAATGGACGCGAGGATGGCCGCGTGCTCGCGAGGCGAGAAGAGGAAATCGCCGCCGCGCGGCCGCACCATCACGAACACCGGGATCGCGACCGCCTCCTTCACGGCGCGCACGAGCGCGACGCTCGGCGACGTCCCGCCGACGTCGAGATTGTCGCACAGCTCGAGCCGGCGCGCGCCGCCCCGCTCCGCCGCCGCCGCCGACGCGACCGAGTCGACGCACGCTTCGACGAGCACGCTCACCGCGCCGGGCCTTTCTCGAGCGTCGGGTTCGCGTTGTACTGCGCGGACCGCCCCTTGGGAATGCTGATCCACTGCCACTCGTTCATCGCCACGATACGCGCGAGCAGGATGATCTGGCCCACGTGGCTCGCCGTGTGCGCCAGCGAGCGGCAGAGCGCCTCGTGCACCGTGAGCGGGGCGCCGCGAATCGTCACCGTGCGCGCCAGGTCGTCGTCGGACAACGAACCGAGCGCGGCGTCGAGCGCGCCGAAGCCGTTGTTCCAGAGCTCGACGATCTCGGCGCGCGTGAACGGCCCCTCGAAGAACTCGCTCTCCCGGTCGCGCCACGGCTTCTCGCCGTCCGTCGTGAGAAAGTCGGTGAAGCGCGACACGAGGTTGCCGCCAACGTGGCGCACGATCATCGCCACGGAGTTGCCGTTCGGCGCGAGAATGCGATTCAGCCCATCGTCGGAGATCTGGCTGATCGCCTTCTCCGCGCTCGTGCGGTACTTCGTGAACTCGTCGGCGAAATCCTTGAGCAACACGGGCACTCCGGGCTTGCGGTGGTCCGTCCGTCGGTGGCGCGGGATTGACACGACTCTCTATCTTCACCCCTCTCTCCTCGTTCCCGCAACATGGCGCATTCCGATCCAGTCCCATTTCACGAACAGCCCCGGTTCCCGCGCGGCGTCACCTGCGCGAGCCGGAACGTGGGGCTCAAGCCGAACGCGAAGGACCTGGCGCTCTTCGTGAGCGACGTCGACGCGACGGCGGCCGCGGTCTTCACCCGCAATCACTTTCCCGGTGCGCCGGTGATCCTGGGCCGCGAAACGATTCGCGGCGGCCGGCTGCGCGCGATCATCGTGAACAGCAAGGTGAGCAACGTGGCGACGGGCGCCGCCGGCCTCGAGGCCGCACGGCGGATGGCCGCCGCCGCTGCCGCCGAGATCGGCTCGTCGCCCGATCGCGTGCTGGTGAGCTCGACCGGGGTGATCGGCGTGCAGCTGCCGATCGAGAAGATCGAGCACGGCGTGCGCGGGATGTCGTCCGAGCTGCAGAGCGATCCGCTCGTCGGCGCGTACGGCATCATGACGACCGACACGCACCCCAAGGCGCTGTCGGCGAGCGCCGGCGACGCGACGATCACCTGGGTCGCCAAGGGCTCGGGGATGATCGAGCCCAACATGGCGACGATGCTCGCCTACATCTTCACGGACGCGCGCTTCGACGCCGCCACGCTCGATCGCCTGCTGCGCGACGCCGTGCGGGACTCGTTCAACATGCTCTCCGTCGACAGCGACACGAGCACGTCGGACACGTGCGCGATCCTCGCCACCGGGCACGCCGGCGAGGTCGACGAAGCCGAGTTCGCGCGCGTGCTGCGGGCCGGCTGCATCCGGATGACCGAGATTCTCGCCCGCGACGGCGAGGGCGCGAAGCATCTGATCCGCGCCGTCGTCGAGCGGGCGGCGAACGATGAGGACGCGCGACGCGTGGCGAAATCGCTGGTGAACTCGCCGCTCGTGAAAACGATGGTCGCGGGCGCCGATCCGAACGTCGGCCGACTGCTGATGGCGATCGGCAAATGCTTCGACTGCGACATCCGCGCGGACAGGACCGACGCGTGGATCAACGGCCACGCCGTGGTGCACGGCGGCCGACGACTCGAGTTCGAGGATGCCATGGTGCGCGACACGCTACGCCAGGACGTCGTCGAGCTTCGCGTATCGCTTGGGCTCGGGAATGCAGGCGCGACGGCGTACGGCTGCGACCTGACGCAGGGGTACATCGACGAGAACGCGGCGTACTACTCGAGCTGAGTGGCCCGTGGTCCGTGGTTACGGCGGACTGCGGCGGGGACCCGGGTCGCGCGGCGGCTAGCGCTCGCTGCCGACCACATCGATGTGATTTCCGCGGCGCACGATCCGCACGACGCGGCCGGTCGCTTCGCGCACCTCGCCACGCCAGCGGTGCGCCACGACGTGCACGAGCGCCGTTCCGGCGGCGCGAATGACCAACGAGTCGCGCTCGATGTTCGCCGTGCCGGCCACCGGCGTGGCCGCGACCAGCTCGTGATCGCGGCTGTACGTCTGCAGTAGCGGCGTCACGAGCAGCTCACCGGTCTTTCGCGGCACGTTGGCGACGAGCGACCCGCTGATCGACACCTCGACCGGGCGGCCGGTCGCGGACGAGACGACGATCTCCGTCATGTCCTTGTGCGCCGCGAGGGTGCCGTCGCCGCCGAGGAGAACGAACGGCGCGCCAACGAGAAGTCCGATGACGAAGCGGTGGAGCATGCTGCCTCCGGGTGGGGAGCGGGCGGGTGCTCCATACTGCAGCGCGGACCACGCACGCGCCAGCGGCATTCGCGGCCGAGCTCGCCGCGCCGTTCCCCTTGTGTGACAAGGGGAAGGATCGTACCTTCCCTTGCGTCACAAGGGGAAGACCACCCGACACCTCGCCAACGCGCATGGCTGAAACCGAATCCGATCTGCTCCGCAGCAGCCTCGATCTGCTGATCCTCAAGACCCTGAGCTGGGGGCCGATGCACGGCTACGCGATCAGCGAGTGGATCGAGCAGGCGAGCGGCGAGGTCCTGCTCGTCGAGGAAGGAACGCTCTACCCCGCCCTCCACCGCCTGGAGCGCCGCGGCTGGATCACCTCCGAGTGGGGGATCTCCGCCAACAACCGCCGAGCGAAGTTCTACAAGCTGAGCACGGCGGGCCGCGCCCGGCTGCGCACCGAAGCGCCCGTCTGGCACAAGCACGCCGAGGCAATCGCCGCCGCGCTGCGCCAGCACTCGCCGGAGCCGGCGTGACGCTCGCGCCGGGCTGGCGGCGGCTGTTCCGCGTTCCGCGTTTCACGCGTCGTGCGATCGAGCGCGACGTCGACGACGAGCTCGCGTTCCACATCGCGATGCGCGCCGAGAAGCTGCGCGACGCCGGCACGCCGGCCGAACGAGCAGAGACGGAAGCACTGGCCAGGTTCGGCAATGCGGCGCGCGTGCGCGGCGAGCTGCTGACGATCGACCGGCAATTCGTTCGCGAGGCCCGATTCATGGACTGGCTCGACTCCCTGCGCGGCGATCTGCGCTACGCGATTCGCACGCTGCGGCGCGCGCCCGTCTTCACGGTCGTTGCCGTGCTCACGCTCGCCATCGGAATCGGCGCGACATCGGCGATGTTCAGTCTCGTGAACGGCATTCTGCTCGAGCCGCTGCCGTATCCGCACGCCGAGCAGCTGGTCTCGGTGCGCCAATCGTATCCGGAGAAAGGGCTCAACGACTGGCCGCTGTCGCAGGAGAACGTCGCGATGTACCGCGACGGGGCGAGCGACTTCGCGTCGTTCGCCGCGGTCGCGATGCGATCGGTGACACTCGGCGGCGAACACCCCGAGCGGCTGTCCATTCTCCGGACGACTGGCGAGTTCTTCGACGTGCTCGGCGTCCCGCCGCTGCTCGGCCATCCGTATGGGAACGCGGACGACGCGCCGGGGAAGAACAACGTCGCGGTGCTCGGGTACGGATTCTGGGAAAGTCATTTCGGCGGGCGGCGCGACGCAATCGGGAAAGTGATCGAGCTCGACGGCACACCGACGACGATCGTCGGCGTGATGCCGCGCGGATTCTCATTTCCGCAATCCGGCGTGCAGCTCTACCTGCCGCTCGGTCTGGATCCCACGCGGCGGTTCGGCTGGTTCCTCACTGGCGTCGCGCGTCTCAGGCCGGGCGCGAGCGTGGAGCAGGCGCACCAACAGACGAAGGCGATCTTTCTGCGGTGGGCGGCG
>DASZUN010000050.1:0-46930 GCA_035547615.1 Gemmatimonadaceae bacterium | reverse complement strand
GTCCGCCCGCTCACGGTCGAGAGACTCGTGAAACCGCTGCACCACCGCGCGGCCTTCGTCGGCGAACCGGCCGTCGCCGGCGCGCGCGGCAACCTCGGACCACACGTAGCCAAGCAGCGGCGGCTGGATCGTTGCCGTCTGGAATGCGTGGCGGTCCAGCAGGTTGTACGTGAATGCGCGCGCCATCCGGACCGGGCCGTGCCAGAACGTCGTGTGCCCGATCAGTCCCGACGCCTGCTGCCCGGCGCCGATCGAGCGCAGCTCGCGCATCGCGCGGCGCGGATCGATGCGGCTCCACGCGAGCGCGTGAAAGCACGAATCCCAGAAGAACTGATCCGGGTATTTGGCGGCGTCCGGGCACGTGTAGCCGAAGTCGAGTCCGCCAGGCGTACGCCCCTCGCGCCAATTGCGCTCGAGGACCTGCCTCGCGCCCGCCACCAGCTCGGATATCGCACTCACGGATGCACTTCGCGTTCGGGTTGTCGTCTGCCGAGGTTGGAAGGCACAACCCGCGCCGCCGCGACGACGGACGAGGGCGCCTATACTTCACGGCACCTATGCTGACCACACGCACACTCGGCACCCAGGGACTCACGGTCTCGGCGATCGGCCTGGGCTTGATGGGGATGAGCCACGCCTACGGCCGCCCCGAGGAGCGCGACGAGCGCGAGTCGATCGCCACGATCCATCGCGCCATCGAGCTCGGATGCACGTTCCTCGACACCGCGGAGGCGTACGGACCGTTTCGCAACGAGGAGCTGCTCGCGCGCGCCCTCGGCGAGATCGACGGCGGCCGCGATCGCGTGATCATCGCGACCAAGTTCGGCTTTCGCTTCGACGCGAACGGCGTGATCGACGGCGTGAACAGCCGTCCCGAGCACATTCGCGATGCGGTCGAAGGCTCGCTGCGCCGCCTGCGCACCGACCGCATCGATCTGCTCTACCAGCACCGCGTCGACCCCGCCGTGCCGATCGAGGACGTCGTCGGCACGATGGCGGACCTGGCGCGCGAGGGCAAAGTGCGCTTCCTCGGCCTCTCCGAAGCGGGCGAGCAGACCATCCGCCGCGCGCACGCCGTGCATCCAATCTCGGCGCTCCAGAGCGAGTACTCGCTGTGGGAGCGCAACCTCGAGCCCCGCATCATCCCGCTGCTGCGCGAGCTCGGCATCGGCCTCGTGCCGTTCGCGCCGCTCGGCCGGGGCTTTCTCGCCGGCCACGTGCGCCGCGCGGAGGAGTACCCCGAGGGCGACTTCCGCCGCGGCGATCCGCGCTATCAGGGTGAGAACTTCGACGCCAACATGCGCGCCGCCGGCGTCGTTCGCGATCTCGCCTCGCGCAAGAACGCCACGCCCGCGCAGATCGCCCTCGCCTGGCTGCTGCACAAGGGGCCGGACATCGCGCCGATTCCCGGCACCAAGCGCCGCGCGTATCTCGAGGAGAACGTTGCCGCGGCCGACGTCGCGCTGAGCGGCGAGGACATGGCGCTCCTCGACGCGGCGCTCGCGCCCGAACAGATCGCCGGGTCCCGCTACAGCGCGAAGCAGATGTCGATGGTCGATCGTTAGCGTTTCATGAACATGGCTGCGACCGCCGGCGCGTCGGCCACCATCGTCCGTCCCGCCGTGGCCGCCGATCTCGACGCGATCGGGCGGCTCGGCGCGCTGCTCGTGGAGCTGCACCACGAGTTCGATCGCGATCGGTTCGTGCCCGCCACCCCCGAGACGCGGCGCGGCTATGCGTCGTGGCTCGGCTCGCAGCTCGACGAGCCGAGCGTCATCGTGCTCGTCGCCGAGCGCGAGGGACGCGTGGTGGGGTACGCGTACGCCGGTCTCGAGGGACGCGACTACATGACGCTCCGCGGGCCGGCGGGCGTGCTGTACGACATCATCGTCGATCCGGCGGCGCGCGGCCATGGCATCGGCCGGCGGCTGCTCGAGGCCACCGTCGCGGCGCTCGAGGCGCGAGGCGCGCCGCGCGTCGTGCTCTCGACCGCCGAGCGCAACCGTTCCGCACAGCGCCTGTTCGAGAGTGCGGGGTTCCGGCGGACGATGATCGAGATGACGCGCGAATCGGGGCAAAGCGGCAAATCTTGATACCGCGGGGCTCGCCATTTGCCACAGCGAGCACCGCCATGTCGCGCATCACGCTCACCTTCTGGGGACTCTGCGCCCTCCTCACAATCCTGTGGCTCGCCGCCGATCCGGTCATCTTCGGCAGCCACCCGCTCGCGCAGGTCCAGAACTCGTTCATCAACTACACGGGCATCGTCGCGATGGGGACGATGGCCGTATCGCTGCTTCTCGCGCTCCGCTCCGTCCGGCTCGAGCCGCACGTCGGCGGGCTCGACAAGAGCTATCGGCTGCACAAGTGGCTCGGCGTCGCCGCGCTGGGCATGGTGCTGGCGCACTGGCTGTGGATCAACACGCCGTCGTGGCTCGCGGCCGCCGGAGTGATCGCGCCGCCACCGCGCCGCAGCCGCGGCGCACCGAGCGGCCCTGCGCTGTTGCACACGCTGCAAGGGCCGGCACGCGGGATCGGATCGTGGTGCTTCTATGCCGCGGTCATCCTCCTCGTGCTCGCGCTGGTGAAATGGTTCCCGTATCGCCGGTTCATTCAGACGCATCGTCTGCTCGCGATCGTCTACCTCCCGCTCGTCTTCCATTCCGTCGTGCTGCTCAAGACGTCGTACTGGAAGCAGCCGATCGCGTACCTCATCGCCGCACTGATGGCCGCCGGCACCGTCGCCGCGATCTACATCCTGTTCCGCCGCGTAGGGCGTACGCGGCAGGCCGTCGGGCAGATCGAGCGGATCACCGAGCACCAGGACGGGCGGATCGTGGCCGTCACCATCTGCCTCAAGGATCGCTGGCCGGGGCACGACGCCGGGCAGTTCGCGTTCGTGAAGTTCGACGGCGAGGAGCCGCACCCGTTCACCATCTCGTCGGGCTGGAAGGACGACGGGCTGATGACGTTCGTGATCAAGGGCCTGGGCGACTACACCGCAGCGCTGCCCACGCGGCTTCAACCTGGTTCATTGGTGACCGTCGAGGGGCCGTACGGACGGTTCAACTTCGGCGGCAACGAGCGGCGACAGATCTGGGTCAGCGCCGGCATCGGCATCACGCCGTTCATCTCACGCATGCAGCATCTCGCGATGCACCCGGACGGCAAGGTCGTCGACCTCTTTCACGCCACGGGCGCCGGCGACGTGCGCATCAACGCGGATCTCTGGCGGCTCGTGCACGCGGCCAAGGTGAACCTGCACGTGTGGGTGTCACCGGAGCAGGGGCTTCTCACCGCCGACCACATCTGCCGTGCGGTGCCGGAGTGGAAGGAGGCGGCGTTCTGGTTCTGCGGTCCGGTGGACTTCGGCAAAACGCTGCGCGAGGACCTGACGAACGCCGGCTTGCCGAAACAGGCATTCCACCAGGAGCTGTTCCACTTCCGCTAGAGGCGCACGCCGAAGTGCGCGCCGAGCTCGCGCTGGCCGACCGGCGTGACGCGGAGCGCGCGTCCGTCGCGCTCGCGCGCGATCCACTTTCGCCGCATGGCGAGGTCGAGCAGCGCCGCGCCGAGCGCACCGCCGATGTGCGGGCGACGCTCGCTCCAATCGAGACATCCGAACGCGAAGCGGCGCCGCTGCGCGCGGAGCGCTGCCACGTCCACGCCGAGTCCGTGCAGCATCGCCTCGCCGTGCGCCGTGAGGTCGTACACGCGTTCCCGCTTCACCGTGCGCGCCGCGATGCAGCCTTGGGCCAGGAAACGGTCGTGCAGCGCCACGCCGAGCGCGCCGGCGATGTGATCGTAGCAGGTGCGGGCGGCGCGGAGCGTCGTGGGCGTGTTCGGCACGAAATGCCGGCGCGAGCCGCCCGCGAGGCGACTCAGCGCTTCGAGCGCGTCCGCGACCGAGGACCCGTCGAGCGCGTAGTAGCGGTGGCGCCCCTGCGCGTGCAGGCGCACCAGCCCTTCCGCCTTGAGGCGCGCCAGGTGCGTGCTGGCCGTGGGCGGCGCGACGCCGCCGATCAGCGCCAGCTCGGTGCTCGTGCGCGCGCGTCCGTCGAGGAGCGCGAACAGCATGCGCGCACGCGCCGGCTCGGCGATCGCGGCGGCGATCGCCGCGACGTGGCGCTCGATCTCCTGTGAGACATCCATGATTCGATAATGGCCGAAGCATGGATGTGGCGCAAGCCGTAGCGTACCGGCATGACGCCGGACCGGCCGTGCGACCACACCATGACCCGCCGTGAGGCGGTCGCGGTCATCGCGCTGTCGTGGGCCGCCGGCGCGCTTCGCGCCCTGCCTCTCACGCCACCGGCCATGACCATCGCCTGCTTCATCCGCTACCAGATCGATCCGTATCAGCTCGACGCGTTCCGATCGTACGCCGCCGTGTGGGGCCGCGTGATCCCGCGCTGCGGCGGGCACCTGATCGGCTACTTCATGCCGCACGAGGGCACGAACGACGTCGCGTGGGGACTGATCGCGTTCGACAGCCTGGCCGCGTACGAGCAGTACCGCGCGCGCATTCGCGACGACCAGGAGGGACGCGCCAACTTCCAGTTCGCGCAGGAGAAGCAGTTCATTCTGCGCGAGGAGCGGAACTTCGTGTCCGTGGTCGACGGCACCTTCGAGATCCCCGCGACGCGCTAGCTGTTCGCCGGGGCGCTTGAATCCGCGGCCCGGCGCGCACATCGTCCGGCCTCACTCCATCCGGACGGAAGCCGATGAACGCCACCGTTGGACAGCGCGCGAGCCGGAGCCTGACGCTCACCGCCGCGCACGTGAAGAGCTTCGCCGAGCTCACGGGCGACTACAACCCGCTCCACTTCGACGAGGGCTTCGCGGCGCGCACGAAGTTCGGGCGGCTCGTCGTGCAGGGCGGGCTCACCACCGGCCTGCTGCACGCGCTCGTCGCGATGGACATGCCGGGTCCCGGCACCGTGTTCCTCAGCCAGAATTGGAAGTTCACGGCGCCGGTGTACGTCGGCGACACGATCACGGCGCACGCCGAGGTGCTGAGCGTGCATGCCACCAAGCCGGTCACGCAACTCGCGATGCGCGTCACGACGCAGACGGACGCGGTCGTGCTCGAGGGCGAGGCCTGGTGCTACACCTTCACGGCGGCGTGATCGCGCGGGGGCGGGCCGAGCTCAGGGATGTCCGAACATCGACATCTTCGTCCAGCCGGCCGGAGGGGTGAACAGATCGTCGGGCAGCGCCTTGCGCTCGACGCTCATCACCTCCATGAGCGGCTTGGCTTCGCCCTCGCGCTGCACACGCATCGGGAAGCCGCCCTGAATGCGCGACTGCCAGTTGTTGCGCGGCACGCCGCGGCCCATCATGCCGCCGCCGGCGGCGAACGTGATGCCCCGGGCGATGCACATGTTCAGCCGCATGCCGTCGCGCTCCTGGAGCACCGCGTCGTCGCACGGCACGCCGGCGATGGTCTGGTGCGTCCCCGTCCACGAGAAGTCCGCGTCGGTGTGCGCCTGTCCGCGTCCGCCCACGACACCCGTATCGAGCGCGCGTTCCATGTACGCCTGCTGCCCGGGCAGCAGGAGGATCATCTTCCGCGCGGCGCGGTCGATGATCGTTGCCGCGCGCATCTCCGCGCCCATCGCCATCTCGGTGCGGAGCTTCTCGCCCTTGATCGAGTACGTCACGGTCGCGTTCTGGTCGGACATGTTGGCGATGATGACGCCCTCGAACTGCTGCGCGCGCGCGGGCTGCGCGAGCAGCGCGATCGCGAAGGCGGTGAGCGCCGAACGGGTGAGTGGGTGCGAACGCATGGCTGGCGGCTCCGAGCTGGGGTAGACCGATAGTGTACCGCGCGCCGACCGCGGCACTGTCAGCCAATCGACGACAGACTGTCCGCAGTCGCCCGCACTGATCCTCACGTGCGGACGCGCGACATTGCTCGTACGCGCCACGGGACCGCGGCGCGCGTCTGAACCGTCCCGGAGATCCCATGTCGTTGCGCCCCGCCGGAGCGCTGCGCCGCCGGTGCTGCGAGGCGGCGGCGCTGGTCATGGTCGCGAGCTGCGCGAGCCAGCAGATCGCGGTGCCCGTCGACACCACGCCGACGCCGCGCGCCACGGTGGCGGCAATCGCCATCCTGACGCAGCCCTCGCCCAGCACGCCGAGCGGCGCGGCATTCACGCGCCAGCCCGCGGTGCAGCTCCGGGATGCCGCGAACGCGCCGATCCACGAAGCGGGCGTCGCGATCGCCGCGTCGCTCGCGAGTGGAGCAGGCAGCCTGACCGGCGCGACGACCGCGACGACCGACGCCTCGGGAACGGCGACCTTCACGAATCTCGCAATCGCGGGAGCGGTCGGCGCACGGACGATCGCGTTCACCACGGGCTCGATCGCCGTCGTGTCCACGTCCGTCGACGTGACGGCCGGGCCGCCGAGCAAGCTCGCGATCGTCACGCAGCCTTCGACGAGCGCGACGAGCGGCGACACGCTCGCGCGGCAGCCGGTGCTGCGGCTCCTCGACGCATGGAACAACGCATCGGGCACGTCAGGCCTCGCGGTGTCGGTCGGCGTTGCCAGTGGCGGCGGCGCGATCGTCGGCTCCGGGACCGCGCGCACGGACGCGAATGGCGTGGCCACCTTCACCGGTCTGGCGCTGACGGGCGTCGGCGCGCAGACGCTGCGCTTCGCCGCGCTCGGCGTGAGCCCGGTGCTCTCCGACCCCGTCGTGCTCGCGGCGCGCGTACCGGTCGACACGGCGCCCGCGCCGACGCTGCTCCTGTCGGAGTCGTTCGACGACGCGAGTCTCGCGGCCCGCGGCTGGTACGACCTGCCGCCGCAGGGCCTCCAGGCGATCGTGACGAGCGAGCACCGGGCGGGCGCGGGATCGATGCAGGTGAACCTGCCCGCGGGCGGCACCGTGGCCGTTCCGTCGGTGACGGCTCGGCATCTCTTCACGCCGACGGAGGCGGTGTACGTGCGGTACTGGGTGAAGCACAGCGCGAACTGGGTCGGCTCGGGACAGCCGTATCATCCGCACGAGTTCTATCTGCTCACGACGGAGGAGGACGCGTACGCCGGGCCCTCGTACACCCATCTCACGATCTACATCGAGGAGAACGTGCGTGCGGACGGCGGCTACGGCGTGCTCGCGGCGCAGGACTCGAAGAACATCGACGCGTCCCGGCTGCGGCAGGATCTCACCGCCGTGACGGAGCACCGCGCCGTCTCCGGGTGCAACGGCAATCCGGACGGCACGCCGGCGGACTGCTACGCGAACGGCGGAACGTGGTACAATGCCAAATACTGGTATTCGAGAATACCAATATTCGTCAACGCGCCGGGCGCCGGGTACAAGGGCGACTGGCACGAGGTCGAGGCCTACGTCGCGCTCAACTCGATCGCGAACGGCATCGGGCAGCGCGACGGCGTCGCGCAGTATTGGGTGGACGGCGCGCTCGTCATCGATCGCCACGATCTCGTCTACCGCACGGGCGAGCATCCCACGATGCGGATCAACCGGTTCCTGATTGGTCCGTACATCGGCGACGGATCGCCCGTGGCACAGACGCTCTGGATCGACGACCTCGTGCTGATGACGGCGCGCCCGGCGCCCTAATCGGTCTCGTACGGCGCGGGGTCGTGCTCCGCGAACCGCACGAGCAGCTGATATCGGGGGAACTCGACTTGGGGCTCCCACGGCCGATCGGGCTCGTCCCCGAACCACTCATCGAAGAGCGCGAGGTCGTGCTCCATGGATGCATCGAACTCGGCGCGCGCGGCATCGTCGAGGGACGCATACCAGGCGTCGTACTCGTCGTCGTCGATGCCGTCGGCGAGCGTGAGCAGGAACTCGCAGTCCTGCAGGCCGATGTTCTCGCACGCGACGACCTCGCCGTTCGGCCCGTGCAGCTCGAGCTCGAGTGCGTCGTAGCGGTCCACGGCGGCGGCGACGTCCGCCTGCGCCGTGCGACTGTGCTCATCGTCGTACAGCTTCATGAGCGCGGGGCTCACGCCCGTCGCGATCTCGCACAACCCATCGGCGCCGTCCGCCGGATAGAACCATCCGCAGCGGTGTCCGTGCTCGCGGTAGGCAAAATCCAGCTCGGAGCTGCCGAGGAGTCGGCCGCGGCTCCACAGCGTGTAGGGCACGCTCACCTCCGGTGTGAGGACGCGCGCAGTATGGGCGCGGCGTGCCGGAGATGCGTCATCGTTTCATTGCGGGCGGAAGCCGCGCACGGCGGCCCGCCCGCTACTCGTATCGCAGCGCCTCGATCGGGTCCAGCGCCGCCGCCCGACGGGCCGGCCACACGCCGAAGACCACGCCCACGGCGCTCGCGAACGCGAACGCCAGCGCCACCGACGTCGGGCCGAGCGCCGTGTTCCAGCCGAACGCGTTGCGCATGAGCAGCGCACTCGCGAAGCCGATCGCCACGCCGATGCCGCCGCCGACGAGCGAGAGCGACACGGCCTCGACGAGGAACTGCAGCATGATCGTGAACCGCGTCGCGCCGAGCGCTTTGCGAATACCGATCTCGCGCGTGCGCTCGGTGACTGACACGAGCATGATGTTCATGATGCCGATGCCGCCGACGAGCAGGGACACCGCGGCGATGCCGGCGAGCAGGGTGGTGAAGACCTTCGTCGCGTCGCCGAGCGTCTGGAGGAAGTCGGCGCGGTTGCGGATCCGGAAGTCGTCCGGCTGATCGGGCCGCAGGTGATGCGCCCGCCGCATCGCGAGGTCGATCTCCGTGGTCGCGCGCGGCACGTCCGCCTCGCTGCTCGCCAGCGCGAAGATGTCGTTGATCCAGTCGGTCTTGAACAGGCGGAAGCGGCCGGTGAAGAACGGGATGAAGACCTGATCGTCGTCGCTGCCGAACCCGTTGCCGGCGCCCTTTTCCTTGAGCGTGCCGATCACCGTGAACTGCACGCCGCCGATCCGCACCTTCTGGCCGATGATCGCGAACGGATTCGTGACGCCGAGCTGGGTGAGCGCGCCCGCGCCCAGGACCGCCACGCGCTGGCGCCCGAGATTGTCCGACGAGTTGAACATCCGGCCGTAGGCGAGCGAGAACTTGCGCACGGCGGCGAAGTTCGGCGTCGCGCCGACGATTCTGATATTCGTGTTCTTGTCCCCCCACTGGAGCTGCAGCATCCGGTCCTGCTGCGGCTCGACCGCGAGCACGTGCGGCGAGCGCTCCTCGATCGCTTCGGCATCCGTGCGCGTGAGACGCTTGCGCGCGTTGAGCTGCACGCCACCCATGCGAATCCACGCCGCGTTGATCTGGAGCGTCGTCGTGCCCAGGCGCTCGATGCGGTCGCGGACCGAGCGCTGTGCGCCGTTGCCCAGCGCGATCATCGCGATGACCGCTGCCACGCCGATGACGATCCCGAGCATGGTCAGCAGCGAGCGCAGCCAATTGGCGCGCAGCGCGGCGAAGGCGATGTGGAACGTCTCCAGACGCATGAACCGACCGTTAATATGGGAACCGAATGTTTAACGAAGGCACCGGCGTATCTCAACGATTCCGGTCGAGAATGGTGAAATCTTTTCCCGTACGCGGACGGGAAGAGCCGGGGATGTGCGGCGCGGCGGATCCCGCCTATGATTGCCCCATGCCCAGGCATGTCGAGCAGCACCGGACCCAACGGATCGGGTGGCTACGCGCCGCCGTGCTCGGCGCGAACGACGGCATCATCTCCACCGCCTGTCTGATCCTGGGCGTGGCGGCGGCGGAGACGAGCCGGGCGAATGTGCTCGTCGCCGGCGTGGCCGGCGTCGTGGCTGGCGCCATGTCCATGGCGGCCGGGGAATACGTCTCCGTCAGCTCGCAGGCCGATACGGAGCAGGCCGATCTCGCGCGGGAGCGCCGCGAGCTCGCGGCCGAGCCGGAGGCGGAGCGCCGTGAGCTCCAGACCATTTACGTGCAGCGTGGGCTCGAGTCGGAGCTGGCCGGTCAGGTCGCCGATCAGCTGATGGCGCACGATGCGCTCGCCGCGCACGCGCGCGACGAGTTGGGCATCACCGAGATCCATGCCGCGCGGCCGGTGCAAGCCGCGCTCGCTTCGGCGGCCACGTTCGCGTCGGGCGCCGCGCTGCCGCTCGTCGTCGCGGCCGTGTCTCCTCTTGCTCACCTGATCGTGCTCGTCGCGGCGACGTCGCTGCTGTTCCTCGCGGTGCTCGGCGGCCTCGCGGCGCAGGCGGGCGGCGCCCCCACGGTGCGCGGCGCGGTGCGCGTCACGTTCTGGGGTGCGCTGGCCATGGCGCTGACCGCGCTGATCGGGCGCGCGTTCGGAACGGTCGTGTGAGTCGCGACGCGCCGATGGACGTCACGTTCCTTGGCGCCGCCCGCGAAGTCACCGGCTCCTGTCACCTCGTGCGCGTCGGCGAGGCCGCGGTCGCGCTCGACTTCGGTCTGTTCCAGGGCCACCGCGCCGAGGCGAATGCGAGCAACCTCGCCGTGCCGTTCGAGCCCGGGCGGGTGAACGCGGTGATCCTCTCGCACGCGCACATCGATCACTCCGGGCGACTGCCGCTCCTCGCGCGGCTCGGCTTCAACGTGCCGATCTACGCCACGCCTGCCACGCGCGACCTGTGCGCGATCATGCTGAGCGACTCGGCGCACATCCAGCAGAAGGACGCCGAGTTCCTGGCGCGCCGCCAGCGGTCGTACGTCGCGCCGCTCTATGATCAGCGCGACGTCGAGCGCCTGATGCGCAAGATGATCGCGGTGCCGATCGACACGCCGTTCGACGTGGCGCCCGGGATGCGCGCCACGTTTGCCGAGGCGGGGCACATCCTCGGCTCCGCGTCCGTGGTGCTCGAGTGCACGAGCGGCGGCGCGCTGCGCCGGCTGGTGTACTCGGGCGACATCGGCCGCTCCGGCTTGCCGATCATTCGCGACCCGCGGCCGCCGGCGGGCGCCGACGTCGTCATCATGGAGTCGACGTACGGCGATCGCGATCATCCGCCGATCGCCGGGATGCCGGACGCGCTCGGCGCGGTGATTCGAGATACGGCGGCGCGCGGCGGCCGCGTGCTGATTCCCGCGTTCGCCGTTGGCCGATCACAGGAGATCCTCTACGATCTCCATCGGCTGCGGCGTGCGGGGGCAATCCCGCGGATCCCGATCGTGCTCGACAGCCCGCTCGCGATCGCCGCAACGTCGGTGTTCGCCGCGCACCCGGAAGCGATGGATCGGAGCGAGGATCTCGTCGCCGCGGTGCACGATCTCTTCGCGGTCGAGGGCCTGGAGCTCGCTCGCGACACGGCGGACTCCAAGGCGCTGAACGAGCGGCGCGGGCCGATGATCGTCATCGCCGCGTCGGGCATGGCGGAGGCGGGCCGCATTCTGCATCACCTCGCGAACGGCGCGCCCGATCCGCGCAATACCATTCTCATCGTCGGCTTCCAGGCCGAGCACACGCTCGGCCGCCGCATCGTGGAACGGCGGCCGATGCTGAAGATCTTCGGCGAGGAAGTTCCGCTGCGCGCGCGCGTCGAAGTGCTCGAGGGCTACAGCGCGCACGCCGATCGCGGCGAATTGCGGCGCTGGGCACACGCGGTCGCCGACGCACGCACGGCGCGCGTGTTTCTCGTGCACGGCGAGGCGCCGGCGCAGGACGCGTTCGCGAACGTGCTCCGGGCCGACGGATTCGACGTCTCGATCCCCCGTCGCGGGACGCGCGCGGCGTTCTGAGATCTCTAAATAGGCGCGCCGCTCACGCGCGTTCGGCGCCCGATCCGGCGGCAGCGCCGAACACGGGCTCGCGCTTCTCGAGAAAGGCGCGAATGCCTTCGGCGAAGTCGGGGCCGTCGGCGATCCGCGTGAGCTCCTCGAGCTCGCGGTCCATGTGAAAGGGCAGGTGCTCCACGCCGAGCGCCTGATTGACGAGCTGCTTGGTGATGCCGTACGCGTCCGTGGGTCCGGCGGCGAGCCGCTGCGCGATCCCGATCACCGCGTCATCAAAGCCGTCGGTGGGCAGCACGTCGTTCACGAGCCCGAACTCCTTCGCCTCGCGTGCGGAGAGGCGCGGGTTCAGGAGGATCAGCTCCATCGCTTTCCGCAGTCCCACGAGCTTCGGCACGAAGAACGTGGAGCTCTCGGCGCCGGTGAGGCCGGTCTTGTGGTACGCCCACTCGAGCACCGCGCGCTCCGACGCGAACACGAGATCGCAGCACATCGCGATCCCGAGCCCGCCCGCCGCGGCAATGCCGTCGACGGCCGCGATCCACGGCTTGGGCGAGCGGCGAATCTCGCCGATCGTGGCGTGGATGTACTCGAGGATCTCCTTGAACCACTCACCGAAGCCTGCGTTGGGCGTCGCGCCGTTCGGCTTCAGATACGCGAAGTCGTGCACGTCGCCCTCGGCGCGGATGTACTTGAGGTCCGCTCCCGAGGAGAACACGCCGCCCGTGCCGCACAGGATCACGGCGCGCACCTCGCGATCGCGCGCGAGGCGCAGTCCGGCGCGGCGGAAGTCGCGCGCCATGACGGGGTCCATCGCGTTGAACCGCTCGCGGCGGTTCATGGTGAGGATGCCGACGGCGCCGTCCACGCGGACGTCGATATGGCTGGCCGCCTCGCCGCTCATCCGAACGCCCTCGCGGCGGCCGCTCCGGCGTGCGCCGGCGCGGCGGCCTCGTTCGCGAGAAACTGAATGCCGTGCGAGAGGAGCTGGCCGAATGCGGCGCGCATCATCCACTCGCGCTGCGCGTAGGCGTATGCCTTGAGCACGTCGGCCGCGACCCAGCGGCGCGCGTCGTCGATCATGCACGCGTGCACGGGAAACGCCCGCGAACGCGCCAGGATCGGTCCTTCGTCGAGCGCCGCCGTGACGAGGTGCACGGTGCACCGCGTTTCGGGCTCGCCCGCGAGAATGGCGTCGCGCGTGGCGCGCAGGCCGCGATAGCGCGCGCGTCCGTGCTCGTCGGTGATCGCGAGGTCGGCGTCGTGGACGTTGATCACGCGTCCGTCGAGCGCCTCGAGCAGCCGCGGTGTGAGGATGTGCAGATACCCCGCGCAGGCGATCGCGTCGGGCGCCCACGGCGCGATCGTCTCGAGCAGCACGGCGTCGTAGTACGCGCGGAAGGCGAGGTCGGTCCATGCCGCGTGATGCTGCGCGGCGAACGCGCGGAGGTCGAGCGCGGCGAACGGGACGTCGTGCGCGGCGCAGAGCGCGCGCTCGACGCATTGCGGGTCGCTGGCGAACACGCCGGCGATCTCGTAGACGCGGCCGCGGCGCGAGTCGCGCTCGAGCAGGTGTTCCAGTCCCGGGGCGCGGCGCGACGTGAGGATGACGACTCGGAGCGGGCTCATGGCGCCTCCCTCAGCAGATGCGCGGCAGCGGCTCGCCTTCCGGCTCGGCGACGAGCCGGCGGCCGATTCCCGTGTCGAGAATGACGCGACCGGCGTGCTCGCCGAGCGCCTCACCGACGATCGCGGCGTCGCGCCCGAGCGGATGGGCGCGCAGCGCGTCGAGCACGCGCGCGGCCGCCGCGCGGCCGCCGCGGACCCCGAGCACCGCCTTGCCCTCGTTGGCGACGTGCATCGGATCGATGCCGAGCATGTCGGCCAGCGCGCGGGCCGCCGGGCGCACGGGTAATGAGTCTTCGTGAATGAGTATTCCGACACGAGCCTTTGCCGCCATCTCGTGCAGCGAGCCGGCGAGCCCGCCGCGCGTCGGGTCTTTCATGGCGACGATCGCGTCCGGCGCCGCGGCGAGCGCCGCGCGCACGAGGCCGTTGATCGGCGCGACGTCGCTCGCGAGGTCGCCCTCGATGGCGAAGCCATTGCGGGCCGCCATCAGTGCCATGCCGTGGTCGGCGCTGCTGCCCGTCACGATGATGGCGTCGCCGGCGGCGAGCCCCGAGTCGCGCACCACGCGCCGGGTGATCGCCGCGCCCGCGGTGTTGATCACCAGTCCGTCGATCTCGCCCTTCCGCATCACCTTCGTGTCGCCCGTGACGACGGTGACGCCCGCCTCGACGCAGGCGGCCTGCATCGAGCACTGCACGCGCTCGAGCGCGCCGAGGGGGAAGCCTTCCTCGATGATCACGCCGCAGGTGAGTCCCAGCGGCTCGGTGGCGCCCATCATCGCCAGATCGTTGACCGTGCCGGCGATCGCGAGTCGGCCGATGTCGCCGCCCGGGAACTCGATCGGCTGCACGACGTGCGAGTCCGTCGTGAGCACGAGCCACTGGTCCGCCGCGATCTGGATCGCCGCGCCGTCGTCGAATGCCGCAAGGCCGACCGACTGCGGCGTCGCGAGCGGCGCGTCGACGAAGCCGCGCGTCAACGTCTGCGCGATCAGCCGGCGCATGGCACTGCCGCCCGCGCCGTGCTTCATCCCGATGACGGGTGCCGTCATGAGGCACGCTCCGCGCGCCGATCCGTGGCGAGCGACAGGTCGGGGTGGCCACCGTACTGATGCCAGATCCGGCACGTGCCCTCGTTCGAAACCATGCACGCGCCGACCGGATTCTCCGGCGTACACGCCGTGCCGAAGAGCGGGCACGCGACGGGATTGGTGAGTCCCGCCATGATGTCGCCGCACACGCACTGCTGCGTGAGCGCCGTCGGTGCCGTCGTCCACAGGCGCCCGAGATCGATCGTGAATTTCCGCCGGGCGTCGTACCGCTGGAACTCGTCGCGCAGGCGCAGATTCCCGTTCGGCACGTGCGCAATGCCGCGCCATTGTCCGCCGGTCGTACGGAACACGCGCCAGAGCTGCTCCTGCGCGTTGCGATTGCCGTCCCACGTCACGCAGCGCGGAAACATGTTCTCGACGGCGGGACGGCCGTCGCGCACGAGCTCGACCAGCTTGGCCAGCCCGGCGAGAATGTCGAGCGGCTCGAAGCCGGCGACGACCACGGGAATCCCGTGCCGCTCGACGAAGCGCTGATAGACCTTGGCGCCCGTGATGATCGCCGCATGGCCCGCCGCGAGAAAACCTTCGATCTGCGAGCCGGGCATCTCCGCGACGATCTCCATCACCGGCGGGATGTACTTGTGCGCCGAGAGCACCGAGAAGTTGGACGGCGGATCGCCCAGGAGCACGGCCGCGGTCGCGACGGCGGTCGTCTCGAAGCCGGAGGCGAAGAAGACGAACTGGTCGCGCGGATTGGCGCGCGCCATCTCGACGGCGTGCCCCGCGCCATAGACGACGTCGATGTGCGCGCCCTGCGCTTCGGCGTCGGCGAGCGAGAGCGAGGTGCCCGGCACGCGCAGCATGTCGCCGTACGTCTGGATGCGCACGCCGTCGAGCGCGAGCACGACGGCTTCGTCCACTTCGGGCATGTCGGTCACGCACACCGGGCATCCTGGTCCCATGATCACGTCGCACGTGCGCGGGATCGTCGCGCGCAGGCCGAACTTCGCGATCGACTGCTCGTGGCTGCCGCACACGTGCATGACCGTGACGGCCCGTCGGCCGCTCCGCTGCGTGGCGTCGGCGGAGGCGCGCCCGATCGCCTCGGCCAGCTGCCGCGCCTTGAGCGGGTCGCGGAACTTGAGCTGCTCGACGGGCGAGGGGATCGCGGCGGTCACGACGACTGCTCCGTCGCGTCCGGGGTGTGCGCGGCGAGCGCGCCGCCGAGCCCGAAGCCGACGGGGCAGGCGGGAGCATCGGGAAGGGGGAGCTCCTGCAATTCGCGCGACGGCGCGGCATCCATCTCGCCGCGCACGTCGGCGGCCATCATGTCGTCACCGGCTTCGTTTAGAAGTTGCTCATAGAGCGCGAGCGTCTCGCGAATCTCCTCGGGCGGGATTCGCCGGATCGCGAAGCCGACGTGGTTCAGGATGTAGTCGCCCGGCTGCACCGGCTCGTCGACCACATCGAGCCGCGTCTCGCGCCGCGCGCCCCAGAAGTCCACGAGCGCGATCCCGCCGTTCACGCTGATCACTCGTCCGGGAACGCCGAGGCACATGCGGTTGCTCCGTGTGAGAGCGGTGTCGGAAGCGCCGGGCGCGGGGGGCGGGGGGCGCCAGCCGCAATCGGCACATGGCCATGTGAATGAGGCCAAGCCTACGGGCGCCATTGGCGGAGTTCAGTCGGGGCGGGCCCACGGCGTCGTGAGGGAATGTCGGACCACGCCGCGCGACAAAAGGCGCCGGATCACGGGGCTCCGGCGCCTTTCGAATGTGCTCACTACGATCTGCTTACGGGTTCGATGTCGCCGCGCAGATCGCGAATGCTGCGGCCGTGCCAGTCTGCGGCGCATTGTTGAAGACCGTCACGCTCCACGTGCCGGCCACGCTGCTCGAGCCGTTCACCCACATCTGCCCGAGCGACGCGGAGAAGCCGCCGCCGATCGCCGCCTTTCCGGCTGGGCAGGTCGCGGTCGCGATGCCGCTCTGCCCCTTGTTGATCGACACCGGCAAACCCTGGACGGTCTCGAATCCTGCGACGCCTGCCGGACCCTGCGGACCCTGCGGACCCTGCGGGCCAGTGGCACCCGTCGGGCCGGTCGCGCCGGTCGCGCCCTGCGCACCCGCTGCGCCGGTGGGACCGATCGGGCCAGTGTCGCCCTTGTCACCCTTCAGTCCTTGCGGACCCTGCGGGCCTTCCGGGCCGGTTGGGCCGACATCACCCTTGGGCCCCTGGTCGCCCTGCAATCCTTTCTCGCCCTGCACGCCTTGCGGGCCGATTGGACCGATCGGGCCGATCGGGCCGATGTCACCCTTGTCGCCCTGGAGGCCCTTGTCACCCTGGAGGCCCTGCAGACCCTGTGGGCCAATCGGGCCGATGTCACCCTTGTCACCCTTGAGGCCTTGCGGTCCCTGCGGTCCTTCCGGACCGGTGGCGCCCACGTCACCCTTCGCGCCCTGGAGGCCTTGCGGGCCGATCGGACCGACCTCGCCCTTGTCACCCTGCAGTCCCTTCTCACCCTGAATGCCTTGCGGACCAGCCGGGCCAGCGTCGCCCTTCAGTCCCTGAGCGCCCTGGGGGCCGACCGGGCCGACGTCACCCTTCGGACCAGCTGGGCCGATGTCGCCCGTTAGGCCCTTATCGCCCTGGAGCCCCTGCGGGCCGATCGGGCCGATGTCGCCCTTGTCGCCCTTGAGTCCCTGAATGCCCTGCGGACCGATTGCGCCGACATCCCCTTTCTCGCCCTGCAGGCCCTTCTCGCCCTGCAGACCCTGGAGACCCTGGGGGCCGGCGGGACCGATCGGGCCGACGTCACCCTTCGCACCCGCCGGGCCGATGTCGCCTGTTAGGCCCTTCTCGCCCTGCAGGCCCTTCTCACCCTGGATGCCCTGCGGGCCGACGGGGCCGATGTCGCCCTTATCGCCCTTCAATCCCTGAATGCCTTGCGGACCGGCGGCACCGATTGGACCGACGTCGCCCTTCTCGCCTTGCAGGCCTTTCTCGCCCTGAACGCCCTGCGGGCCGACGGGGCCGGTATCGCCCTTGTCGCCCTTCAGTCCCTGCGGGCCGATCGGGCCAATGTCACCCTTCTGGCCTGCCGGGCCGACGTCGCCAGTCAGTCCCTTCTCGCCCTGGACGCCCTGCGGGCCAGCGTCGCCCTTATCGCCCTTCAGGCCCTGAATTCCCTGCGCTCCGGCGGGGCCGATCGGGCCAATCTCACCCTTGTCGCCCTGCAGCCCTTTCTCGCCCTGGATGCCCTGCGGGCCAGCGTCGCCCTTATCGCCCTTCAGGCCCTGGAGTCCCTGCGCTCCGGCGGGGCCGACGTCGCCCTTCGGGCCAACTGGGCCAACATCGCCTGTTAGTCCCTTGTCGCCCTGCAGTCCTTTCTCGCCCTGGATGCCTTGCGGGCCGGCAGGGCCGATATCGCCCTTGTCGCCCTTCAATCCCTGCGGACCGATGGGGCCGACGTCACCCTTCGCACCAGCCGGGCCGATGTCGCCCGTTAGGCCCTTATCGCCTTGCAGCCCTTTGTCACCCTGGAGTCCTTGCGGGCCGGCGTCGCCCTTATCGCCCTTGTCGCCCTTGAGTCCCTGAATGCCCTGCGGACCGGCAGCACCGATTGGACCGACGTCGCCCTTCTCGCCTTGCAAGCCTTTCTCGCCCTGAAGACCCTGCGGGCCGATGGGGCCGGTATCGCCCTTATCGCCTTTCACGCCCTGGAGGCCGATCGGGCCAATGTCACCCTTCGGACCAGCCGGGCCGACGTCGCCAGTCAGTCCCTTCTCGCCCTGGATGCCCTGCGGGCCAGCGTCGCCCTTATCGCCCTTCAGACCCTGAATACCCTGCGCTCCGGCGGGGCCGACGTCACCCTTCGCACCAGCTGGGCCGATGTCGCCTGTTAGTCCCTTGTCGCCCTGCAGCCCTTTCTCGCCCTGAAGTCCTTGCGGACCGGCGGGGCCGATGTCGCCCTTGTCGCCCTTCAATCCCTGCGGGCCGATCGGGCCAATGTCACCCTTGTCGCCCTGCAACCCCTTTTCACCCTGCGGGCCGGCGGCTCCGTCGTCGCCCTTGTCGCCCTTGAGTCCCTGAACACCCTGCGGACCGGCGGGGCCGATTGGACCGACATCGCCCTTGTCGCCCTGCAGCCCTTTGTCACCCTGAAGACCCTGCGGGCCGGCAGGACCGATATCACCCTTGTCACCCTTGAGCCCCTGAGGTCCGATCGGGCCGACATCGCCCTTTGCACCCGCGGGGCCGATGTCGCCCTGCAGACCCTTCTCGCCCTGCGGACCGGCGGCGCCAATGTCGCCCTTCGGACCCGCTGGACCTGCATCACCCTTGAGCCCCTGCGGACCGACGGGGCCGATGTCACCTTTCGCGCCCTGTGGCCCCGTGTCGCCCTTCGGGCCAGTGAGTCCGATGTCGCCCTTGGCGCCTGCAGGGCCGACGTCACCCTTCGGACCGGCGACGCCAACGTCACCCTTCGGACCGATCAGACCCTGCGGGCCGACATCACCCTTGTCGCCTTTCTCGCCCTTGTCGCCTTTCTGCCCGGCGATGCCCTGCATGCCCATCGGGCCCGCGGCACCGGCCGGACCGGCCTCGCCTGGATCACCCTTCGCGCCCGCGGGCCCCACGTCGCCCGGGTCACCCTTGTCGCCTTTCGCGCCCGGCAGACCCTGCGGCCCCGCGGCGCCCGCGGCGCCGGCCGAGTTCCAGCTGAACTCGACGTGGCTGCTGCGCAGGCATGCGTCGGGGAGGCCCGTGTCCTTGATGCGGTACACGGTCCCCGTGCTCGGGACGTAGCACGCGTAGTAGACGGTCGTCGGGCTCGGCGCCGTCTGGGCCCCCGCGCCGCGCGCGGCGCCCACCACGGCCACGCTCGCGACCGCAAGCGCGGCAAGCACGCGCGGCGAGCGGTACGTTTTATCCGAATTCATATAATAGTTCTCAAAACATCCTGTTAGAGGGAGGAATCGCCGGCTCACGGCGCCCGGCGGTTGGCCAGGGCCGGCATGCCGTCGAGCTGCGCGGCGCGATCGACGACGATGCCGATCACGCTGAGCTCGATCCTGTCGTCCGCGGCCGCGCTCGTCGGATAGCCGTCCATCGTGGCGCGCGCGAGCGAGATCTGCTTCTCGGCGCCCGCCTGATCGGACCGCGACAGGGTGGCCTGGATCTGCGTCAGCTCGGCGTCGAGCTGCTTCGCGCTTGCCGCGTCACTGAGCGACGGAAGCACGCGGGTCTGGGCGTCGGACAGCGACGGGAGGAATTCCGATATCGCCTGCGCCGTCGCCATCGGGAGATGGATGCCGCCGCCATTGTCCGGCGCGACCGCCTTGTCGATCGAGCACGCGGTCCCGAGCGCCGCGATCGCCATCGCCGCGAGCACGCGCACGCCGCCGCGCAGCGCGAACGCCGGCGTGCCGACCGCCTGGTCGGAGTGAATGAAAGTGCGATCTGGGTTCATGCGCCCTCCTGGGCTATTCCGGCCTGGCCGGCGGCCGTGATGGTGTCGTGCGATGCCCGAGGCGATGGCAACTCGCGCGCTTCCGGCGCGCGCCGCGATCAACGTGTTGCACGCGAACGACATGCGCGGACCGGCGCCTGTGGCGCGGCATCGCGCGGTGTCGTGGCCACGCCACAGATGCCGGGCGCGGCCCCACACGAGTGCCGCGCGCGCGCCACATGGGGACTCGCCCCGACGACGCTCAGTGTTTTCCCGATGGGATCGCGCGCGCGCCGCGACAACTTCCGCTGAGCAACGCGCTCGCATCCCATGAAAACCACCACGCTTCCGAAATCAGCGCTCGAATCGTTCGTCTCGCTGCTCGGGCGATTCGGCGAAGTGCACGCCCCCGTGGCGCGGGCTGGCGGCTTCGTGTTCGACCGGCTCACGAACTGGGCGGACGCGCGCCTCGACTACACGCGCACGCTGCTGCCGCCGAAGAAGTACCTGCTGCCGCCGCGCGAATCGCTGTTCCGGTTCGACGCCGAGTCGGGGTACGTCGCCGAATCCGAGGACGCCGCCAAGCGGATCGTGCTGTTCGGCGTGCATCCGTGCGACGTGTACGGCCTCAACATCCTCGACGACGTCTACGGCGCGCGCTCCAAGTTCCCCGATCCGTACTTCCGCACGCGGCGGCGCAGCGTCGTGATCGTCGGCGTGGACTGCACGCCCGACGAGCACTGCTTCTGCCGCTCGATGCGCGCCGACTTCGTCGACCACGGGTTCGACCTCTTCCTGTACGACATCGGCGACGACTTCCTCGTGCTCGTCGGGACCGCGCTCGGCGACGACATCATCCTCGCGGGGCGCGCGTTGTTCCGCGACGTGACCGCCGCCGACATCGCCGAGTACAAGCACCGCTCGACGATGAAGCGGGAGATGTTCCGGCGCAGCGTCGAGATCCGCGACCTGCCGGAGATCTTCGAGATCGAGTACGAGAGCGGCTTGTGGGAGAGCATCGGCGAGAAGTGCCTCTCGTGCGGGATCTGCACCTCGGTGTGCCCGACCTGCTACTGCTACGAGCTGCGCGACGTGGTCGAAGCGGCGCGCTGCGCCGGCGAGCGCACGCGCTGCTGGGACTCGTGCGTGTTCCACACGCACGCGCTCGTCGCGGGCGGCGAGAACTTCCGCGAGAGCCGCGCCGACCGGATCAAGTTCCGATTCTATCACAAGCAGCGCGGCTTCGTCGCCGAGTACGGGCGGCCCAGCTGCGTCGGCTGCGGGCGCTGCACCGTCGCGTGCCCGGTGGGGATCGACATCATCGATGTGATCGACCGTCTGCGAGGAGCGCGCGATGCCAGCCAGCCTGTCGGCGCCTGAGCGCCGGAGTGATCCGGTCTGGGCGACGAACCCGTACCAGCCGGCGCTGGCGCGGATCGTTCGCATCGAGCCGCTGCTCGACGACACGCACCTGTTCACGGTGCGCTTCGTCGACGCGGCGCTCGCCGACGGATTCCGCCATCGTCCCGGGCAGTTCGTGATGCTGAGCGTGCTCGGCGCGGGCGAGGTGCCGATCTCGATCTCGTCGTCGCCGTCGCGCCCCGGCGTGCTGGAGCTGTGCATCCGGCGCGCGGGGCGCGTGACGGCGGCGCTCTTCCGGCTGAAGACCAACGATCTGGTGGGCGTGCGCGGGCCGTATGGCAACGGCTTCCCGGTGGACGTGATGGCGCGCAACAGCCTGCTCGTCGTGGCCGGCGGCCTGGGGATGGCGCCGCTCCGGTCGCTGCTCTGGTACGCGCTCGACCGCCGCGACCAGTTCGGCGACATCACGCTGCTGTACGGCGCCAAGACGCCGGCGCAGATGCTCTTCCGCGACGAGCTCGTCTCGCTGCTCGACCGGACCGACATGCGCTGCCTGCTCGGTGTGGACGCGGTGAACGGCGCCGAGTGGCGCGGACACGTGTGCCGGCTGCCCGACCTGTTCGATCACGTGAGCGTCGATCCGGCGACCACCTACGCGACGGTCTGCGGGCCGCCGGTCGTGTACCGGTACGTGCTCGACCGGCTGCTGCAACTAGGATTGTCAAAAGACAGAATTCTCATGTCTCTCGAGCGCCGGATGATGTGCGGGGTGGGGAAGTGCGGCCACTGCAGCGTGGGCTACAAGTACACGTGCACGCACGGGCCGATCTTCACGTACTGGGACGCCATCAACCTGCCGGAGATGATCTGACGCCATGAAACCCACCGTCGGCATCGTCGGGCTGACCGGCTGCGCGGGCGACCAGCTCGTGATCCTGAACTGCGAGCGCGAGCTCCTCGACCTCGTGGAGCTCGTCGACCTGCGCGACTTCGCCATGGCGTCGTCGGGCGCCGATACCGAGTGCGCGCTCGACGTCGCCTTCGTGGAAGGCGCGGTCGTCACGGGCGAGGACGAAGCGTTGCTGCGCCGGGTGCGCGCGCGGGCGCGGACCCTCGTCAGCATCGGCACGTGCGCGATGTGGGGCGGCGTGCCCGCGATGCCGGGCCGCCCGCGCGCCGAGATGATGCGCGCCGTCTACGGCGAGATGGAGAAGCCGGACGCGCTCGGTGACGTGCGGGCCGTGTGCGACGTCGTCGCGGTGGACGCGGAGATCCCCGGATGCCCGATCGAGAAGGAGCAGTTTCTCCAGGTGCTCGCCGGACTGCTGCACGGCAACCTGCCGCTGCTGCCGAGCTATCCGTTGTGCACGGAGTGCCGCATCCGCGAGAACCGGTGTCTGCTCGTCGCCGATGGCGCGCTCTGCTGCGGGCCGGTGACGGTGGCCGGCTGCGGTGCGCGCTGTCCGTCGGTCGGCGTGGCGTGCATCGGGTGCCGCGGGCCGGCGCACGACGCGAACATCCCGTCGGTCACGCACCTGTTCGAGTCCAACGGGCACACGCGTGACGAGATCGAGCAGCGGCTCAATGCCTTCGCCTCGCCCGCGGCGCGCGCACGGAGGGGGATCCGGTGAGCAGAATCCAATTGGTGGAGCATCTCGCGCGCGTCGAAGGCAACGGCGGCATCACGGTGGAGCTGGAGAACGGCGCGGTGACGGACGTGCAGTTCAACGTGCTCGAAGGGCCGCGGCTCCTCGAGGAGCTGCTCCGCGGCCAGCCATACATGCAGGTCGCGCCGATCCTGTCGCGCATCTGTGCGATCTGTTCGGTCGCGCACGCGCTGACCTCGCTCGCCGCCACCGAGCGCGCGTTTGGCGTGCAGGTGAGCGAACAGACCGAGCTGCTGCGCGAGCTGCTCTTTCGCGGCGAGAACATCGAGAGCCACGCGCTGCACGTGTTCCTGCTCGCGCTGCCCGACTACTTCGGCGCGGCGAGCGCGCCGGCGCTGGCCAAGTCGCACCCCGATGCCGTCGCGCTCGGGCTCGAGCTCAAGGCGCTCGGCAACGCGATTCAGGAGACGATCGGCGGCCGCGCGATCCACCCGGTGATCCCGCTGCTGGGCGGGATGTCGTTCGTGCCGGACGAGCAGGCGCTCGAGCGGTTGCGCCACGCGCTCGCCGATGCGCGCGAGAAGATGCGCATGGCCGTGGACCTGGTGGCCGCACTCCCGGCGGACGACGTGGTCGACGCGGAAACGAACTTCGCCGCGCTCGAGATGCCCGCGGAGTACGGGTACTATGGAAGCGGCGATTCCATCGTCGCGATATCGCCGGCAGGGCGCCGGCGGTTCGCGGCGGCGGAGTACCGTGCGCTCACGAACGAGCGGCCGGTCGCGCACGCATACGCCAAGCACAGCATGCTCGATGGCGCGCCGATCATGGTCGGCGCGCTGGCGCGACTCACCATCAATCGCCGGCGGCTCTCGCCAGCCGGACTGGACGCGGTCGGACGACTCGGGCTGGTCCTGCCCTCGGGAGATCCCACCGACAACACGCGCGCGCAGGTCGTGGAGCTCGTGATGGACGTGGAGCGCTCCCTCGCGATCGTGGAAGCGCTGCTCGCGAGCGGCGCACGAGTCGAAGCACCGATCGCGGTGCAGCCGCGCGCGGGCGTCGGCACCGCGGTGACGGAAGCGCCGCGCGGCCTGCTCGTCCACAGCTACGAGTACGACGACGCGGGCCGCATCGTCGCGGCGGACGTCGTGACGCCCACGGCGATCAACGCGGCGAGCATCGAGTACCACTTCCGCGAAAGTGTGGCGCGGGCGCCGCAACTGCCGCTCGACGCGGTCCGGACGAAGCTCGAGCGGATCGCGCGGGCATACGACCCGTGCATCTCGTGCTCCGTGCACCTCGTGGTGCGCAATGGCTGACGGTGCGCGTGGGAGTCGGTCGCGCCGCCGGCTCGTGGTGGGCCTGGGAAACACGCTGGCCGGCGACGACGGCATCGGGGCGCGCATCGCCGACGCGCTGCGTGGGGACGCACGGCTGCCGGCTGACGTCGAGGTCATCGACGGCGGCACGGACCTGCTTCGTGTCGCGCCGCTCATGCGCGGGCGGAGCGAGGTGCTCCTGATCGACGCGACGCCGGGCGCAACGCCGGGCGCGACGCGCCTCGTGCGCGGCGACGGCGACGACCTCGCGCGGGAGTCGCCGCACGCGCACTGGCTGAGCGCCGCCGGCGCGCTCGCGCTGCTGCGTGAAACGGACGCGACCATTCGCGACACGCGGTTCGTGTGGCTCTTGGTCGAGGTCCAATCGGCCGCGCCAGGCGACTCGCTGTCGCCCGCGCTGGAGCCGCAGATGGGTGAGCTCGCGACGCTCGCGCTCGCGGCGCTGTCGCCGGCCAGGTAGGGAATCACCTGACGTTCGGCCCGCCGGAATCACCACAGAAGTTCCACCCTTCTCCGACGGAGCATGCATCGGTCCCGCAGCATTTTCCCATCGCGAACGATTTCACACCCGCGACTGAGAAAAAGCACTTCGGAGATATAGACGATGCGTACTCGCAAGCTGGTTCCCGCGCTGATCGTGATCGCCGCCCTGGGCGGTGGCGTCGCGCTGGTCACTGCCGCCAGGAGCGGCGAGAAGGTGCAGACGATCGACTTCGACAAGACGGTCCGGGCGACGCAGCCCGCGTATGATGCGCGCGTCGCGCCCGCGTCCGATGCCGACGTGAAGGCGTTCCGGATTCCGATCAAGGACGCCAAGCTCGAGATCGCCAAGGGCGTGACGTACCAGGGCTGGACCTTCGGCGGCACGGTGCCGGGGCCGGTGCTCCGCGCTCGCGTCGGCGACAAGGTGCGCGTGACCGTCGTCAACGAAGCCGAGATGCCGCACTCGATCGACTTTCACGCCGCGCGGATCCCGGCGAACGTCGCCTACCGCATGATCATGCCGCACGATTCCGTGCAGTTCGAGTTCGTGGCGCGCGATCCGGGAGCGTTTCTCGTGCACTGCGGCACGCCGCCGGTGACGATGCACCTGATGCAGGGCATGTATCTGCCCATCATCATCGATCCGAAGGACGGCTGGGGGACGAAGGCCGACAAGGAGTTCGTCATCGTGCAGAGCGAGTTCTACGCGCGGGCGAACGACACGACCAAGGTCGACGGCATGCTCCCGATGCAGCCCGACTGGCAGGCCGAGCAGGCAAAGAACGCGACGTACGTAGTGTTCAACGGCCGCGCGGCGCAGTACAAGGACAATCCGCTCCAGGTGAACGTCGGCGACCGCGTGCGGTTCTTCGTCGTGAACGCGGGCCCGAACTTCACGAGCGACTTCCACATCGTCGGCGCGATCTTCGATCGCGTGTACCCCGACGGCAACCCGGCGCACGCGCTCGAAGGCGTGCAGACCTATCCGGTGCCCGCGGGCGGCGGCGTGGTGTTCGAGACGCACTTCGACAAGGACGGCAGCGGTGAAGGGCTGTACCCGTTCGTGACGCACGCCTTCGCCGACGCGGAGAAGGGCGCGGTGGGGATCATCCAGGTGGGCACGCCAAAGCAGTACGCCCACATGGATCACTGAGCCGACCACGAGCCGAGGCGCGCCGCCGTGTCGATTCCAATCGTCCAGATCCCGCGAGAGCCGGCGTTGACGCCGGAGCCGGCCGCCGCGCGCCGGCGCGCACTCTCGCGGGAGGAGTGCATCGCGGTCCTGCGCGAGATCGGGTGGGGCGTGCTCGCGGTGGCTGAGCGCGGGAGCAGTGAGGCGGTGCCGATCGGCGTGCCCACGGCGTACGCGCACGACGGCGAGAACCTGTACGTGGCGATGGTCGAGGGGCGGAAGCGGCGTGCACTGGAGCTCAACCCGCACGTGTGCCTGACGGTGGCCGACGTGCGGTCGCTTCGCCAGTGGCGGTCGGTGATGGTGATCGGCGTGCCGCGCTGGCTCACGAGCGACACGGAGCGCGCGCGCGCGGTTGCGGCGTTCACCGTGCAGCCGCGCGCGCCGGGGCACGAGCTGTCGCCGCGCGACGCGGTGCAGCTCGGCGCGTCGGAGCTGATGCGCCTGGAGGTGCGCGAGCTGCGCGGCTTCGAGGCAACGCTGAATGATTGCGCCGGCGTGTCGCCGAAGCGCGGAAGCGCGGCGTGGGCGAGCGCCCCCGTGGTGCAGCAGCTGGGCGGCCCCGCCGTGCCGCGCGACGACGCGCCCGCCGCGATGGATGCGATCCGGCGGATCATTCGCGCCCTCCGCGACGCGACTCACCAGACCGAAGCGTCGCTCGGCGTGAGCGCGGCGCAACTGTTCGTGCTGCGCGAGATCGAGAAGGCCGGCACGCCGACGATCGGCGAGTTGGCGCGCCGAACGGCGACGGCGCAGAGCTCCGTGTCGGAAGTGGTGGCTCGGCTGGCGACGCGGGGGCTGGTGTCGCGCGGGCGATCGAGTGAGGATCGGCGCCGCGCGTCGATCGCGCTGACGGCGGCGGGGCGCGACGCGCTCGCGCAGGCACCGGAGTCGCTCCCGGAGCGGCTGCTCGCGGGGTTTCGCAGTCTGCCGCGGGAGCGGCAGCGCGACCTGGCCGACGGGCTGGTGGACTGGATCGAGGCGGCGGGGCTCGCGCACCACGCGGCGACGATGTTCTTCGAGCCGTTATTGGAAGACGCATAACGACGTTCTTGCGCGGCCGGCCCGCGGGCCGTAGCTTCCTTTCGACCGTCGAAAGGAGAGCCGCGCCATGGCGACCGCCGACCGGAACGAGCTGCTGCAGGGCACGCTCGACATGCTCGTGCTCAAGGCGCTGCAGCTCGGGGCGATGCACGGGTGGGGGATCACGGAGCGGTTGGCGCAGGGCTCGCGCGAGGTGCTGCGCATCGGGCAGGGGTCGCTCTATCCAGCGCTCTATCGCCTGGAGAAGCAGGGCTTCATCGACTCCGATTGGCAGACGACCGAGAACGGCCGGCGCGCGCGGTATTACGCGCTCACGGCCGCCGGTCGCAAGCGGCTCGCCGCGGAACGCGAGAGCTGGCGACGCATGGCCAAGGCAGTGGAGCTGATCCTCGCGATGGAGTCGGCACCGTGAGGCGGGGCCGCCGCCGCGAGCGCGACGAGATCGACGCGCGCATCGCCGAGGAGATGCAGTTCCACGTCGAGATGGAGACCGAGCGGAACGTCGCGCTCGGGATCCCCGCCGAAGAAGCGCGGCGGCGCGCGCACGTGGCGTTCGGCGGACGGCAACGTGTGGCCGAGGAATCGCGCGACGTGTTCCGCGTGCGCTGGCTCGAGGAGTTTCTCGCCGACGTGCGGTACGCGGCGCGGACGCTCGCGCGTCGGCCGACGTTTCTCGTCGTCGCGGTGATCTCGCTCGGGCTGGCGATCGCGCTCAACACGACCATGTACAGCGTGCTCGACGCGCTGATCAATCCGGTGATCGACGTGCGGCGGCCGGACCTGTTGTACACGCTGCAGTATTTCGGGAACTCGAGGAAGCGCCTCGATCGCGACGCGATTCACGACGCGCTGAACGCTGCCGGCAAGAGCTACGAAGGCGTGTCGGGCTATCAGTCCGGCGCACTCGGCCTGTTCGAGCGCGCCGGCCGCGCGACCGCGCTCGATTGGGACGTGGTGCGCCCGGACTTTCTCACGCTCCTCGGTGTCCGGCCGATCGCGGGCCGTCTCTTCACCGCATCGGACGTCTACGACGCGTCGCATCCGATCGTGATCAGCGATCGCGTGGCCGCCAAGCTGTTCCCCGGCGGCGAATCGCCGCTCGGCGCGTCGATCGACTTCAACGGCGTGGCGAGCACCGTGATTGGCGTGATCCCGCACTACGGCGAGTTCTCCGTGCTGTGGGCGGACGCGTGGACGCTGCCGCCGGCGAATGCGCTCGCGTCGTTCCCGTTGAACATGATTCGCATCCGCGACGGCGCGGACCCGCGGCTCGTGCACAACGAGCTGGGCACGCTCGCCGCCGACCTTGCCGGCGACGCCGGTGAGGTGAAGGGCTGGACGCGCTTCGCCATGAAGCCGTGGACGTCGACGCAGTTTCACGCCACGCACTTTCACTACGCGCTCTTCGGCGCCGTGCTCGCGGTCCTGCTCGTGGCGTGCGCGAACCTGGCGAACCTGCAGCTCGCGCGCGGACTCGGCCGCAGCCGCGAGCTGGCGATGCGGGCCGCGCTCGGCGCATCGCGCGTGCGGCTCGTGCGGCACATGCTGGCCGAAACGGCGCTCCTCGCCGGGGGCGGACTCGTGCTCGGCGTGGTCCTCACGTTCTGGGGCGTGCACGCGCTCTCGGCGACGATTCCCGATACGGTCGCCGACTACATCGTGAAGCCGCACACGAACTGGCGCGTGCTCGTGTTCGCCGCGATCACGGCGATCGTGTGCATCGTGCTCGTCGGTCTCGCGCCGGCGTTACGCGTGTCGCGCGCCGATCCGAACGATCTGCTCAAGAGCGGGGCGGGCACCGGCGCGCATCGCAAGAACGCGCGGCTCTACGGCTGGCTGGTGATCGCGGAGATCGGCCTGGCGCTCGGCGTCCTGTGCGGGTGCTCGGCGCTGCTGGAATCCGCGTGGCACCTCAGCGACCGCGATTATCGGATCGAGGCGTTGTACGGCTTCGATCCCGATCCGCTCATGGAAGCGACGGTCACGCTCCGCGCGCCAAGGAACGCCCGGATGCCGCTCGCGCAATCCGCGGTCGACCTGGTGGCGCGCGTGCGCGCCGTGCGCGGCGTGGAGAGCGCGACGTATCACACCGGGGCTGCGGCGGAGAACCGCAGCGTCATGGTGGACGACGGACACGGGATCGTGAAGGAAGTGCCGGCGCCGAACTGGGGCGTGATCGTCGTGTCGCCGTCGTTCTTCGCGACGATGGGGCTGCCCGTCATCGGCGGCCGCGACTTCGTCCCCGGCGACGGCGAGGCCCGCAACGTCGTGGTGGACAGTCTCACCGCACTGTTTCTCTGGCCGCGGCAGAATCCGATCGGGAAGTTGATCAAGTTCGGCGACGCGAAGTCCACGGCGCCCTGGAATCGCGTCGTCGGTGTCGTCAGCGACCATCGCGACCGCCAGAAGTATCCGGATCCGATCCGAGCGCTCCCGGGGCTCTACGGCGTGTATCGCGTCGTCGGTCCATCGGACAGCGTGACGGTGAAGAGCGCGAAGGGCGTCTACCCGATGAGCATCACGGTGCGCGCATCGGGAGACCCGGCGGCGGTGGCCATCGCCGTACACCATGCGTTGCTCCCCGCCAGCACAGGCGGCGTTCTCGCGGTCCAGACCTTCGACGACATGTACCGCATCAGTTGGCGCCGCACGCGGAGCGAATTCGTCGGCCTGCTGTTCAGCATCTTCGCTGCCGTCGGCATCGGCCTCGTGGCGATCGGCGTCTACGGCATCGTCGCCTACTCGGTCGCCGAGCGCCAGCGCGAGATCGGTGTGCGGATCGCGCTCGGCGCCACCGCGCGCGACGTCGTGCGCGCCCTGCTCCGCGAAGGCAACGTGCTCGCGCTCGCCGGAGTCGCGTTAGGCCTCTTCATCACGCTCCAGACCAAGGGCTATCTGATGGCCTTTCTGGACGACGCCTCGTTCTTCGACGCGCCGCTCTACGCGATCATGGGCGCGCTGCTCTTTGCGGTCGTGCTCCTCGCCGCGCTCGGTCCGGCACTCCGCGCCACGCGCATCGATCCGGTCGAGGCGTTGCGGAACGAGTGATCATTCCTCCGCGAAGATCTGCACCAGGTGCACCAGCGTCTCGGTCGTCTTCTCGAGCCCGCGACGAGAGTTGAATTCGAGTTTGCTGTGAAACTCGTGGCCGCCCGTGTAGATGTTGGGGCAGGGCAGGCCGCGGAACGTGAGCTTGGCGCCGTCGGTGCCGCCGCGAATCGGCTTGTTGAACGGCTCGAGGCCCGCGCGGCGGGCGGCCTCGAATGCGTTCGCGGTGAGCTGCGGGTGGTGCTTCAGCACCTCTTTCATGTTCTTGTAATTCTCTTTCACGTCGACGGTGACGTGGGTGCCCGGCACGCGTCGAGCGCTCGTGTCGGCCAGCTCGCGGAGGAGCTTCTCCTTGGCGTCGAGGCCCGAGAGCTCGAAGTCGCGCAGCAGCACCTTGATCGTCGACGTCTCCACGTCTGCCGTGCCGATGTACGGATGCACGAAGCCGACGCGATCCTCCGTGGTCTCCGGCACCATCTCGCGCGGGATGTGCATCAGGAAGTCGGCCATCGCGTACATCGCGTTCACCATCACGCCCTTGGCGGTGCCGGGGTGCGCGCTCTTCCCGTGGAACGTGATCGTCGCCATGCGCGCGCTCCACGTCTCGTCGCTGATCTCGCCCAGCTCGCCGCCGTCCACCGTGTACGCGTATTGCGCGCCGAAGCCCGCGACGTCGAACTTGTCGAT
This sequence comes from Gemmatimonadaceae bacterium, assembly GCA_035547615.1. Taxonomy (GTDB): domain Bacteria; phylum Gemmatimonadota; class Gemmatimonadetes; order Gemmatimonadales; family Gemmatimonadaceae; genus JAQBQB01. The sequence continues at coordinate 16,369 of DASZUN010000050.1, read as the reverse complement.
CCCGATCCCCACCTCCTCGTCGGCCGTGAACGCCACGGCGATCGGACCGTGCGGAATTGCCGGGTTCTGCCGCAGGATGTCGACCAGCGTCATGATCTCGGCGACACCGGACTTGTCGTCCGATCCGAGCAGCGTCGTGCCGTCCGTCGTGATGATGTCGTCGCCGATCAGCGTGTTCAGCACGGGATGATGCTCGACGGTGATGACCTGGGTGCGGTCGCCGGGGAGCACGATGTCGCCGCCCTGATAGTTCGCGTGAATGACCGGCTTCACGTTCGCGCCGGTCACCGCGGGCGACGTATCGACGTGCGCGATCAAGCCGAGCGTCGGGACCGTGCGGCCGGCTGGCAGGTTGCCGGGGAGCGACGCGTAGACCATGCAGTGGTCGTCGATGCGAAGGTTCTCGGCGCCGAGCTGCTTCAACTCGTCGACGAGCATGCGCGCGAGCGTCCACTGCTTCTCGGTGCTCGGGACGGTCGCCTGATCCTCCGCCGATTGCGTGTCCACGCGGACGTAGCGCAGGAAGCGATCGACGACGCTCTCGGTGGGCGGATTCCAGGAGGGGCTCATGATGTCGATGAGGATTGACATGGTCTCAGGACGGTCATCCTGAGCGAAGCGAAGGATGACAAGTGAGAGCGCTCGCAATGACAACTAACATACGCGCTCGACTCGCTCGCACAAAAGAACGGGCCGCGCCGAAGCGCGGCCCGTCGACCAGCGACCCGTGAGCGTCACGGGTTCAGCATGAACTGCAAGCCGGCCGAGAAGACGAAGTCGTGCTGCATCCGCGAATTGAACGTGTAGCTGTTGTTCGCGTTCACGGCATTCCAGCCGAGCTTCGCCTGATACATGTAGTCCTCGGCGCGGACGCGGATACCGAAGTTCCGCGTGACCGGGATCTTCGAGCAGAGCGACACCGCTCCGCCAAAGTCGGTGAGGCCGGTGACGCTGCCGGTGTTGTCACCGGAGTACGCCGTCCCACCGCGCGTCACGAAGGCCGGACCGATTCCCAACCGCAGATTGGCGCCCGTGCTCGGCGGAAGGAGCTGAATCATCAGCTTCGCGCTGCCGAGCCAGATGTGCGCGTGATCCGTGATCGTGACCGGGGTGATGCCGGTCTGCGTGATCGTGCCCTTGAGCTGCGAGCTCGAGTAGGCGCCGCCCAGCTCGATGCCGAGGCGGTCCGTGATCCAGTAGCTCGCGTTCATTCCGTACGCGGCGGATGCCTGATGCTTGCCGTTGGCCGTGACCGACTGGCCAGCGGCGCTCACGCCTTCCTTCATCACGTCGGTGGACGGCGAATACACGCCCACATACGGCGTGACCACGACGGAGCCTGCCGGGTTCTGTGCGAGCGCGAGTGCGGGCGAGATCACGAGCGCCGCCGCGGTCGCCAGGCGCAGCCTGTGGCTGACTTTCATAACGCCTCCTTGCTGGAGTCCATCCTTGGCGAACCCACCAGTTCACCACCCGTCCATTCTCAAGTTGCGTCGCGCGCGCGGCCCGTCGATACAGGAAGTGGAATGCGCACGGTGAGGCGTCGCCCGTCGGCCAACGGCCACTTGTGCGGCGAGTGACACGCGGCGGTCGTCCGAGTGTGGCGCGCGTGCATCGGCCCGGTATCGATCCTGCGATTCCGATGCGCCGCAACGCGTACGGCGAGCCCTCACCCGCCCGCATGTCGATTCGAGATCTCCTATTTGGCCGGCCGCTCCGCACCGAAGAAGAGCAGACACAACGAATCGGTCCGATTCGCGGCGTGCCGCTGCTCGGCCTCGATGCGCTCGCCTCGGCGGCGTACGGGCCCGAAGCCGCCCTCACGGTGCTGTTGCCGCTGGGGCTGCTGTCGGCGCGCTACATCGCGCCGCTCAGCGCCGTCATCATCGTGCTGCTCGGCCTCGTGTCGTTCTCGTACCGGCAGACGATCGCGGCGTATCCGAACGGCGGCGGCTCGTACACCGTCGCCTCGACGAACCTCGGCACGCTCGCCGGGCTGATCGCGGCGAGCGCGCTCTGCGTGGACTTCGTGCTCAATGCGGCGGTCGCGATCTCGGCCGGCGTCGGCGCGATCGTGTCGGCGGTCCCGGCACTGCTCCCGTACACGCTGCCCATCTGTCTCGTCGTGCTCGCGATGCTCACCGTCGTGAACCTGCGCGGCGTGCGCGAATCGGGCTACGTGTTCATGATCCCTACGTATCTCTTCGTCGCGTGCATGGGGGCGATGCTCGCGTGGGGGATCGCGAAGTCGCTCGCGTCGCACGGGCATCCCGTGCCCGTGGTGAGCGTGCCGCATCCCGCGCCCGCCGTGCAGGCGGCGAGCGCGTGGCTGCTCTTCCGGGCCTTCGCCAGCGGCTGCACGGCGATGACCGGCGTCGAGGCGGTGTCGAACGGCGTGCCCGTGTTCAAGGCGCCGACGGTGCGCCTCGCCGCGCGCACGCTCATGCTGATCGTCGGCGCGCTCGCGGTGATGCTCGCCGGCATCGCGTATCTGTCGTTCACGTTTCACGTCGCCGCCACGCCGCCAGGCGCGCGCGGCTACGAGAGCGTGCTCTCGCAACTCTTCGCCGCGGTGGCGGGTCGCGGCGCGTTCTACTATGTCGGGATCGTCGCGATCGTGAGCGTGCTCTGTCTCTCGGCGAACACGAGCTTCGCCGGATTCCCGCGTCTCTGCCGCGTGCTCGCGCTCGACGAGTTCCTGCCGCCCGAGTTCGCGCACCCGGGGCGCCGGCTCGTGTACTCCGCCGGCATCGTCGTGCTCGCCGTGCTCGCGGCCGCGTTGCTCGTCGCCTTCGGCGGGATCACCGATCGCCTCATTCCACTGTTCGCCGTCGGCGCCTTCCTGGCGTTCACCGTGTCGCAGGCGGGCATGGTCGTCCACTGGCGGCGCGTCGGCGGGCGGCGCGCGCGCCGCTCGCTCGCCGTGAACGCACTCGGCGCACTCGCCACCGGGATCACGCTCGTCGTCGTGATCGTGTCGAAGTTCGTGGACGGGGCGTGGATCACGGTGCTGCTCATCGCCGCGCTCGTCGGGGTCTTCCGCGCGATCCGCCGGAACTACGACCGCGTCGACGAGCAGACGGACGTCGAGGGGCCGCTGCAGCTCGGCGAGCCGCCGCCGCCGGTGGTGCTCGTGCCCCTCAAGCGCCTCGACCGCGTCGCGCGCAAGTCGCTGCGCCTCGCGATCACCATGTCGCCGGACGTGCGGGTGATTCACGTGCTCACCGGCGAGCACGACATGGACGATCTGCGCGGACGCTGGTCGCAGTTCGTCGAGCGGCCCCTGCGTGCCGCGGGCTTCCCCGTGCCGACGCTCGTGCCGCTGCACTCGCCGTATCGCGAATTCTTCGATCCGCTGCTCGAGTACATCCACCAGCTCGCGGCGGAGCAGCCGCGCCGGTACATCGCGGTGCTGGTGCCGGAGCTCGTCGAGCGGCGCTGGTATCACTGGCTGCTGCACGGCCACCGGCCGACGCTGCTCAAGGGACTGTTGCTCCTGCGCGGCGGTCCGCGCGTGATCGTCATCAACGCGCCGTGGTACCTGCGCGACGATGACGACGAGGACCACACGGCCTCGCCGAGCGTGCGCGTCGTCCGGTGACGGCGCGTGGCACGCGCGTGAGGCGTCGGACGACGCGGCGGGCCGCGATTCCGGACTGACGGAGCGTCAATCCGCCCGTACGCTGGTGCCATGGCGCGCGAGCGATGCGGCTCGCGGCGTACGCGCCTACCGGAGCCCGCCATGCGTTCGCCCACGCTCGTACTCCGCCAAGGACGGTTGCAGACACCGCGCGAGGCCGGCGTGTTTCGCGCCGTGCTCGTACCGCTCGACGGCTCGGCGTTCGCCGAAGCCGCGCTCGAGTGCGCGCGCGCCGTGGCCACGGCGGTGGAGGGCGGGCTCGTGCTCGTGCGCGTGCATCAGATCCATCGGGTCGACCGGCACCACGCCACGGAGTGGGACGCGATGGTCCGCGCCGACGAGGAAGCGTATCTCGATCGCGTGGCCGCGCGGCTCACGGATCTCGGGCTCACTGACATCCGGGCGGAAGTGCTCGACGGCGACGTCGTCCGCGCGATCTGCGCGCGCGCGACGCGGCTCGACGCGCCGCTCATCGCGATGTCGAGCCACGGCCGCACCGGGCTCACGCGCTCGTGGCTCGGGAGCGTCGCGGACGGGGTCATTCACGGCACGACGACGCCCGTATTGATCGTGCGCCCCGCCGGCCCGGTCACGGGCCTGCGGCGCCGCGAGCCGGAGCTCTTCGACACCGTGATCGTCGCGCTCGACGGGTCCAGCTTCGCGGCGCAGGCGCTGCCGCCCGCGATCGGGCTCGCCGACGCGATGCACGCCCACGTGCTGCTCCTGCGCCTGGTGCCGGCGGAGGCCGACCTCGACGAGGCGGAGGCCTATCTCGCGTCGGTCGCCGAGCGGATTCGATTCGTGCACGCGGACCTGCGCGTGACGTGCGACGCGCGCGTGGCACGGGCGCCGGCCGCCGCGGTGACGGCCTGCGCGACCGCCGCCGAGCGCCCGCTCGTCGCGCTAGCGACGCACGGGCGCGGCCTGTCGCGCTTCGTGATCGGCAGCGTGGCGGACGGCGTCATTCGCGCCGGCCAGGCGCCAACGCTGCTCGTGCGACCCGTACGAACGTGAATGAGGAAACTGGAAACTCCCATCTCGAGGAGGCACGTATGATCAAGACCGATGCACAGATCCAGCGCGACGTGATGGACGAGCTGCGGTGGGATCCCGCCGTGGGCGACGCGGAGATCGGGGTGGCGGTGAAGGATGCGGTGGTGACGCTCGCCGGCGAGGTCGAGAGCTTCGCGAAGCGGTTCGCGGCGGTGAAAGCGGCCGAGCGTGTGGCGGGCATTCGCGCGCTCGCCGAAGACATCCACGTGAAGATTCCGAGCGCCGCGACGCGCACGGACACCGAGATCGCGCACGCCGCGGCGAACGCGCTCGAGTGGGACGTGGAGGTCCCGGTGGCCGGGGTGACCGCCCGCGTGCAGGACGGATGGGTGTGGCTCGAGGGCAGCGTCGAGTGGCAGTATCAGCGCGCGGCCGCCGAGCGAGCGGTCCGCTATCTCACCGGGGTCAAGGGCGTGAACAACGTCCTCAAGATCAGCCCCAAGCTGTCCGCCGGCGACGTGAAGAGCCGCATCGAGCAGGCGCTCAAGCGCAACGCCGAAGTGGAGTCGAAGCACATCACCATCGAGACGGCGCCCGACGGAAAGGTGGTGCTCCGCGGCACCGTGCACTCGTTCGCCGAACGCACGGATGCCGAGAACGCGGCGTGGTCGGCGCCCGGCGTGCGCGAGGTGGACGACGAACTCGCCGTGGTTACCTGACCATCGTGCGGCGTCGGTGTGCCGCGCTGACTGCGGGGCGCCCCGAGGGTCTCGGGGCGCCCTTGGCGCGATGGAGCGTCAATCGCGCGGTGCTGCGGCGCGGCGTGCGGCTGCCGTCCTGGCCCAGCGCGCGGAGAGCCGCGACGAGCACACCGCTCGCCAGCGCGAACCAGGAGCCCAGCACGAACGTGACGAGGATCGCGCCGTGATCGGTCGTGGCGGTCAGCGCGACGGTGAACGCGAGCACCGGCGGAAGCACCGCGCCGCCGATGAGGCCCGCGCGCAGCCCGTCATCCCACGTGAAGTGCGAACGCGCGAACGCGTGGGCCGCCCAGCTCATCGCGATGGCGAGCACCATGCCCGGACCGGCGAACACGAGCAGCTCGACGTAGCTGTATCCGGACGGCACGGTCGCCGCCGACCAGAGTCCGATCGCGGCGGCCGCGCCCAGCAGGCGAAGCGTCCAACGACCCACGACTCGGCGGCGGCGCATGACTTGATCCCGATGAGGACGCTCTCAGCTTGCGTCGCGCGCGGGCGCGCGTGCGTCAGGGAAGGGCGGTTCCTCGTCCGATGAACGCCGGACGCTCAGACGGGCAGCGGATGGCTCGCGCTCTCGCGCACGATCGTGCCGAAATCGCTTGCGAACCGATCGACCTGCGCCCAGTTCGTGTACTCGTGATCGCGCGACGTGTCCGTCGATCCGCCGGCGCGCCAGCTGATGAACTTCAGCACCATGCGCATGGGCCACGCGTACTTGGTGTACGCGATGCACCCGGCGATGGTCGCGACGAGCTGCGGGCGCCACTGCGTGTCGTCGAGCAGCCGGTCGGCGCAGCGTTGCGCATCGGCGCGGCCGCTCGGCTTCTCGCTGCCCGCTGATCCGCTCACGGAGAACAGCGCCGACGGCATCGCGTTGAGCGTCGCGACGTTCCGCCGGACGAACTCCTCGATGTAGCGCTGGTGCCGGCCGGCGAGGATCGACCCGCCCACGAGCACGCCGTCGAAGTGGTCCGCCGTGAGGGGGTTCATCGGCGCGTCGCCGCGCACGACGGTGACGCCGAACTCGTCGCTCAGCCGATCGCGAATGTGCTCGGCGATCTTCTGCGTCTGGCCGTAGGTGGTGCCGTACACGATCAGGATGTGACTGGACATAGCGCCTCCGCGCGACCCATCGACGATGCGTCACGACACGTGGCGGCGCATCGGGGGAATGGAGGCGGTCGAGGTGGAGATCCGGCGGGGGTGGGTGGGGGAACTGCATTGGACACGGAGCAGGGCCGAGTCCGCGGACAGACGCGGAGGAACGGGAACGGCGGTGAGATGTGAGTGTTTGCGAACACCCTCGGGATGCCTTTCTGATCGAAGCCTTCAGATGGTGTTCACAACACAATCTGCCTGTTGCTCAGTTGCCAGGGGCCGGTGAATGCGTGGCGTCCTGAGGGTGTTCTCAGAAGGTTGCTTGTCACCGCCGTTCCACCTCCTCCGCGCCTGTCCGCGGACTCCACCCTTCTCCGCGTCCAGAGCCTTTTCGACCGCGGAGCTACGATGCTCATGGTCGCACGGCAATGGTGACTGTCCGCAGCAGGTCAACGACGACATTCGCGAGCATGACACAGGCAGCGAGCCGCCACGAGGAGCATCTGCTCCACGCCGATCTCACACACACCATTATCTGCGGGCGTCCCGGCTCCAAGTCGGGCTGTTGCTGAACTTCGGCCCGCGCGCCGAATTCAAGCGGATGGTCGAGACGCGCGGCGCCAATCCACGCGTCACGTCGGCGGCGGCACCCGGTCGTCGGGCGGAACGAAATTCGAGAGAAAGAGCCGCTCCTGCGGGGTGAGGCTGGCCAGCCCCTGGGCACTGATCTTGTCCAGGATGCGGTTCACCTCGTCGCGGTTCACCTCGTGCACCGAGCGGGGATCGACCTTCTTCCAGTTGATGAGCGCGTCCTTCGCGACCTTGGGCGTGATCTGCGCCCTGAACTTTCGCGCGCCGTGCTGCCGCTCGATCCAGATCAGGTACAGCCATGCGCCCAGGAAGCCGCCGAGGTGGGCGAAGTCGGCCACGCCGCCGCGCGAGCCGTTGTAGCCGCTCCACAGCGCGAGGGCCGCCATCAGGAACACGGCGACGCGCGCCTCGACCGGGATGATGAAGAAGAGCAGCAGCCGCACGTGTGGCCAGTAGCGCGCGAACGCGAACATCACGCCCATCACCGCGCCCGACGCACCGATGATCGGCGAGTTGAACGCGAACACGGTCGAGAGCAGCGCGCCGACGATCCCGCTCACGAAGTACAGCGTGAGGAAGCGCCGGGCGCCGAGCCGTTCCTCGACCGCCGGCCCGAAGAAGTACAGCGCCAGCATGTTGAACAGGATGTGCGTGATGTTCGCGTGCGCGAACATGTACGTGATCACTGTCCATGGCTGGTAGAGCAGGTACGCGGGGATGTACGCCAGGTAGTTGACGAATCCGCGGACCGTCTGCTCGAGAAAGAAGACGATGATGTTCGCGACGATGAGTCGCCGGACCCAAGGGGTCACGCGGTACACTCCTTCGAGGCGGGGCGTGGCATTAACTTACAATATGTCTCCGAGGGCCCGACCCGACCGGGTTGGGCCCTCGTTGCGTTCACCCCATGCAATCTAGGTAGTTCCGTTGTCCCTCGACCTGCAAGCGCGCGAATCCCGGCTGCGCGACGCTGTCCGCACGCGCCGGACGTTCGCCATCATCAGCCACCCCGACGCGGGCAAGACCACGCTGACGGAGAAGCTCCTGCTCTACGGCGGAGCGATCCATCTCGCCGGCTCGGTCAAGTCGCGCCGTGCCGCGCGGCACGCCACGTCGGACTGGATGAAGCTCGAGCAGGAACGCGGAATCTCGGTCACGTCGAGCGTGATGCAGTTCCAGTATGCGGGCTATCACATCAACCTGCTCGACACGCCGGGGCACGAGGACTTCTCGGAAGACACCTACCGCACGCTCGTCGCCGCCGACAGCGCGGTGATGCTGCTCGACAACCGCCGCGGCGTCGAGGATCGGACGCGACAGCTCTTCGCCGTCTGCAAGCGGCGGCGCACGCCCATCTTCACGTTCGTCAACAAGTGTGACCGCGTGGGCGAGGATCCGCTCAAGCTGATCAGCGACGTGGAGGCCGACCTCTCGATCGCCTGCCATCCGATCACGTGGCCGATCTTCCGCGAGGACGCCTTCGTCGGCGTGTACGACCGGCGCCAGCGGCAGGTCCACCTCTTCGAGCGCACGGCGGACCACGGGGCGAGCCGTGTCGACGAGTCGGTGCTCGACATCGAGACGCTCGACGACCCGGCGCTCCGCGCGCTGCTCGGCTCCGCGGCGCACGATCGCCTCGTGCAGGACGTCGCGCTGCTCGACGAAGCCGGCCATCCGTTCGACGAGCAGGCCGTGCTCGACGGCGAGCTGTCGCCGGTGTTCTTCGGCAGCGCGCTCACGAACTTTGGCGTCGAGCCGTTCCTGCGCGAGTTCCTCGAGCTCGCGCCCGAACCGGTGGCCCGCGAGTCGTCCACCGGCCCGGTGCATCCGACCGACGACGAGTTCACGGGATTCGTATTCAAGATCCAGGCGAACATGGACGCGAAGCACCGCGACCGCGTGGCGTTCGTGCGGATCTGCTCCGGACGCTTCGAGGCAGGGATGGACGTGAAGCACGTGCGCACGGGCAAGCCGCTCCGGCTGGCCGCGCCGCAGCAGTTCCTCGCCCGCGAGCGCACCGCCGTGGAGGAAGCGTGGCCCGGCGACGTGATCGGCGTGATGGATCGCGGCACGCTGCGCATCGGCGACACGCTCACCGAACGCTCGGATCTCGAGTTCAGCGGCATCCCGCGCTTCGCGCCGGAGCACTTCGCGCGCATCGTCCTCGCCGATCCGATGAAGCGCAAGCAGCTCGACGCGGGCTTGCGGCAGCTCACCGAAGAGGGGGCGGCGCAGGTGTTCTTCACCTCCGGCACCGAGACTGCCGGGCCGACGCCGATCGTCGGGGCGGTGGGTCAGCTCCAGTTCGACGTCATGCTCCACCGCCTGGAGCACGAGTACGGCGCGCCGGCGCGCCTCGAGCGCATCACCGCGCGGTACCCGCGGTGGGTCACCGGCCCGCAGGAGGAGATCGAGCGCATCGCGCGCGATCGCGGCCGCATGCTGCTGTTCGACGCCAAGGGGCACCCGCTCATTCTGTTCGAGGATTCGTGGGGCCTGCGCTGGGCGCTCGAGCGCGAGACGGCGGTCGCCTTCCACGAGGTCGCGCCGTAGGACTCGGCGGCCAGCGGATGGAAAGGGAAGATCGAGCTCAGCGCCGCCCGTCGTAGTAGAGCCGGATGCTCAGCGCGATGATGTCGCGGTAGATCGCGGCCTGACTCCCCACCACGGGCGAGCCTTCGCTCGAGTCGCCGTAGCTCGGGCGCAGTCCGGCGTCGGCGAGAATTCGCTTGATCAACAGCAGCACCTGCTCCGGCGGCCGGTCCTCGCGCTTGAGCTCCGTCACGAGCGTTCGCGCCGCATGCTCGAGGTCTCCCTCGGAGCCGCGCCCCCGCGTCCTCGCTTCGATGGCTTCTTTGAGCCGTCCGACCGCATCGCTTGGTGACACTCCTGACCCGTCCTCCGCCGATCCGCGCGAACCGTTCCTCATCTCGGTCTGCCGTGCTGTCGTGTGCTCGATGAGGGTCTCGCGCCTGGCAACGCATGTGAGAACGCTCATCACCTGCCGCCGTCAAAAAGCAAGTGGCGGACCAATACCGGGTAACCCGTGTCACGCTGGCATAAAAATTTGGCGCATCGCGGCGCCCCGGGGCTTCGCGCGTGGCGCGATTCTTCCGTCATGGGAGAACGACTGTTTTTCTCTCTCTCCACCATATGACAGGCTCAAAGACCGTTCTCATTGTCGAGGACAACGAGGACAACCTCGTCATTTACTCGACCATTCTCCGCCATGCCGGCTTCACCGTGCTCGAGGCGCGGGACGGGCAGGCGGGCGTCGAGACTGCCGAGCGCGAGCACCCGGGACTGATCCTGATGGACGTGTCCATCCCGGTGCTCGACGGCTGGGAGGCGACGCGCCGGCTCAAGGCCGATCCGGCGACCGCGTCGATTCCGATCATCGCGCTCACGGCACACGCGCTCGCGAGCGACCAGCAGAAGGCCTTCGACGCGGGCTGCGACGGCTACATCGCCAAGCCCGCCGAGCCGCGCGTCGTGCTCGGCGCCGTCGAGCGCTACATCGGGCACGCACAGGCCGCGTAACGCCGCGTGCGCGCGCGGCGCCCTACGCCGCCGCCGTCCTCAGAACCGCGTGCCCCACGAGAACGAGAACCCGTGGGGCTCGAGTCCCAGGTGTGCGTGATCGACCGAGCCCAGGAAGATCCGGTCGATGCGCGTTGTGGGATGCGAGTGCGAGTAGTTCACGATGCGCCATCCGTAGAAGGTCCCGAGGAACGCGCCGGAGAAGATGTCGCTCGCCCAGTGCTGCCCGAGGTACATGCGCGAGAGCCCGGGCGTGAGCGCCAGCGCGTACGCCGGGATCGCCACGGGCCACAGCGCCTTCGGGTCGCGGCGCTTCACCTCGGCGACGATCGCCGACGCCGCCGCGAAGCCCGACGACGAGTGGATCGACGGGAACGCGCGATACTTGAAATTGGTGAAGCCTTTAAAGAAGTGGAAATCGTACTGGTCGCCCTCGCGCTGCGCCGTATTGCGCGGCCGCGTGCGACCGAGGGGGCCGCGGACCACCTGCGCCGTGAGGCTCGCCGCGGCCACCGACTCGGCGACGTGGAACGCCACGTCGGCCACCGTTTCCTGATGCGTGAGCTTGCCGATGCCGTACACGGCCAGCCCGCCCACGGTGAGCGTCGTCTCGTTGATGTGCGTGAAGATCTTGTCGAGCTTCTGCCCCTCGCGCACGTGCAGGTGCGTCGTGTCCTCGAAGTAGTGCGCGATGCGCACGTCGAAGATGCTCATCGCGGCGCTCGCGGCGAGGAAGCCCGCGGCGATCGCGCCGTCCCTGCCGACGAAGAAGGTCTTCTGCGTTGCCGAATCGGGCGCCTGCGCGTGCGAGAGCCGCGCCGCGAGACAACACGCGGTGACGGCTTGAATCCATGGACGTTTCACGCTGAAATTCCGGGTCGCGTTGGTCACGAGCCCATGCACCCCGCGTGCCGGCATCGCCTGCGCCCGCCTTCCGTTGCCGAACGCTCGACGCACCCCACCCGTACTACCGAGCATGGATCCCATCGACCTCACGTCGTACTCCGGACTCGCCGCGGTCTACCTCCTCAGCGTCAACCTGCTGCTCGGCATTCTCATGTCGGCGCGCTACAACCCCTGGAAGCGGTGGCCCCATCGCCGCATCAACATTCTCAAGCTGCACAACTGGACCGCCTACGTGGGGCTGGGCCTCTCCGTGCTGCACCCCATCCCGCTGCTGTTCGTGAACAAGCCGCGCTTCGGCATCGCCGACATTCTCTATCCGGTGCACTCGCCCGAGCAGCCCACGATCAACTGCCTCGGCGCCGTCGCCCTCTATGTGCTGATCTTCACGGTCGTCACGTCGATCTATCGCGCCGAGATCGGGCGGCAGCGCTGGAAGCCGCTCCATTACCTCACGTACGTCATCGCGACGCTCTTCGTGATCCACGGCGCGCTCACCGACCAGCATCTCAACGACTCGCCCGTCGATCTGCTCGACGCGGAGAAGGTCGGGATCATCCTCTGCGGCGTCGTGATCCTTGCCGCGGCCGTCGTGCGGTTTCGCTGGACGGCAAAGCACCCGAAGTTCCAGCCCCGCGCGCGCGCCGAAGTACGGTAGCGCTCGCTTGCTAAGTCCAGGCCGTTCCGTCGCTGGCATCGACCGTGCGGAGCGATAGCGAGCAGAACACGGAGGACGCATGGCGTTCAGAACCTTCAGCGACGCCGAGGGAAACGAGTGGCAGGCTTTCGACGTGGTGCCGCGCGCCAATGAGCGCCGACGCTACGATCGCCGATCGGGTGCGCTCCTGATCGAGGAGGACGGTGACCGCCGGGACGGCGACCGGCGCGTCACGGTGGGCGGCCGGTCGTCGCTCACCCCGGGCATCCACGACGGCTGGTTGTGCTTCGAGCACGGCGACGATCGCCGCCGCCTGTCACCGATTCCGTCCGATTGGAGCCACGCGACGGACGAGCAGCTCGCGGGCTTTCTCCGCGCGGCGAGCCGCGTGCGCCCGAGCACGCGCTCCGCGCCGGCTGCCCAGCCGGAGCCCTGAAAACGAAAGCGCCGCGGTCAGCCCGCGGCGCTCAACAGCATCGAAACCCGGTCGCGTACCGCGCGGCCCATGTCGCGGCCCGCCCGATTCGCGATCGCGTGAAGCCGGCGTCCCTGCCGCGCCGCGTCGGCCGCCGTGAGCAGGAGGGTGCGAAGCTGGCGCCGACGTCCGTCGGTCCCCACCCGATTCGAGAGTTCGCGTGCAACGTGCTGGTCCGACATACGACGCCCCTGCCACTGGCGAATGAGGTTCACTGTTCTTGCCGCTTCGCTATTTGGCAAACGCAGTGCCGTTCCGAAGTATCGTCGGCAATCGCGATTGGTTTAGCTTTCCCGCATGCCAAGAACGCCCGACACGCGCGCGTACGCCCCGGAGACGCTCGAGGGGTGGTACGTGCACCATCAGCTCTTCTCGATCGCGGGTGACGCGGACACCAGCGATCTGCATCTCCTGGAGGACACCGCCCGCGTCAGTTCGACACGCGCCGAGCTGACACAGCCGGAGGCCGGATGGACGCTGTTCGCTCGCGTCATCGGCTCGGCCGCCGAGGTCATGGTGGCGCACTTCCGGCCGACGCTCGACGCGATCGGAGACGCGCAGCTCGCCTTCCGCCGGCTGCCGATCGCCCGGCGCCTGCGTCCGGTGTATTCCTTTCTGAGCATCACGGAAGCGGGGCTCTACCACCTCACCGCGAAGCTCGCGCGCGACGCCGCCGAACGCGGCGGGGCCGTCGGCGACGAGCATCACACCGCGGAGCTGGCGCGCCGAGCCGCCACCGAACGCGATAGCGCCCACGTCCAGCGCCGGCTCTTCCCCACGCTCCCCGAGGGGATGCCCTACGTCTGCTTCTATCCCATGAGCAAGAAGCGCGAGACGGGCCAGAACTGGTACACGCTCTCGCTCGACGAACGGAGCCGCCTGATGCACGACCACGGTCTGACCGGACGCAAGTACGGCGGACGCGTGTTCCAGGTGATCAGCGGCGCCGTCGGGTTCGATGCCTGGGAATGGGGCGTGACGCTGTTCGCCAAGGACCCGCTCGACTTCAAGAAGCTCGTCAGCGAGATGCGCTTCGACGAGGCCAGCTCGAAGTACGCCGACTTCGGCGCCTTCTACGTGGGCAAGGTGGCGACGCTCCAGGAGATCGAGCAGCTCGTCGAAACAACCGTCGCCTGACCTCCGTAGGGAGGGACGTCTCGCTCTCCGAGGATTGGCAACATGTGGTCGGCGCTTCGCTGGTTGGTGCTGCGGGTAACCGCGGTGAACTGGCTGTTCAAGACGCTCGGTGGACTCGCGATCCTGGTGCCGATCGCGTTCGTGCTGAAGATCGTCGGCCTGCCGCTGCTGGCGGTGCTCTCGGTGCTGGCGCTGCCGGTGCTTCTCATGCTGTTCGTCTTCGGGCTGCCGATCTTCCTCGTGTTGATCGTCGGCGGCATGGTGATGGGGCTCCTCGGCATGGTGCTGGCCCTCGGCATCGCCGCGATCAAGATCGGCCTGTTCGTGGTGCTCCCGATCTGGCTCGTGTTCAAGCTGGTCTCGTGGATCTTCCGCAAGCGCCCGGCGGACACGCCGCCCGAATCGCCCGCGCCGCCGCCGCCGCCCGAGCCTGACGTCCCATGATCTGGCGGCTCTTTCGCGCGCTCTTTTTCGGCGCGATCGCGCTCATCGTGCTGATCCCGCTCGGGATCCTGCTCGCGACCATCGGCCTGCCGATCGCCGCGGTGCTCGGCCTGCTCGCGCTGCCCGTGCTGCTCGTCCTGTTCCTGATCGGCCTCCCGATCATGATCATCGCCTCGGTGGTGATCGCGCTGATCGCGGCGACGTTCGGCGTGATCATGGCGTTCCTGTCCCTCGGATTCGTCGTGCTCAAGCTCGCGTTCGTGATCCTGGTGCCGCTGCTGGTGCTCGGCTGGATCGCGCGAATGATTTTCGGGCGAAAGCAGTAATCGCATTATTGAATTCGATATTCAGTATTGGCGGGGCTTCGCGGCACGTACGGTTGGATTGACGTTGGGACGCGGACTGGGCGGATGTGGCGGACGAGGCGCGAATGGACTTTCGTTCTACGAGGCCCCTCCCGCCGCCAGAACGATGCCTTTGGGAACGGCTTCATGACGGTGACCGCGCGGGCGTTCGCGCCCCGTCCGCCCCGTCCGCGTCCCCAAATCAATCCAAGCTGATTCGCCCCGATGCGCCCCGACTTTCCATCGGAGCCATCATCGAGCCCCGCCCGCCCGACCCGGGCAGCGAGGCGCGAACGTTGCACGCGGCCAGTCCCTCGAACTCTCTCCGAGGGCACCATGGCCGACGTTCGCCTCACGATCGTGTTCTACAGCACCTACGGCACCAACCATCACATCGCCGAGATCGCGGCCGAGGCCGCGCGGGCGGCCGGCGCCGAGGTGCGATTGCGCAAGGTCCGTGAGACCGCGCCGGAAGCCGTCGTGAGCGGACAGCCCAAATGGAAGGAACAGGCCGAGAAGACCGCGCACATCGAGCACGCCACGCCCGACGACATGGTGTGGGCGAACGCCTTTCTCTTCAGCGCGCCCACGCGCTACGGCGTCTCGGCGAGCCAGCTCCGCGCGTTCATCGACACGCTCGGCCCCATCTGGCAGCAGGGGCACCTCTCGAACAAGCCGGTGACCGCCATGACGAGCGCGATGAATCCGCACGGCGGCCAGGAGACCACGCTGCTCGGCCTCTACACCACGATGATGCACTGGGGCGCGATCGTCGTCGCGCCGGGGTACACGGACAAATCGCTCTACGCCGCCGGCGGCAATCCGTACGGAGTGAGCGTGTCCGCGGGGCAGCCGTTCAGCGACGAGATCACCGCCGCCATCCGCTTCCAGACCGTTCGGCTCGTGGAGATCGCGCGAAAGCTCGCGGCCTGACGGCCGCCGCTACGGCTCGGGCTTGAACCCTTCCGCGGCGAGCGCGTCGAGCACGCGCGCGCGAAGCGTGCCGATCTCCTCCTGCGGCGCGCCGGCACGCGCGCGAGCGACCGCGTCGAGGAACGCGCGCGCGAAATCGAAGTGCGACGCGCATCCGGCGCAGAACTCGAGGTGCCGCGCCACGCGCGCCTGATCCGTCTCGGGGAGCGCGCCATCGAGGTACGGCCACAGGCGCCGCACCACCGCTTCGCATTCGGCGCGATCGGGCGTGGGAGTCGTCGAGGTCATCGTGCGGACTCCGGCCGGGCCGTGCCGTAGCCGGCGTCGATCGCGTAGGCCATGAGCATTTCCTGAAGCTGTCGGCGCGCGCGGTAGAGGCGCGAGCGCACGGTGCCGATCGGGATCGCGAGCGCGTCGGCGACCTCGTCGTACTGCAGGCCGTGCACGTCCGCGAGCACGACGACGTCGCGGAAGCCCGGGTCGAGCGCGTCGATCGCCGTCGCGATGGCTGGGCCGAGGTCGAGCCGGGCGTACATGTCGTCCAGCCCGGCGTTGCGCGCGGCGATGTGCGTGTACGCGGCGGCGAGCGACTCGAGCCCGTCGTCATCCATGGGCACCACGCGGTCCGCGCGATGCCGCAGCTCGCGGAACGTGTTGCGGCAGATCGTGCCCAGCCAGCGGCGGCAATCCGTGCCCTGCTCGAACGTGTGCCAGCTCCGGTACGCGCGCAGAAAGGTCTCCTGCACCAGATCGTCCGCGTCGGACTGCTCGCGGGTGAGCGCACGCGCCACGCGCGCCACGTCGGGCAGGAGCGGCAGCGCGATCGCGGCGAACGTCGCGTCGCGCGACGCC
>DASZUN010000049.1:0-4417 GCA_035547615.1 Gemmatimonadaceae bacterium | reverse complement strand
CCGATCGACGACTGGCCGCAGAGCCTCCGCACCATCGTCGGCACCTGCCTCAGCTCGCGCTTTCCGATCCTCATCTGGTGGGGACCGGAGCTCGTCATGCTCTACAACGACGCCTACGCGCCGCTCATCGGCGCCAAGCACCCGCGCGCCCTCGGCACCCGCGGGCAGGACGTCTTCCCCGAGATCTGGCACATCATCGGCCCCATGCTCGACGGCGTGCTCACGCGCGCCGACGCCACATGGTCCGAGGATCAGCTCCTCCTCCTCGAGCGGCGCGGCTTCCCCGAAGAATGCTATTTCACATTCTCATATTCACCGATTCGTGATGCGCTCGGCGGCGTCGGCGGCGTGTTCACCGCGGTCACCGAGACCACGGACCGCGTGATCGGCGAGCGTCGCCTCGCCATGCTCCGCGCATTGGCCGAGCGCACCGCGACGTGCCGCACCATCCCCGACGCCGTGGCCTGCACGATGGCGAGCATCGAGGAGAATCCCGCCGGCGCCCCGTTCGCGGTCTTCTACGAGTTCGACGACGCACGCAGCGTGGCGCGCCTCGCCGCGGCCGTCCGCGCCGACGTCGATGGGCCCGGCGCGCCGAGCATCGTCCCGCTCGCCGCCGACGCCGCGGCCCAGCGTCCGTGGCCGTTGGAGCGAGTGGTCGACGCGAGCGACCTGATCGTCGTCGACGTGCCGGCCGCGCTCCGCGTCGTGCCGCCCTTGGCGCAGTCGGACGACGTCGTGCGACACGCGGCGATCCTGCCGGTGCGCCGCCCGGGACAGGACCGCGCGTCCGGCGCGCTCGTCGTCGGCCTGAGCCCCATCCTCCCGGCCGACGAGGCGTATCTCGGCCATCTGCGACTCGTCGCCGGACATCTCAC
Source organism: Gemmatimonadaceae bacterium (assembly GCA_035547615.1). Lineage (GTDB taxonomy): Bacteria > Gemmatimonadota > Gemmatimonadetes > Gemmatimonadales > Gemmatimonadaceae > JAQBQB01. The sequence goes on along the minus strand of DASZUN010000049.1, from coordinate 3,539 downwards.
CACCGCGATCGCCAACGCCGAGGCCTACGAGGCGGAGCGCCGACGCGCCGAGGAGCTCGCCGCCGTCGACCGCGCGAAGACCGCATTCTTCTCCAACGTCTCGCACGAGTTCCGCACGCCGCTCACGCTGCTCCTCGCGCCGCTCGAGGACGCCATCGCCGATCCCCTGCTCGTCGAGAGCCATCGCGCATCCCTCACGAGCGCGCACCGCAACGCGCTCCGGCTGCTCAAGCTCGTCAACACGCTGCTCGACTTCTCACGCATCGAAGCGGGCCGCGCGCTCGCCACGTACGAGCCCGTCGATCTCGGCGCGTTCACCGCGGACCTCGCGAGCACGTTCCGATCGGCGTGCGAGCGCGCGGGCCTCGTGCTCCGGGTCGAGCTGCCCGATGCACCGGTGATCGCGCACGTCGACCGCGGGATGTGGGAGAAGATCGTCCTCAATCTCGTGTCGAACGCATTCAAGCACACGTTCGAAGGCGGCATCACCGTCCGCGTCGGCGCGCAGGGAGCCGACGCCACGCTCGACGTGCTCGACACCGGCATCGGCATCCCCGCCGAGCAGCGCGAGCGCATCTTCGAGCGCTTCCATCGCGTGCCGAACGCGCGCAGCCGGAGCTTCGAAGGGACCGGCATCGGACTGTCGCTCGTGCAGGAGCTCGTGCGGCTGCACGGCGGGCGCATCGACGTCGAGAGCGACGGCGCGCACGGTTCGCGCTTCACCGTCCGACTCCCGCTCGGCGCCACGCATCTCCCCCCCGATCGTGTCGTCGCGCCGCGCGAGGACGCCGCGCCGAGCATGGCGCAGGCCTACCTCGAAGAAGCACTCCGCTGGATTCCGGAGACACCGGGCGCGACCACCGCCGGCGCGAGCGCGGGCTCCGCGCGCGTGCTCTGTGCCGACGACAACGCCGACATGCGCGAGTACGTCGCGCGACTGCTGCACGCCGAAGGCTGGGAGGTCGACGTGGTGCCGAACGGCGCCGCGGCACTGGAAGCGCTCCGCGACCGCCAGTACGATCTGCTCATCTCCGACGTCATGATGCCCGGTGTCGACGGGCACGCGCTCGTGCGCGCCGTTCGGGCCGACCGGACCACGCGCGCCATGCCGGTCATTCTGCTCTCCGCGCGCGCCGGCGAGGAAGCGCGCGTCGACGCGCTCGCGTCCGGCACCGACGACTATCTCGAGAAGCCCTTCTCGGCGCGCGAGCTGGTGGCCCGCGTCCGCGCGCACCTCGCGCTCGCCGCCGTGCGCGCCCGCGCCGCCGCGGAAGCCGAACGCGCGAGAGAGATCGCCGAAGACGCCAATCGCGCCAAGTCCGCCTTCCTCGCGGCGATGAGCCACGAGCTGCGCACGCCGCTCAACGCGATCGCCGGCTACGCCGATCTTCTCGATCTCGAGATCCACGGCCCGCTCACCGCCGCGCAGCGCGGACACGTCACGCGGCTCAAGCAGAGCGAGCAGCACCTGCTGCGTCTGATCAACGACGTGCTCGACTTCGCCAAGATCGAGGCCGGCCGCGTGGATTTCGCGCTCGAGGACGTCCCGCTCGAGGACGTGATCGCCTCCGTGGCGCCCATGATCGAGCCGCAGCTCGCCGCCAAGCAGCTCGTCTATCGCATCCAGGTGCCGACGGAGTACGCCGTGCGCGCCGACCGCGAACGGTTGCAGCAGATTCTGCTCAACCTGCTTTCCAATTCCGTGAAGTTCACCGCGCCCGGCGGATCCATCTCGATTTCCGCGGTGCCGGTCGACGGCACACCCGACCGGATCTATCTGCGCGTCACTGACACCGGCGTCGGCATCCCGCTCGCCCTGCAGGAGCGGATCTTCGATCCGTTCGTGCAGGGCAAGCGCCCGCCGACCGGGACAGCCCAGGGCACCGGGCTCGGTCTGGCGATCAGCCGCGATCTCGCGCGCGGCATGGGCGGCGACCTGCGCGTGCGCAGCGAGCCCGGCGACGGATCCACGTTCACGTTGACGCTGTTGCGCGCGCGGAGCGGCGAGAGCGCGTAGCGTCGGCGACAACCGGGGGCGCGGTCGAGTGGCGGAGTCCGATGCGCAGCCACGCCGTCGCCGCCAGCACTTCGCGCAGGAAGAGCAGCAGCCCCGCGACGAACGCGAGCATCCCCGCGACGAAGAGCCACGCCGCGAACGTGGACGTGTCGCGATGCAGGAACGCGCCGACGAACAGCACCACGATTACGCCGCACAGCAGCAGTGCGGTGAGCGTGCACAGCGAGATCGACCGGCTGATCAGGGTTCCGCGGTGCGAGAGCGTTCGCATCTCGATCGCGGCGCGTGCCTCCGCCGGCGCGCGCTCCGCTTCACGCTCGATCGCGCGGGCCCGATCGACGATCCGGCCGAGGCGATTCGTCATGACCATGAGAATCGAGCCGAGGCACAGGAGCAGGAACACCGGCGCGACGGCGAGCTGAATGACATGGGCGACGGCGGTGACGCCGGTTTCTGGTGGCATGCGGGCTCCGCAGGGATGTATGGAGCCTATCGGGAGATGCCGTCGCGGTGGATCGGGGATCGTCGCGCACCGCGTCGGCGAGAGACTGACCCGCCGCCACTGCCGGCGGTCGGGTTATCGCGCGTCGCGCTTGTGCGGCGCGTGCGGCGCGTGCGGCGTGTGCGGCGTGTGCGGCGTGTGCCGCAGGAGCTTGAGCATCGTCGCAAATGCGGAGAGACCAACGATGAGAAGCAGCATGATGAGCGAGAGCTGCAGCCGCCCCTTGGGCACGAGCCGTGGAACCAAGAACTCGATGCCCATCGCGAGCCACAGCAGCGCGTAGGCGCGCCACCACGACGCCGCTCGCGAGCGGAGCGCCCAGACGAGCATGCCGACGCCGAAGAGCACCTGAAACGCGCCGAGGATCACCATGACCGCGTCGAGCGTCACCGCATTGCCCCCGGGCTCGAATTAGCGTTCTGCAATCGCCCGCGGCCCGGCGGCCGCCGAGGCGCTGCTCAGAGCCGGCGCGGCTTCATTCGGGTCCGGGTAGCGGCGTCGCAGGTTGAGAAACCCGGCGACGAGCCCCGCCGGCGGCAGCACGAGCATCAGCAGCGGCATGCCGAGTATGACGGACGCGCCGGCACCCGCCACGGCACACGTGAGCGGCTCCGCGACCGTGCGCCACAAGGGCGCGCGTCGCAGCGCCGACCACGCCACGATCGGGCTCACGAATCCTGCCATCACGCCGAACACCGTCGCGTTCCAGACATAGTTTGCAAACGTGGCCGGCGGCGCACCCGACACGATCTTGCCCACACGGGTCAGAACGATGCCGAACACTCCGCCCGCGATCGCGCCCGCGACCGTGAGTCCGACCTTGAGCCAGCGACGAGTCGAGAACTGCGGATCGAGCAGTGTCATGAGAGTCGCCTCGAATTCGCATCGCGATCCAATCTGCCGACTCGGGCGAATTGCGCAATGACATGGGTCGGAACGTGGGCAAGCATCGCGATACACGAACCGCCGCGGCTAGACCGAGCGCTCGTGAGCGCACACATTTGTCGTGATTCGGATTCC
>DASZUN010000048.1:0-25543 GCA_035547615.1 Gemmatimonadaceae bacterium | reverse complement strand
GAGGATCACGTACGCCCGCCCGCCGCGGAGCGGCGTGTCCGGCGCGAGCCGGATGCGCACGAGCGTCCCCGGCCCGGCCGGCGCGGCCATCGTCCACGCGACCGTGCGCTCCGCCGCCGGCGTGCCGATCGTCTTGAGCGTGGCCACGAGGTCGGCCGCGCTCACCTCGCCTTCGCGCCCGACGACCGCCGCTTCGACGGATTTCTCGAGCACGTCGGCGGCGCGGAACAGCACGTCCATCACGCCCGCGTCGATCGCGAGCGCGCTGCGCCGCGCGCGGTCGAGCACCGTCTCCAGCTCGTGCGCGAGCTCGGCGACGACGGCGTAGCCCATCATCGCGCTCATGCCCTTGATCGTGTGCACCGAGCGGAAGATGTCGCCGACAGCCGTGAGCGCCCCCGCGCCGGTGGGCTGCCGCTCCAACTCGAGCAGCGCGCGATTCACCGACGCGATGTGCTCGCGACTCTCCGCGAGAAAGAGCTCGGCGTACTCGAGGTTATCCACGAGGCGACGGCGGCCCGGCGATCAGCCGAGCACGCGCTGCACCGCTTCGAGCACGCGGCTGGGCTGGAACGGCTTGACGACGAAATCCTTCGCGCCGGCCTGGATCGCTTCGACGACGAGCGCCTGCTGCCCCATCGCGCTGCACATGAGGATTTTGGCATTCGGGTCGAGCTTGCAGATCTCGCGCACGGCATCGATGCCACCCATGTCGGGCATCACGATGTCCATCGTGACCAGGTCGGGCCGCAGCTGCTGATACTTCTCGACGGCCTGAACGCCGGTCTCCGCCTCGCCGACGATCTCGAAGCCGGCCTGGCTGAGGATGTCTCCCACCATGGTGCGCATGAAGATCGCGTCGTCGCAGACGAGTACCGTGTGACTCAAGAAACGCCTCCCTTAGGCGAGCAGAACCTGCGTGATCAGCGCGTCGAGATCGAGGATGACGACGGCCGCGTCGTCCACCGTGGCGACCCCGCGCATGACGGATGCACCGCTTCCCGCGCCGGATTCGCGCGCGTCGTCGTCGGGCGCCTCCACCGCGAGCGGGCGGACGTCGACGACTTCGTTCACCACCACACCCACGAGCCGCTCGCGGTGCCGCACGAGCAGGATCGAGCCGTCGGCGGTCGGCGCGCGCGCGGCGTCGAACCGCACGGCGAGATCGAGCACGGTCACGATCGTTCCGCGCACGTTGATCAGCCCGCGCACGAACGCCGGCGCGCCGGGGAGGCGCGTGGTGCGTCGCAGCGGGATGATCTCCTGCGCGTCCGAGATGTGGCAGCCGTACAACGTCGCTCCCGCGCGAAACAGCAGCGTGGGAGTCAGCAGATCCGTCTCAGGAATCGACGCTGTAGAATCCAAAGAACTCGAGCGGGTTGGTATCGGCGATCGGCACGTCGGGACCGGCGGCGGTCACGAGCGCGCGATGGAGCTCCTGCGGCAGCGGCGAGCGCAGATCGATCGTCGCTCCAGTCACCGGATGACGGAAGATCAACCACGCCGCGTGCAGGAAATGCCGGCGCGGGGGAAGCCCCACCAGCTTGCGCCCGCCGCCCCCGCCATAAGTATCGTCGCCAACCACCGGATGGCCGATCGATGCCAGATGGACGCGAATCTGATGCGTGCGTCCCGTAAGGAGATGCGCCCGCAGCAGATCGCACGAGTCGAATCGCGCAAGCCGGGTGAGATCCGTCCGTGCCGGCCGTCCTGTACTGACGATTGCCATGCGCGTTCGGTCTCGCGGATCCCGCGCGATCGGCTTCTCGATCGTGATGCGCTCCTCGGCCAGGTGTCCCCAGGATAAGACGGCGTACCGCCGGACGATCTGCCGGGCCTGGAGAGCGGCACCGAGCACACGGTGCGCGCGGTCAGTCTTGGCTACCAGCAGGAGCCCGGAGGTCTCCTTGTCGAGGCGATGGACGATCCCCTCCCGCCCTTCCTCCGACCCCGCGGACAGCGAGCCGCCGCGCCCCTTGAGCGCGTTGACGAGCGTCCCGGTCCAGTTTCCGGGCGCCGGATGCACGACCATCCCCGCCGGTTTGTCGACGACCAGCACGTCGTCGTCCTCGTACGCGATGGCGAGCGGGATCTCCTCGGCCACCACGTCGCGCCCGACAGGGGGGGGCATCTCGACCTGCACGCGCTCCCCTGGTCTGGCCAGGTAACTCGCCCGCTCGCGCCGGCCCTCCACGAGCACGTTGCCGTTGGCGATCAGGGTCGCGGCCTGATTGCGCGACAGATCCAGCTCGCTCGCCACGAGCAGATCGAGGCGCGGCGCGCGATCGGGCGCCTCGAAGCGATGGACGGTGGGTTCGGCCACGCGCGGCCGACGGTCAGCGGTCTTGCGCCGCGGCCTGGGCGGCCGCTTCGGCGAGCGCACGCCGGTCCTCGCGCCACAGCACCCACGCCAGCATGATCGCTCCGACCGTCACGGCCGAATCCGCGACGTTGAACGTCCAGAACCGCACGTCGCCCACGCCGATGTCGATGAAGTCGACCACGCCGGCCGCGGACCGCACCCGGTCGAGCAGGTTGCCGGCCGCCCCGCCGAACGCGAGGCCGAGCGAGAGCGCGCGAATCACGTCGCCGGGCCGGCTCTGCTTGTACAGCCACCAGAGCACGACCAGCGCGATCAGCGCGAACAGCCCGAACGCATAGCGCGAGTAGTCGCCCAGCGACATGCTGAACGCGGCGCCGGGATTGTACGCGAGCGTGAATCGGACGACGTTGCCGACGATCTCGTGGGGGACGTGCTGCGGCAGGAGGTAGCGCACGGCCAGCGCCTTCGTGATCACGTCGAGCACGATCACGAGGACGGCCGCGGTCCAGAACACGCGGCCGTTGTTGTTGGATGAGCTCATGGGGTGGGTCTTACGAAAGCTCCCGCGGTTCGCTCGTCACGGCCACGGGCGCGGGGACGGACGCCTGCTGGGGCTCGGTATCCTCACCCCAGAGCACCCACGCGAGCAGGAACGCCCCCAGGCTCACCGCCATGTCGGCGACGTTGAAGGTCGGCCAGCGGGAATCGCCGAAGCCGATGTCGATGAAGTCGACCACGCCGAGCGGGGAGCGGACGCGATCGATCAGATTGCCCAGCGCGCCGCCGCAGACGAGGGCGAGCGAGAGCGTACGGATCACGTCGCCGGGCTTGGTCGAGTAATACAGCCGGCCCAGGATGAGCAGCGCGACCAGCGTGAGGACCATGAAGATCCAGCGCGAATACTGGCCGACGTGCAGGCCGAACGCCGCGCCGGGATTGTAGACCAGCGTGAAGCGAACGAGCTCGCCATAGACGTCGTGCGGCAGCCGCTGCGGGAGCAGACGGCTCACCGCCAGCGCCTTGGTGAGCGCGTCGACGGCGGCAACCACGACCAACACGGGCCAGAACAGCCCCGAATTACTTCTTTGCATCTTCCTCGCGCTGTTTGCAGTCGATGCAGTAGCGGGCGTGCGGGAGAGCGTCGAGTCGATCGAACGCAATCTCGTTGCCGCACTGGTGGCACTTCCCGAAATTGTCCGGATCGCGGTACAGGCGGCGCAGGGCCTCGTCGATGTGCCAGAGGAAGCGCCCCTCGGAGCTGGCGAACAGGAAGGCCTTCTCGCGCTCCATCGCGTCGGTGCCCTGATCGGCCATGTGGAACGAGTAGCTGCTCAAGTCGCCGTCCGCCGACTGCGGCGTCGCGCCGAACGCTTCCTCGTTGCGGCCCAGCTCCTTCAGCACGCGCTTGCGCTCGTCCAGCAGCCGCTTCTCGAAATGCTGAAGGTTCTTCTTGCTCATCCCCTTCGGCTTCTTGGTGCTGTTCGCGCTATTGGCGCTGTTGGTCGTCGGCATCGCTACACTATCCTGGTGATGGCCACGCGGGCCGTGGTTCCGTCGAGATCGAGCGTCTGCATCTCCCGCCCCCGTGCGTCGTCGTCGGGCAGGAACACGAGCTCGGCTGCCAAGACTTCATCCGCGATCCGCGCCCCATGCGCGTCGATCACGTCATGAACTTCGCGATCACCCGCGACCGTCAGACTGATGCGGTCGCTGACGGCGAACCCGAGCTCTTTTCGCATACGTTGTACCCGGCTGATGAGCTCCCGTGCATGCCCTTCGAGCCGCAGCTCGGGCGTGACGGTGGGATCGATCGCCGCGAAAAAGCCCGCGTCCTCCTGCACTGCCAACGCGCCGGACGCGCGCCGCAGGATCGTGAGATCCTCCGCCGCGAGCTCGTGCGAGGCCCCATCAACGCTAACGACCAGCGCGTCGCCGTGCTCGAACCGGCGCAGGTCGTCGCTCGAGAACGCCGCGACCGCCTGGGCGGCGAGCGGCGTCGCCTTGCCGAACTTCTTACCCAGCGATCGGAAATTCGGTTTCGCCTCCAACGTCACGAGCGCGTCACCGGACCGGGCGAACTCGACCACCTTGACGTTCAGCTCCGCCGCGAGCAGCGGGACGAGCGGCTCGAGCGCGGCCTCCGGCACGTGCGGCGCCACGCAGACCAGGCGGCCGAGCGGCTGCCGCACCTTGATCCCGATCTCCTCGCGCACGGCGCGACCGAGCCGCGCGAGCGTCCGGATCGCCTGCATCGCGACGTCGAGCGTCGCGTCGCCGGCCTCGGCCCGCGGCGCCACGAACGGCGCGAGGTGCACCGACTCGCCCGTGAGCTCCCGATGCATCCAGTCGCTCACGAACGGACAGAACGGCGCGAGCAGCCGGCACACGGACACGAGCGCCTCGTGCAGCGTGGCGAACGCGGCGCGGTTGTCGGCCGTCTCCACGTCGTAGAAGCGCGAGCGGGTGAGCCGCACGTACCAGTTCGCGAGATCGTCGTCCACGAAATCGATGATCGCGCGCGCCGCCGCGGTCGCGTCGTAGGCGAGGAGCGCCTCGTCGACCGTGCGCTCGAGATGCGCGAGGCGCGTGATCAGCCAGCGGTCGATCACCGGCCGCTCGGCCACCGGCGGATCCTCGTCCGACGGTGCCCAGCCGAAATTCGCGTACTGCGCGAAGATCCCGCTGTAGACGTTTTTTAGCGTTCTCAAAAACCGCCCGGCCTGCTCGGCGAGCGTGCGCTCGTCGAAGCTGCGCGGCACCCACACGTTGCTCGACGCGACCAGGAACAGCCGGACCGCGTCGGCGCCCTGGCGCGCGATCACCTCCCAGGGGTCGACGACGTTGCCGCGGCTCTTCGACATCTTCTGCCCGTCGGCGTCGAGCACCAGGTCGTTCACCACCACCGCGCGATACGGCGCGGCCGTGGCCTTGTCGCTGTTGTTCGGCAGCGCGTCGCCCAAGCCGGTCGCGATCGCGAGCAGCGAGTAGAACCACCCACGCGTCTGGTCCACGCCCTCGGCGATGAAGTCCGCCGGATACTGGCCGACGATCGCGTCGCGATGCTCGAACGGGTAGTGCCACTGCGCGAACGACATCGACCCCGAGTCGAACCAGGTGTCGATCACCTCGGGCGCGCGGCGCATCGTCCCGCGACACCCGGCAGCCGTGCACGCCCACGTGTAGCGATCCACGTGCGGCTTGTGCGGATCGAAGTCGGGCGGGAGCGGCGCGCCCACGTGCGCGGCGAGATCGGCATAGCCGCCGATCGCCTCGACGTGCGTGTCGTCCGCGCTGCACACCCACACCGGGAGCGGCGTGCCCCAGTACCGGTCGCGGGAGATCGCCCAGTCGATGTTGTTCTCGAGCCACTCGCCGAAGCGCCCTTCGCCGACGGAGGGCGGATGCCAGTCGACGCGCGCGTTGCGCGCGAGCATCGCGTCGCGCACGGCCGTGGTGCGCACGAACCACGACGTGCGTGCGTAGTAGAGCAGCGGCGTGCCGCAGCGCCAGCAGTGCGGGTACGAGTGTACCATGCGCCCCGCCTTCCACAGCACGCCGCGGCGCTTGAGCTCCTCGATCAGGAGCGGATCGGCGTCCTTGAAGAACAGGCCGCCCACGATCGGCATGTCGGACGGGAACTGCCCGCGCGCGTCCACCGGCTGCAGGAAGGCGAGGTCGTGCCGCTGGCCCGCCGCATAGTCGTCGGCGCCGAACGCCGGCGACATGTGCACCACGCCGCTGCCGTCTTCGGCCGACACGAACTCCTCGCCGACGATGATCTCGTGGTTCGTGCCCTCGGGATAATCGACGAGGTCGAGCGGGCGGACGTACCGGCGCCCGACGAGCTCCGCGCCCGTCATCCGCCCGACGAGCATCCAGCGCTTCTCGAAGTCGTCGCCGAGCACCGCGCGCACGCGCGATCCGGCGAGGATGAGCGTTCTCTGATCCTTGTCGGCCTCGCGCCGCCGGAGCTCGACGTACTCCAGCGCGGGGTGCACCGCGAGCGCCGTGTTCGAGACGAGCGTCCACGGGGTCGTCGTCCACACGAGGATGCGCTGTCCGCTCGGCGCGCCGGACGCGTCGAGCAGCTCGAGCGCGATGTAGACGCTCGGATCCTCGACGTCCTGGTACGCGCCGGGCTGGCCGACCTCGTGGCTCGAGAGCGCCGTGCCGCAGCGCGGGCAGTACGGCAGGATCTTGTGCCCGCGGTAGAGCAGCCCCTTGTCGAACAGGGTCTTCAACGCCCACCACACGCTCTCGACGTACTCGTTCGAGTACGTCACGTACGGGTGCTCGTAGTCGAGCCAGTAGCCGATGCGCGCGCTCAACCGCTCCCAGTCGGCGCGGTACTTGAACACGCTCTCGCGGCACAGCCGGTTGAACTCGGCCACGCCGAGCGCCTCGATCTGCTGCTTGCCGCTGATGCCGAGCTGCTTCTCGACCTCGATCTCCACCGGCAGGCCGTGCGTGTCCCAGCCCGCCTTCCGCGCCACACGGTAGCCCTTCATCGCGCGGTGGCGGCAGAAGAGATCCTTGATCGTGCGCGCGAACACGTGGTGAATGCCCGGCCGGCCGTTCGCCGTCGGGGGGCCTTCAAAGAACACGAATGACGGCGCGTCCGCGCGCGCCTCGAGCGTGCGCCGGAACAGGTCCTCCTGCTCCCAGCGCGCGAGCAGCTCGAGCTCGAGCTCGTCCGCCGGACGCTCCGGCGGCAGCGGCTGGAAGTGCGTCGTGCTCGCCGCCGTCATAGCCGCTCCAGCACGCCGCGCACGACCGACGTGAGGTTGGGTTCCGCCGTATTCGCCACCGCGATGATCTTCTCCACCGTCGCCGGCTCGAGCGCGTCCGGCAGACACATATCGGTCACGATCGACAGCCCGAGCACGCGCATCCCGGCGTGCACGGCCACGATCACTTCAGGAACGGTCGACATGCCCACGACATCCGCGCCGATGCCGCGCAGCATGCGATACTCGGCCCGCGTCTCGAGATTGGGACCGCTCACCGCCACGTATACACCTTCGCGCAGCGTGATTCCCTGCTCCATCGCGACCGCGCGCGCCACCGCGCGCAGCGCATCGTCGTACGGTGCGGAGAGATCCGGAAAGCGAGGGCCAAGCCGATCGTCGTTCGCGCCGATCAGCGGGCTGTCGCCGAGCAGGTTGATGTGATCGGCGATCAGCATCAGGTCCCCCGCCGACCAGAGCGGGTTCAACCCGCCGCACGCGTTCGACACGATCAGCGTGTTCGCTCCGAGCGCGTGCAGCACGCGCACCGGAAACGTCACCTGGCGGAGCGAGTAGCCCTCGTACCGGTGGAAGCGCCCCTGCATCGCCACGACGGTCTTGCCACCGAGCGTTCCGCACAGCAGCCGGCCAGCGTGCGATTCCACGGTCGAGAGCGGAAATCCCGGAATCTCGCCGTACTCGATCACCGTCGGCGATTGGATCTCCGCCGCCAGTCGGCCGAGTCCAGTCCCGAGGATGATCGCGACGTCCGGACGTGCCGAGAAATGCTCGCGTACGATCGACGCGGCTTCCTCGATCGATTCGTGTGCGTGAAGATCCGGCGCGCCGACGCGCGTCGAGTCGAAGGTCGAGCCGACGTGCATCATTCTTTGACGAGCGATCCCATCCACTCCGGCGCGCCGGCCCCGCCGTCGCGCGGATTCGCGTCGGACACCGACGTCTGCTCGGCGGCCGTGATCTCCGAGAGTTGCCGCTCGACGAGCGCCCGGATCTGCGCGAGATAGGCCCGGCGCGCGCGCTCGAGTCCGGCGAGCTGGTCCTCCATCCGGCGAATCTCGGCGCGCGCCTCGTCGAGCAGCCGCTCGGCTTCGCTGCGCGCCTCGCGGATGATCAGCTGCCCTTCCTTCTCGGCCTGCTCGCGGATCTCACCGCGCAGCTGCTGCGCGGACACGAGCGCCTCGTTGATCGCCTTGTCGCGCTCGCGAAACGCCCGGAGCTGCTCGTGAAAGCCGCGCGCCTTGCCGTCGAGATCCTGATTCAGGCGCGAGAGGCGCTCCAGCTCCTCCGCGACCTGCTCGCGAAACTGATCGACGCGCTCGGGGTCGTAGCCGCCCAGCGCCTTCTTTCCGAACTCGTAGCGCCGAACGTCCAGCGGCGTGAGATGAAACGTCTCGTCGATCATGCGGGCCTCGCTCCGAAGAGTACCGTACCGAGGCGGACCAACGTCGCCCCTTCCTCCACCGCGATCTCGTAATCGTTGGACATGCCCATCGACAATTCCGTCGCGTCGTGGCCGGCCGAGCACAACGCGTCACGGACGCGGCGCGCGCCGCTGAACACCGCCCTGAGCGTCGCCTCGTCCGCCGCGAGCGGCGCCATGGCCATCACGCCGCGGACATGAATACCCGCCAGACCGCGCAGCCGTTCGGCTTCGCGCTCCGCCGCGGCCGGCGCGAAACCGCCCTTGCTCTCCTCGCCGACGACGTTGACCTGGAGGAGCGCGTCGATGGGGCGGTCGGACGCGAGCCCGACCTCGTTCACCGCATCGGCGAGGCGGCTGCTGTCGAGGGAATGGAGGAGATCGAACCTGGGAAGGGACTTCACCTTGTTCCGCTGCAGATGCCCGATGAGATGCCACCGAACGGGCACGGAGACCACATCCATTTTCGGAAGCGCCTCCTGCACCCGATTCTCGCCAACGTCGCCGATTCCGGCGTCGTACGCTGCCTGGACCGCTTCCGGCCCGTGCGTCTTGGTCACTGCCACGATCGTCACCGCTTGTCCGCAGCCGCCTCGAGCTCTGGCGGCCTCGATCTTCTGACGCACTTCCAGCAGCCGATCCGGAAGGTCAGGAAACGGCATAACGTACCAAGTTACCGTAGGTTACAGAGCGAATCAAGGGAAGCGAATTGAGCTTTGGTGGGGGACTTCACGAGCATCAGCCCGGGACAGGATAGCACGCCCTGGAAGTACTCGTGAATCGGGTCCGTGGCGGGATGCGCCTGCGCGCCGCGCTGCCACGCGGCGATCGACCGCGCCACCCGTGAGACCGCGGCCGTATCGAGCCGAGCCCGCGACGAGTCCGCCGCCGGCAGCGCGACCGCCGCCACGCCGTCGTCGATCGCGACGAGTCCTACGATCGTCGGGTGGACCAACAGCCGCCGCCGGTGCTCGTACGCAACCGTGAGCGCCGCCGCCACCGGTCGCCCGGCCTGCCGGGCGGCGACCGCGATGTCCGTGGCGATCCCCATCACGTCCCCGCCGGACCGATCGAACTCCAGCCCGGCGCGCCGACGGATCTCGTCCGTATACCACGGGGCGGCGAGCAGCGGCATCGTCACCACGAGCACGTCTGGCCTGAACCGCTCCACGGTCTGTGCGTACCAGAGCGGGTACGTATCGTTGTCGCCCGCCACGAACAACACGGCATTCGCCGGCGACTGCCCGAGCAGCTCCCGCGCGACCTCGCGCGGCATGCTCGCTTCGGGCTCCGCGCGCCGGTTCATCGGTCCCCAGTTGAGCGCGACGGGCAGCGCGGCGATCGCGAGCCCGATCCCGCGCGGCCATGCGAAACGCTCCGCGACGCGCATCGCGCCGAGCCCCGCCCAGATCCCCCACGCCCAGAACCCGAGCACGAAGAAGTAGTCGCGGTCGCGCGCCTCGTGGTGCGCGTCGTCGGGGAAGAAATTCCACGCGAACGAGCGACCAGCCCGCAAGTTGAGGTAGACGATCACCCCGAGCGAGCCGCAGAGGAAGAGCAGCGCTACGGCGCCCCACCGGCGCCGGTCCGCTCTCCACTGCCAGTGCGATCCGTAGATCGCGAGCGCGCCGAAGAACACGGTCGCGAGCACGCGGGTCACCGTGGGAATCACCGTGGGTCCGAGCGAGAGCGCGAATTGCCAGTCGGCGTACTCGAACCAGTTGGCGATCTGCAGCCAGAGCGGGATCTCCCGCGGGTAGATCCCCTGCACGTCGTACTGGCGGCGCCCGATCACGTACGCGAGCTGATCCCACGTCCGCGGATTCGCCTGATTGATCCGCGGATCGTGACGGGCACGAAGCAGGAGAAAGAGCAGCGCCGACATCGCGGCAACGATCGCGAGCGCGACCAGCGCGGCGTCGCGCGCGCGGAGCTTCGCCGCGTTCTCGACCGCACGCAGGCTCGCGCCGACGAGCACGAGCACGCCGATCCCGACGAGGATCGGCGAGAGCCGCGCGACGCCAGCGGTGATCGCGGTGGTCGCGAGCAGTGCAGTGCCGGCGCTCCAATCGCGCGTGCCGTCTGCGCGCGCGGTCGCCAGATAGATCACGACCGGCGAGGCGACGAGCGCGCTGAGGTGCAGCGGCACCGCGAGCGCGAGGAGATACGCGGCGAGCACCACCCACCGCCGGTCGCCCGTGCGTCCCGCCGCGTCGGCGGCCACGATCGCCAGTACGGCCAGCGTGAGCGAGGCCGCGTAGACTTCCGTTTCGGTGGCGTTCTGCCAGACCGACGACATGCTCCCCGCGGTCGCCGCCGCCGCGAGTGCAAACCAGAGCGGCGCGCCATGTTCGCGCGACAGCCACCAGACCGTCGCGCCGACCGCGGCCGCCGTGCACGCGGCGGAAAAGAGATTCGCCGCGAACGCGAACGGGAGGGCGCCGAGCAGTCGCGCCCACACGTTCAGCGCGATCACGAACAGCGGCGTTCCGGGCGGATGCGGAATGCCGAGCGAGCGCCCCGCGGCGATGAATTCGCCCGAGTCCCAGAACGTGACGCCCGGCGCGGCGGTCGCGGCGTAGATGAGGAACGCGAGAACGCCCAAGCCCCACGCGGCTCGGCGCGCGGTCACGACGGCAGCTCGAGCCCCGCCTCGTCGGTCGCCTGGCGCAGCGAGCGGCCGGAAACGAGCGCCCGCACCTGGACCGCGCTGACGTCGCGCCACAACCGGCCGTTCGAGGCGACGGAGATGGCCGCCGTCTCCTCCGACACCACGATCACGAGCGCGTCGGTTTCCTCGCTCAACCCGAGCGCCGCGCGGTGCCGCGTCCCGAGCGATCGGTCGATGAGCGCCGACTGCGACAGCGGCAGGATGCATCCCGCGCCCACGATCGTGTCGCCGCGCACGATCACCGCGCCGTCGTGCAGCGGCGAGTACGGGGTGAAGATCGTCGCGATCAGGTCGGCCGAAACCTTGGCCTGCATCTCGGAGCCGGACTGGACGTACTCGTCGAGCGCCACCTCGCGCTCGATGGCGATGATCGCGCCGATGCCGGACCGGCTCAGCCGCTCGACTGCCTCGGCGATCGCGTCCGCGATCTCGCTTTCGCCGAGATGGACGAACAGGCGCGACATCGGCGAGCGGCCGATCTGCGCGAGGCCGGCGCGCAGCTCCGGCGCGAACACCACGAGCAGCGCGATCGCGCCGTAGCTGAAGATCAGCGTGAGCAGATAGACGATCATGCTCAGCTGGAGCACGTACGCCACGCCGTACGCCACGGCGAGCACCGTGATGCCCACCAGCACCTGCATCGCGCGCGTGCGATGAAACAGCAGCAGCCCGCGATAGAGCGCGTAGCTCACGATCACGATCTCGAGCAGATCGCGCCAGCCGGGATGCAGCAGCCGGAGCTGTTCGATGATGCTCATGACGCGTGCGCCGGCTGGTGCATGATCGCCCACGCCACGTCGAGCGCGTCGCGCGACGGCTTCACGTCGTGCACGCGGAAGAGCCGCGCACCGCGCTCGAGCGCCGCCACGTTGGCCCCCACCGTGCCGCCGACCCGCTGGTGCGCCGAGGCGACGCCGGTGAGTTCGCCGATGAATCGCTTGCGCGACACGCCGACGAGCACGGGATATCCGAGCTCGCAGAACCGGGCGAGGTCGTGCAGCATGGCCAGTGAATGCTCCACGCGCTTGGCGAACCCGATGCCGGGATCGATCGCGATCCGCTCGGGCGCGATGCCGCCCTCCTCCGCCTCGGCCGCGCAGCGTCGAAGCTCCGCGAGCACGTCGGCGACCGGATCCTCGCCGTACGATGCATGCAGGAACGTTCCCATCTCGGCGACGTCTCCGCGCGAGTGCATCAGCACCACGCCGGCGCTCGCCCGCGCGCACACCGCGGCCATGCCGTCGTCGAGCCGAAATCCGGAGACGTCGTTCACGATCGACGCGCCAGCCGCGAGCGCCTCCGCGGCGACGCGGGCCTTCACCGTGTCGATCGAGACCGGCACGTTGGGCACGTCGCGGCGCACCGCCTCGATCACCGGCATCACCCGGCGCAGCTCTTCGTCCGCCGAAACGGGGAGCGCGCCTTGCGGGCGCGTCGACTCGCCGCCGATGTCGAGCACGTCGGCGCCTTCGCGCACGAGTTGTTCCACGTGCCGGCGCGCGTCGTCCACGGTGCGCAAGCGACCGCCGTCGCTGAAGCTGTCGGGCGTGACGTTCACGATGCCGAGGAGGCGCGGCTTGTCGAGCGACAGCGTTCCGGTCGCGTGATGCCAGAGCATGCGAAGACGGTGCGTGGTGGCGTCGATGTCCAAGTCGGGAACCCCGACAGACACGAATGTATCATGGAAACAAAGGCCCGTCGCGGATGCGACGGGCCTTTGCAACTTCTGAATCTGCTCCCCTGCCCTCCGCCCGCCGATCAGGCCGGGCTGGGCTCCGGTCCGCCCAGCAGGGGCGGATTCGTACGGCGAGGCTCGAGCACCGGCTGCGGCACCGGGGCGGGCGTCGACGGCGGCGCACCGGTCGTCCGCGGCGGCAGCGCTTCGCCGCGCGCGAGCGTTTCGATGTCCTCGCGCGTGAGCGTCTCGCGCTCGAGCAAGGCGGCCGCGACCTGGTGCAGCAGGTCGATGTTCGCCTCCAGCGTCGCCTTGGCGCGCTCGTATGCGTTGTCGATCACCCGCTTCACCTCGCCGTCCACCAGCTGCGCCGTCTTCTCCGAGACTTCGCGACGATGCTGGATCTCGCGCCCCAGGAACAGCTCCTGCTCGTTGTCGCCGACCAGGATCGGGCCAATCGCGTCGGACAGACCCCACTGGGTCACGTATCGCCGCGCGATCTGCGTCGCCTGCTGGATGTCGCTCGCGGCGCCCGTCGTCACGCGGTCATGTCCGAAGATCAGCTCCTCGGCCACGCGTCCGCCGTACGCCATCACCAGGCGCGCCTCGAGCTGCTGGCGGGTGACGGACACCCGGTCGTCCTCGGGCAGCGTGAACGCCAGGCCGAGCGCGCGGCCGCGCGGCACGATCGTGACCTTGTGCAGCGGATCGTTGCCCGCGACGCGCATCGCGCAGATCGCGTGGCCACCCTCGTGGTACGCGGTGAGCCGGCGCTCCTCGTCCTTCATCACCATCGACTTGCGCTCGGCGCCAAGCATCACTTTGTCCTTGGCGTCTTCGAGATCCATCATGTGGATCTTGTCATGGCTGCGGCGAACGGCGAGCAGCGCGCCCTCGTTCACGAGGTTCGCGAGATCGGCGCCCGCCATGCCCGGCGTGCCGCGCGCGAGCGTCGTGATGTCCACGTCGTCCGCGATCGGCTTGTTGCGCAGGTGCACCTTGAGGATGCCCTCGCGGCCCTTGAGGTCCGGCGCGTCGACGACGATCTGCCGGTCGAAGCGGCCCGGACGCAGCAGCGCCGGATCGAGCACGTCGGGACGGTTCGTCGCCGCGATCAGGATCACGCCGTCGTTGGACTCGAAGCCGTCCATCTCCACGAGGAGCTGGTTCAGCGTCTGCTCGCGCTCGTCGTGGCCGCCGCCGAGGCCGGCGCCGCGATGGCGGCCGACCGCATCGATTTCGTCGATGAAGATGATGCACGGCGCGTGGGCCTTGCCCTGCTCGAACAGGTCGCGGACGCGGCTCGCCCCGACGCCGACGAACATCTCGACGAAGTCAGATCCCGACATCGAGAAGAACGGCCGGCCCGCTTCACCGGCCACCGCCTTCGCGAGCAGCGTCTTGCCCGTGCCCGGCGGACCCACGAGCAGTGCGCCCTTGGGCAGTCGGCCGCCGAGCTTGGTGAACTTCTGCGGATCGCGCAGGAACTCGATGATCTCCTGCAGCTCCTGCTTGGCCTCATCGGCGCCCGCCACGTCGGCAAAGGTGATCTTGGGCGTATCCCCCGTGAGGAGCTTCGCCTTCGACTTGCCGAACGAGAACGCCTTGGCGCCGCCCGCCTGCATCTGCTTGAACATGAACAGATAGAAGGCGATGATGAGCAGCCACGGCAGGAAGTTCACGATCCACATCGTGACCGACACGCCGGCATCCTTCGCGTCGATCTGCACGTTGTGCTGATTCAGCGCCGCGACCTCGGCCTCGGAATTCTCGACCGGGAGGCGCACGCTGAAATTCTTCGTGTCGCCGTCACCGGGCACGGCCACGCGGTTCTTGAACGTCCCGTTCACCGTCTTGCCGGCGGTGATCGTGACCTTGGCGATGTTGTCCTGTGACAACTCTTCCCGATACTGCGTGTACGTGATCTGCTTCGACGCCTCGGCCTTGCTGCCCGAAAGCTGAATCAGCACGACCGGGATGAGCAGGATCAGAATCCAGAACGAGAGCGTCTTGGAGAAGCGCCCCCAGCTGAATTCCTTCTTTGGCTTCTGTTGAATTGGACCTGGCATTACTGCAAGCTCGCTATGTACGGAATGTGCCGGAAATTTTCCGCGTGATCTAATCCATACCCCACAAGGAACTCATTGGGTGCGTCGAAGCCGATAAATCTCGTCGGGTACCGCAGCTCGGTCGCGAGGTGCTTGTGCAGCAGCGCGCAGATGTCCAGCGAACGCGGTTTCCGTGCCTGGAGTAGATCCATCAGCCGGCTCAACGTACGGCCGGTATCGACGATGTCCTCGACGAGGAGAATGTGCTTACCCTCGAGCTCGGTCTCGGGGTCGTAGAGCAGCCGGACGTTTCCACTGGATACGGTCGAATCGCCGTAGCTGGATGCGACCAGAAAGTCGACGTGGATCGGGCGTCCGATCTCCCGCACCAGGTCGCTGAGAAATATAAAGCTTCCTTTGAGTAATCCGAGCACCAGCAGGTCGCCGTCGGGATAGTACGCCGTGATCTCGGCGCCGAGCTCCCGCACCCGCTGCGCAATCATTTCCTGTGTGTAGACGATCCGGCGGACCTTGCGTCCGAGCAGCCGCGGATCAGCAGTTGACGTATTCACAGGCAAAAGGTAACCCCGGTCGACCGGACCGTGCGGCTGCCGCGAAGCTGCGGCGGATTCCAGGGATCCATACGATCTGATCGCCAGCCAGCACTACGGGCCAACCGGCGCGTTCGTGTCCGGTCAATCCCCCGTCCGTCAGCAGGTGCTTCACTTTCGTCGGGGCGCGCCCCTCGTTGAGCTGCATCGTGTCCCCGGGCGCCCACGGACGAACCGTCAACGGGCGGTCATCGGGAAGGACCGCCGACCAGTCGTCGTCGTCACCAGCCGTGCTCACCGACGCGAAGTGCCACGCACCCCAGCGGATCGCCTCGCCGGCGACGAGCGAGGTCGCGTCCTCGGCCGGCGACTCGTCGGGGCGGATCTGGAATGCCTCCCGCGAGCGCACGACTTGCCAGCCGCCGGCAAGCTGCATTCGAGCGCCCACGCCGCCCTGATGCGTGAACGCCGCGAGCCGCTCGGTGCCACGCCGGTCGAGCACGACGCCCGCGCGCGCGGCGATGGCCGGCCAGAGCACCTGCAGCTCCGCGACCGGATGCGAACGGAGCGCCGCCGCGTCGACATCCGCGCCCCGCGGGCGCTGGCGCACGGCGATCCGCGCGTCCACGTGCGCGTCGAGATCGCTTCGCCACTTCGCGGCTTTGCGCGCGATCTTGAGCAGCTCGTCGTCGATTCCCGGCCTGACGCGGCGCAGGGCGGGCAGCAGATCGTGGCGGACCCGATTGCGCAGGTAGACCGGCGTCGCGTTGGACGGATCCTCCACCCACACGAGCCCTTCGTTCCGCGCATAGCGCGCCAGATCGCGCCGCGGGAAGCGGAGCAGCGGACGCGCGACGTCGCCTTCCGCGTACAACGCGGCGAGTCCGCGCGCGCCGGCGGCGCGAAGCACGCGCATCAGCACGGTCTCGATCTGATCGTCGAGCGTGTGCGCGGTCGCGACCACGGCCGCGCGCTCCTCGGCGACGCGCCGAAGAAACGTCCAGCGTGCGTCCCGCAGCTCGGCCTCGCCGTGCAGCTCGCCCACGGCGCGCTCGGACACGCACTCGAGCGCGAGCGCCTCGGCGCGGCGCGCAACGAGCGCCGCGGCGGCCGCCGCCGGCGTTCCCGTCGCGTGATCGAACGTCGCCACCACCAGCCGCTCGCGCGGAACGGAGCTCGCGGCCGCGTCGAGCAGCACCATGGAATCGAGCCCGCCGGAGACGGCGAGCACGACTCGCTGGTGCTTGCCAAGGGCGGCTCGCACCGACTGCCGAACAGAGGTGATCTCGCGCAAGGTCACGAGACGAAAGATAGCGGGGCTCGGCTCTGGAACCGTGCGAACGGCCTGAGTAAGTTTCCGTCGTTCGATCCATCCTCAGGAGCAATCGCTTTGGAAACGCATGGACCGCTCGGCACGCTCTGGGTCAGCCTCGGCCTGGGCTGCTTCTACATCGCGCTGATCTGGCTGAACACGCTGCTCGGATTCTTCCTGACGCCGCTGTTCGTCATTCCATCAACGTGGTTGCAGGATCGTCTCGCTCCGCGTCGTCCCGAGACACAGCGCTGACCGGCCGGCGATAGCCGACGTGCGATGTCGATGGCGCCAGGGTCTCACCGGACGGGGAAATTCCCCGTCCTTTTTTTGCGCCGTGTAGCCGCGTTCGCCGCGTTCGCCGCGCTCGCCGCCCTCGCGCTGCTGCCCCACCCCGCGCACGCGCAGACGCTCGTGCGGCCCTGGCTCACCTGGAAGACGATCGAGACTCGGCATTTCGTCTTCCACTACGTGGACGATTTCGCCGACTGGACGCGCGAGGTGGCGCGCCACGCCGACGCGATCGACTCCGCGGTCACGCAGCTCGTGGGCTATTCGCCGCCGCACCGCACGCACGTGCTGGTCCACGATCCATATGAGAATTCTAACGGCTCGGCGTGGCCCTACCTGAACCAGCCCGAGATCGACCTCTGGGCGACGCCGCCGTCGCCGCGCGACGACATCGGCAACTTCCGCGTGTGGGGCGAGATGCTCATCTCGCACGAGTTCGGGCACATCGCGCACCTGTCGCGCCCCTCGCGGAACCCGTTCACGCGCCACCTCTGGCAGGCGCTCCCGGTCGACCTCGGCCCGCTCGCGCTGCGCACGCCGCGCTGGGCGTTCGAGGGCTACGCGACGTTCATCGAAGGCCGCATCACGGGATCGGGGCGCCCGCACGGCGCCTGGCGTGCCGCCTTCCTGCGCGCCTGGGCGTACGAGGGGCAGCTGCCGCGCTATGACCAGCTCGACGCGGCCGGCGGCTATGGCGGCGGCGAGTTCGCCTATCTCGCGGGCTCGGCGTTCATCGAGTGGCTCACCCAGCAACACGGAGATTCCAGTCTCGTCGCCGTGTGGCGCCGCCTGTCGGCGCGGCAGAACCGCACCTTCGACGAGGCGTTCACCGGCGTGTACGGCGAAACGCCCGCCACGCTCTACGGCCGGTTTCTCGCCGAGCTCACGGTCAAGTCCGTCGAGGCCGCGCGGGCCGCGACGGCCGCCGCCGACACGGGTGCGATCGTGCAGCGGCTCGCCTGGCAGACGGGCGACCCCGCGATCTCGGCGGACGGCAAGCGCGTCGCGCTCGTCGTCCGTTCGGCGACGCTTCCGTCGCGCGTCGTGGTGTGGGGCACCGCCGCCGAGCCGGATACCGGACGCGCGCGGCGCGATTCCATTTTGCTCAAGAGAGATCCCGAAGACGTTCCGGCGCGCTCGATCTATCCGTCGCCGAAGAAGCCGCTCGAGACGCTCCGATCGCCCGGCGGCGCGCCGTACGAATCCCCGCGCTTCCTGCGCGACGGACGCATTCTGCTCTGGCGCAACACCGCACAGGGCGACGGCTCGCTGCGCCCCGACGTGTACCTGTGGGACACCGCGGCGCATCGCGTGCGCCGCATCACGCGGGGCGCCTCGGTGCGCGATCCCGATCCCCTCCCCGACGGCCGCTCCGCGATCGCGACGCAATGTCTGCACGGCTGGTGCGACGTCGTGGCGGTCGATCTGCGCACGGGCGCGACTCGCGCGATCCTGCGCGGGGACCCTGAGGTCACGTACTACCGTCCGCGCGTGTCGCCCGACGGCAGCCGGTTCGTCGTGGCGGTACACCGCGGCCCGGTGTGGGCGCTCGCCGTCGCGGACACGGGCGGGCAAACGCTCGCGATCGTGCCGTCCGACCGCGAGTCGAGCGCGTACGACGCCGATTGGTTCGGGCCGCGTGCGCTCGTCGCCGTGTCGGAGCGCAGCGGCGTGCCGAACGTCGATCGCGTCGATCTTGCCACGAACACCTGGACGGCGTGGACCTCCGCGATCGGCGCCGCCGTCGCGCCCGTGGTGAATCCGGCGGACAGCTCCGTGTGGTTCCTGTCGCTCTATCCGCGCGGCTACGATCTGCGTCGCGCGCCGCCGCATCCGGCGAGCACGCCAATCACGCTCGCGACCGGGCTCGCGCCCGCCCTGCCGCCGCCAGCCGCGACCACCGCGACCTTCGGCGCGAATCCCGTCTCGGCGCCGCGCGATTATGAGATCTCTGATCGCCTGTTTCGCTGGCTCCCGACCGCGCAGTACGGTGGCGACGGCGCGAGCGCCGGCCTCGGGCTCGTGAGCAGCGACCTGATCGCGCGCAGCGAGATCCTCGCGAAGGCCGCGTTCGGCGAGCCGGCCACCTGGCGCGGCGCCGCGCTGGATCTCACCTGGCGTGGGACGCGGCCCGCGCTGCGCGCGCAGCTCTTCGGTGCGGCGCAGCGCGCGAGCTGGAAACGCGCCGGCGTCCCGTCGTCGGCGAACGTCGACGCGCGGCTTATCGGTGGCGAGATCGCGTCCGACGGCGCTGCGCTGTTCGATACGTGGCAGGCCCGCTATCGCGTCGCGGCGAGCGTCGGGCGCGTCGATCGGCAACTCGACGCACTCGCGATCCCGGACGCCGACCGCCGAACCACGCGCGCGCTGGCCGTCGCCGACGGCGCGATCGCGTGGACGCAGCGCGGCCTCGGTGCGTCGGTCACGGAGACGGCGAGCGGCAGTCTGACCGGCGGCCACAGCTTCGATCGACGGTTCTACCGCGCGGTCGCGAGTCTCGGATTGGCCACGGCCGGCCCGCGCGTGCTGCCGTTCGCCGTGTCCGCCGCCTACGGCCGCACCGATGCCGCGACTCCGTTCGAGCGCTTCGCCCTCGGCGGCGGTCCCTCGCCGCTCGTCGACCGCGTGCTGCTCACGCAACGACTGCCGATGCCCGTGCTGCCGACGGCCATTAGCGAAGGCTCATCAGTATTCACATATCGCGTCGCGCTGCCCACGCCGACGCTCGCGCCGTACTTCTGGGCTGGCAGCACCGCGCCGCTCGACGCGCGGTTTGCGAGCTGGCATCGCGTCGTCGGACTGGACTGGTCGATGGCGGTGCCCAACATCGCGGTCGCCGGCACGCCGGCGGCGCGCGCGCAGCTCGGGATCGGCGAATCGCTCGACGCGCCGCTCCGGAAGCGGGTCACCGCGTATCTGAGCCTGGTCCTCGACCCCTGAACGCGAACCGCGTCCACGCCGTGGACGCGGTTCGTGTCTCGCTCACGCCGCCGACGGCGGGTTCAGCTCGTCGAGCGTGGGCGCGTCGGCGAGCGGCACCACGTCGCGCGGCTTCTCCGCCCCGTCGCCGTTCACGGCCGCGCGAAACTGCTCCGCCTCGGTCGAGCCGCGCAGCGCCGCGGTCGAGCTCTCGCCGCCCGTGATGGTCGTCAGCACCCGGTCGAAGTATCCCGTGCCTGCCTCGCGCTGGTGCTTCGTCGCGGTGTAGCCGTCCGCCTCGCGCGCGAACTCCTGCCGCTGCACGCGCACGTAGGCCGGCATCCCCTCCGTCGCGTAGGCGTGCGCGAGCTCGAACGTGTTCAGGTTCACGAGGTGCCACCCCGCGAGGGTGATGAACTGGAACATGTAGCCCATCGCCGCCAGCTCGCGCTGGAATTTCGCGATCGTGTGCGCGTCGAGGTTGCGCTCCCAGTTGAACGACGGCGAGCAGTTGTAGGCCAGCACCTTGTCGGGATAGGCGTCGCGAATCCCCTCGGCGAACTGCTTCGCCTCGTCGAGATTGGGCGTCGACGTCTCGCACCACACGACGTCGGCCAGCCGCGCGTACGCGCGCCCGCGCGCGATCGCGGACTTCATTCCGCCGCTCACGCGGTAATACCCCTCGGCCGTCCGCTCGCCGCTCAGGAACTCGCGATCGCGCTCGTCGACGTCGCTCATCAGCAGCGGCGCCCCCAGTGCGTCGGTGCGCGCGATGATCACGCTCGCTACGTCGAGCACGTCCGAGGCGAGGCGCGCGGCCGTCAGCGTGCGCTCGAACTGCGACGTGGGCACGAGCACCTTCCCGCCCATGTGCCCGCACTTCTTCTCCGCCGCCAACTGGTCCTCGAAGTGCACGCCCGACGCGCCCGCCTCGATCATGCTCTTCATCAACTCGAACGCGTGCAGCGGCCCGCCGAATCCCGCCTCCGCGTCGGCCACGATCGGCACGAGCCAGTCGCGCTGCGCGCCGCCTTCCGCCGTCTCGATCTGGTCGGCGCGCAGCAACGCGTTGTTGAGACGGCGGACGACCATCGGCACCGAGTTGCTCGGATAGAGACTCTGATCCGGATAGGTCTGTCCGGCGAGGTTCGCGTCCGCGGCCACCTGCCAGCCGCTCAGATAGATCGCCTCGAGCCCACCGCGCACCATCTCCACCGCCTGTGCGCCCGTCATCGCGCCGAACGTCCGCACGAACCGGCCGGAGCTGAGCCGCTCCCAGAGGCGCTCCGCGCCAAGCCGCGCGAGCGTGTGCTCGATGCGCACCGATCCGCGCAGGCGGAGCACGTCCTCCGCGGTGTACGTGCGCTCGATGCCCGTCCAGCGCGCGTCGGACGCCCACGCCCGCTCGAGCGCGGCTGCCTCGGTCGTACTGTGCGTTGCGTTCATCCTTCCCCCTCCGCCTGATGCGGCGCTCAAGTCACGCGTTGGTCGAGCAAGGTGTATCCGGGCACCGTGAGAAATTCCTGAAACTCGCCGAGCACGAGGAGATCGAGCAGCGCCGCGGCGTCGTCCCACCGCGCACCCGGCGCGCCGGCCGCGCGCAGGCTCGCGAGCACCCGATCGCGCACGTCGCGATAGCCCTGCGCGCTCAGCGTGCCGTCGTCGGCCACCGCCGCCTCGTGCCGGACCCACTGCCAGAGCTGCGAACGTGAGATCTCCGCCGTCGCCGCGTCTTCCATGAGATTGTGAATCGCCACGGCGCCCTGGCCGCGCAGCCACGCCTCGATGTACTGGAGCGCCACGTCGACGTTGGTCTCGATCCCGGCGAGCGTGACCGCGCCGTCCGGCACGGTGAGATCGGTGAGCTGCGCCGCGTCCACGTGCACGTCGTCGCGCAGCCGATCCTTCTGATTCGGCTTGTCGGCGAGCACGCGGTCGAACACGTCCCGCGCCACCGGCACCAGATCCGGATGCGCCACCCACGTGCCGTCGAAGCCGTCGCCCGATTCGCGCTCCTTGTCCTCGCGCACCTTGGCCAGCGCCCGCGCGTTCACCTCCGGATCGCGACGGCTCGGAATGAAGGCGGCCATCCCGCCAATCGCGTGCGCCTGCCGCCGATGACACGTGCGGACGAGCAGCTGCGTGTAGGCGCGCATGAACGGCACCGTCATCGTGAGCTGCGCGCGATCCGGCAGCACGCTGTCGGGCCGGTCGCGGAAGACCTTGATGACGCTGAACAGGTAGTCCCACCGGCCAGCGTTGAGACCGGACGCATGCTCGCGGAGCTCGAACAGGATCTCGTCCATCTCGAACGCGGCGAGGATCGTCTCGATCAGCACCGTGGCGCGGATCGTTCCGCGCGGAATGCCGAGCGCCTCCTGCGCGTACACGAACACGTCGTTCCAGAGCCGCGCCTCGAGGCGGCTCTCCATCTTCGGCAGATAGAAGTACGGCCCCGTGCCCCGCTCGATCAGCTCGCGCGCATTGTGGAAGAAGTACAACCCGAAGTCGAACAGGCTGGCCGACATCGGCGCGCCGTCGACCAGCACGTGGGATTCGATGAGATGCCAGCCCCGCGGACGCACCAGGAGCGTGGCGATCTCGTCGTTCAGCCGATACTGCTTCTCGGCCGTATCGAGCGAGAGCGTGCGCCGCACCGCGTCCATCAGGTCCGCCTGCCCGTCGACCACGTTCGACCAGGTGGGCGAGAGAGCGTCCTCCAGATCCGCCATGAATACTTTTGCTCCCGAATTGAGAGCATTGATCATCATCTTTCGATCGACCGGCCCGGTGATCTCCACGCGGCGATCCGCGAGGTCGCCAGGCGCGGGCGCGACGTGCCACTCCGATTCCCGGACGTTGAGCGTTTCACGCGGAAACTCGAGCCGCTCCCCGGCCTGAATCCTGCGGCGGCGCTCGGCGCGGAGTGCCAGGAGCTGCTCCCGGCGCGGATTGAATTCCCGGTGCAGGCGCGTGACGAAGTCCAGTGCGTCCGGGGTCAGCACGCGCGTCGAGGCCGACGTGCTGGGGCCGACGACCGTGGCATCGTCCATCCTAGAAATGCTCATGGGTATTCCGCGATATTTGGGATTGCTGGCTGGGCACCGCCTCGGCCAGTTGCATGCCACCGGGCGCGCTGTGGTGGAATCCCCGGCCCATTGTCGGCACCGACGTCGGTATACTGACCCGTTTCGCTGAGTCGTCGTATCCCTGTCTGAGGATCGATCATGAGATCTCACCGAGTCGTACGCCTCTTCACCGCAGTCGCGGCCCTCGCCGCTCCCGTCAGCCTTGGCGCGCAGGCGTTCGGGCTGAACGAGATCGGCTCCTGCGCCATTGGGCGCGGCTTCGCCACGACCGCGTCCCCGTGCCGCGACCCATCGACCATCTACTGGAACTCCGCGGCCGCCGCCTCGCTGCCCGGCTGGAACGTTTCGCTCGGCGCGGCCGTGATCGCGATCAAGGGCCGCTTCAAGCAGGACAGCACCGGCGCGGTGTTCGACGCCGACGAGCCGACGAAGACCATTCCCAACTTCTTCCTGAACTATCACGCCCCGTCGAGCAAAGCCGCATGGGGCATTGGCGTATACGTCCCGTACGGGTTGACCTCCCAGTGGCGGCCGGATTTCCCAGGCCGTTTCGAGGCCGAGAAGGCCGCCCTGGCGACCATCTACGTGCAGCCGAACTTCGCCTGGCAGCTCACCGATAAGTGGTCGATCGGCGGTGGCCCGATCTGGGGCCACTCGACCGTCGAGTTGATCCAGGCGCTCGATCTCTCGGAGCAGGGGACGGGAATCCCGGGCGTCAGCTTCGCGTCGCTGGGAATCGCCAGCGGCACGCAGTTCGGCATCGCTCGGCTCAAGGGCAGCGCCTCGGCGTTCGGCGCGCAGATCGCGGTGAACGGACATCCTACGCCGAACTGGAACGTCGGCGTCCGCTTCCTCACGCCGCTCGATTTCAAGTATGACAATGCCGACGCGACGTTCACACAGACCCCCACGGGCCTCGTGATCGGAGGCACCGTGCAGCCGCCGTTCAGCGCGGGCACGCCGATCGATTCGCTCGTCGCGCCGCAGTTCCGCACCGGCGGGGCGCTCGTGGCCCAGAAGGTCTCGACCCACATCAATCACCCGGCGCAGCTCCAGGCCGGGCTGTCGTACAGCGGCTACAAGGATTGGCTGCTCGAGGCGGACTACGCGTGGGTGGGCTGGAAGCAGTTCAACGTGCTTCCGGTGAACTTCAAGGGCTCCGCGCCGAGCCGCGTGCTGATCGAGGACTACAACAACTCGTCGGCCATTCGCCTCGGCGCCGAATACACCATCCCGACCGACGGCTGGAAGCTGCGCGCCGGGTTCGCCGGCGTGGCGAGCGCCGCGCCGCCGGAAACGGTCACGCCGCTCCTTCCGGAGCAGGATCGCGCCTACGTCACCGCGGGCGTCGGCATTCCATTCATGACGCGCTACAGCCTGGACGCGAGCTACGCCCACGTGTCGACGCCGGGCGCCCGCGGCCGGATCGTGGAGCGCACGAGTGAGTCGCAGACCGCCGCCGACCTGAATACCGGCGTCTACACCCTCTCGGCGAACATCTTCTCGTTCACGCTCAGAGCGTCCTTCTAACCGCCCAGGAGAACACGGATGTCACGCACGCACAAGCTGCTTCGCGGCGCCCTCCTGCTGGGCGCCACCGGCGCGCTCGTCGCCGGCTGCAACTCGGACGCGTCGGTCGTTACCACGACCCCCGCCAACAACATCTTCCAGAGCTACGTCGCGCTGGGCAACAGCATCACCGCGGGCTATGAGTCCGGCGGGATCAACGACTCCACCCAGCGCCAGAGCTATGCGGTGCTCCTCGCACGGTCCATGGGGACGCGGTTCGCCTACCCGGCGCTCAACATGCCGGGCTGCCCGCCGCCGATCGCGAACTTTCAGACCCAGGCCCGCGTAGGTGGCGCGTCGTCCACCGGGAGCACCTGTCTGCTCCGGACGGGCTCCAGCGCCACGGCGACGCTGAACAATGTGGCGGTGCCGGGCATCAACTCGGTCGATCCAACGGCCATCGTGGGCCCCGACTCGAACGCCCTCACCGAACTGTTCCTGGGCGGAAAGACCATGGTCCGGAAGGCGCTCGACGCGCACCCGACCTTCGCGACGGTCTGGGTCGGGAACAACGACATCCTGAGCTTCGCGATCCTGGGGCAGCCCGCGGGCGCCACCCCGCAGACGAAGTTCGTCCAATCCTACTCGGCAATGATCAACCAGCTCGTCGCCGGGGCACAGGGGCTCAAGGGTGTTCTGATCGGCGTGGCACCGGTGTCGCAAATCCCGGTGATGTTCACCGCCCGGGCGCTTCAGAGTCAGGCCTTCGTTGGAGCGCTCGACGCGGCGACCCACAAGCAGATCATCGTCGACCCCACGACCTGCACCCCCACGACGAACTCGCTGATCGGGATGCCGATCGTTTCCGCGATCGCCAGCGGCCAGCACCCGCCGATCATCGAGTGCGAGAAGACCCCGACGCCGCCCCTCGGTGACATCTTCGTGCTCGACGCCGGCGAGCAGGCGCAGGTCGCAACGATCATCGCC
>DASZUN010000047.1:0-3250 GCA_035547615.1 Gemmatimonadaceae bacterium | reverse complement strand
GTTGTACGCGTTCAGGTCCGTGTAGATGTACGAGAACGTGCCGTCGGGGCGCTTCACCGGGAGGATCGGCACGTACTGCAGCGCCGCCGAGACCGCGCCCGCGTTGCCGTTCTGCTGGCCGCCGGTCGGCGTCGCCTTGGTCCGCGCCTGCGCCGCCGTCACCGTCCCGCCGAACTGCACGCGGTCGCCGAACGACTGATCGAGGTTGAGGCGCGCCGATAGCCGGCGGATGCCGGAGCCGATGACGACGCCACCCTGATTGAAGTAGCCGCCCGAGAGCGCGTAGCGCGTCGGACTCGCCGCCGAGGTCGCGCCGTTGACCGAGAGCTGCAGGTTCTGCGTAAGTCCGGTCTGGAAGATCTGATCCTGCCAGTTCGTGTTGATGCCGGACGAGAGGATCGCGTTGTAGACGCTGTCCGGGAACGGCGTGAACGGCGTGCTCGAGCCCTCGCCGTACGCGTTCGCGTAATCCATGTACTGCTTGGTGTTCAGCAGGTCGTACCGCTTCGCCACGTTCGACACGCCGGTGTAGGCGTCGATCGTGAACTTGGGCGTCGTGCCGCGACCCTGCTTCGTCGTGATGATCACGACGCCGTTCGCGCCGCGCGCGCCATAGATCGCCGTCGCCGAGGCGTCCTTCAGGATCGAGATCGACTCGATGTCGCTCGGGTCGAGCGTCTCGAGCGGATTGGGCGGCGTGGTGCGCGAGCGGCCCGCGTCGCCCGCCGAGACGTCGTCCATGTCGTTTTCGACCGGGAAGCCGTCGATGACGTAGAGCGGCTCGGAGTTGCCGGTGATCGACGACGTGCCGCGGATGCGGACCGTCATCGCGCCCCCCGGCTCGCTCGACGCCGTCGTCACCTGGACGCCGGGCGCCGTGCCCTGGAGCATCTGGTCCACGCTCTGGATCGGCGCCTGGTGCAGCGCGTCCATCGTGACCGACGCCACCGAGCCGGTCACGTCGCGCTTGCTTTGCGTGCCGTAGCCGACCGACACCACCGACTCGAGCTGCACGGACTGCGCGTGCACCCGGAAGTTCTCGGTGAGCGTCTGGCCCGCGGTCACGGTCACGCTCCGCGTCTGCGGCCGATAGCCGATGCGCTGGAACCGGAGCTGCTGCGTGCCCGCGGGCACGCCGGAAATCGTGTAATGCCCGTCCGAGTTCGTCGCCGCGCCCAAGCGCGTGCCGACGATCATGACGTTGGCCCCGACCAGCGGCTCGCCCGACGCGCTGTCGACGACGGTGCCGCTGATGCGCCCCGTGGTGCCCTGGGCGGCGAGCGCGCCCGGCACGGCGAACAGGGCCAGGGTCAGGACGAAGCGATACGCCCACCTCATGGCAACACTCCCTCGTTGTAGGAATAGACTCATAACGGTTCCCTCATCGCCGACCGCTCTTTGAGCGAGCGCAACGCCCGGGGACGGGCGAGATCGTGGTCAATGCCCGGCTCGTCGCCGGCCGCGCCGCAGGAGCGGCGCACGACGAGCTCGGGGGACAACAGCTGCCGCATCGGGCGCCGGTCGCCGTGCAGCTGCGCGACGAGCGCGTCCACGGCCATGGCGCCGATCCGGTCCGTGGGCTGCCGGATCGTCGTCAACGGCACGCGCGCGCGCGCGGCGAGCTCGATGTCGTCGAGCCCCACCACCGCGATGTCCTGCGGCACGCGAACGCCCGACTCGAGCAGGCCGTCCTCGAACCCGATCGCGCCGATGTCGTTGAACACGAACATCGCGTCGGGCCGGACCGGCAGCGTCGCGACGTGCCGCCCGACCGCGAAGCCGGAGCGGTAGTCGTTCCACTCGCCCTCGAACGGATATTCGAAGACGAATGCCGGGTCGACGCTGAACCCGTGCTCGCGCACCGCGCGGCGATAGCCGCCGGCACGCAGCTCGGCGAGCGGGCTGAGAAACGAATCGCCCACGTAGCCGAATCGCGTCCGCCCGAGCGCCACGAGGTGCTGCCCCACGAGATAGCCCGCGCGATCGAGGTCGAGGCCGATGAAGGGCACCGACTCGCCCTCGGTGTACGAGACCATCACGTACGGAAACGCCGCGTCGTGCAGCGCACGGATCGCCTCGCTCGGCCGGTACGTGCGCGTCATCGACGCGATGATCAGCCCCTGGGCGCCGAGCGCGCGGAAGCGCTGGATCTGCGCTTCCTCGTGGTCCGCCCGATTCGAGCTCGACGAGAAGAGCAGCCCCCAGCCCAACTCGTCGGCGCGCTGCTGCGCGGCGTGCGCGATGAGCGAGAAGAACGGACTGCTCAGGTCACGCAGCACGAACCCCAGCATTCGGTCCGATCGCATGCGCTCGGCGCGCGACCCCTCGACCGGCGCCGGACGCACGGCGACGAAGGTGCCGCGACCGACACGACTGTGGAGCACGCCCTCGCTGACCAACCCGGCGAGCGCCTTGTTGATCGTGATCACGGACACGCCATAGCTCTCCGCGAGCTGCCGATGCGGCTGCAGCTGCGTGCCGACGGGCATGTCGCCGTTGACGATCTTGCGGCGAATGTCCGCGGCGACCTGTTGATAGAGCGGCGTGCCCGAGGCCGGGTTGATGCTCAAAGTCGCATTCGGCTGTCTGGATCGGCGGGAACTTGCGGTGGGGCGAAAGCGCCAGCCGGAACAGGGTGGAGAGGAGCGATCCTCGACGATTGTCGCGGATTTTGTTCGCCTTCGTAACAAATACGTTCGCCGAGTGCTATTGATATTGTCAATAGTGAAGTCGAGTTGGAAAAGAATCTCCGACGCGATTGAGCCGCCGAACGGCTACTCCGGCCAGCCCGCGCCCGACCTCAGCGCACGCTCCTTCCGGATCGCCTCGAGCAGGTAAAAGTCGGCGTAGACGATCCCGACGTCGATCTCGACGCCCTGCGGCTTGCCGCCCACGCTGTGCGCGAGAACCGCGTTGCTCGGGTCCGGCGCGATGTAGCGAGTCAGCAGCGATTCAAGGATATGCGCTGCAAAATCGCTATACTGGCTAGAAAATGGTTGCTTAGTGTCTCTACTAAGCGAGATGAGGCCAGAAGCCGCGATCGCCGCCGCGGACGCGTCCCGCTCCACGTTCGGGACGCCTGGATCCCGAAAATCCCAGTACGGTACGCCGTCCGCGGGCGCATGCGCGATGTACCAATCCGCAGCTTTTCGCGCCGCCGCCAGCAGCTCCGGACGATGCGTCGCATCGTACGCCTGGGTGAAGCCGTAGATCGCCCACGCCTGTCCCCGCGACCACGCCGAGCTGTCCG
>DASZUN010000046.1:0-3919 GCA_035547615.1 Gemmatimonadaceae bacterium | reverse complement strand
CCTCGATCGGGTGGGAGACGAACTACGCGACGATTGCTCGCACTACCCTAGTAGTTGTGTATGCAAACGGCAATGCAAAAATCGTTAGGAAACGATGAAGGAACGCCCAGCGAGGGTTTGACACTCGATTGGGCAAAACCGTTTGCCTCGGCGGCCTGAGCAGCGTACGCTCGGGGCGGCGGGATAGTTCCAATCGCGGGAGCGCGTGGTGTTACCGCGGAGGCCGCGGAGGGCGCGGAGGAAAGGCCTCGGCGTCATTCCGAGCGACGCGAGGAATCTTCTCTAAGGGGTCGGAATCTCGACCCAGCAAGAGGATCCCTCGCTGCGCTCGGGATGACCCGCATCGTTCCTCTGCGTCCTCCGCGCCCTCCCGATGAAAATCGGCCGCGGTGTCCCGGTCCATATGAGCAAACGAAAACGGGGAGGCCTCACGGCCCCCCCGTTCGGATCCTCATGCCGGAGATCTAGAACAATCCTACGATCTCCCCGCTCGGCAGCCGGGCGATCCGCTCGGCAGCTGGCTCCTTGGGCAGGCCCGGCATCGTCATGATGTCGCCGCACTGCGCGACCACGAAGCCGGCGCCGGCGGAGGGGCGCACCTCGTTCACCTGGATCCGGAAGCCGCGCGGGCGACCGAGCTTCGTCGCGTCGTCGCTCAGCGAATACTGCGTCTTCGCCATGCAGACCGGCGTGCCGCCGAGTCCGATCGACTCGAGATAATCGATCGCGCGGTCCGCGGCCGGCGAGTAGTCCGCACCTTCGCCCCCGTAGATCTGCCGAACGATGATGTCGATCTTCTGCTTGATCGGGAGGTTCGTCGGATAGAGCGGCCGGAACTCGGCGGCCTTGCTGTCGAGCAGCTCGAGCACGCGCGCGCCCAGCTCCTCCCCGCCGGCGCCGCCCTTCTCCCAGACCTCGGTGAGCGCCACGGGCATCCCGAGGCGATCGGCGAAGTCCATCACCATCTGCAGCTCGGCTTCCGTGTCGCTCGTGCGCCGGTTGAGCGCGATCACGCCCGGGACGCCGAAGTGCTTCACGTTCTCGATGTGCTTCTCGAGATTCGGGAGCCCGCGCTCGAGCGCCGCGAGATCCTCGGTGCCCAGATCCTTCTTGTCTCGCCCGCCGTGCATCTTGAGTGACCGCACCGTGGCGACGATGACTGCCGCCTCGGGATTGAGCCCGCCCATGCGACATTTGATATCGAAGAACTTCTCGGCCCCGAGGTCCGAGCCGAAGCCCGCCTCCGTGACGACGAGATCCGCGAGGGCGAGCGCCGAGCGCGTGGCGAGAATGCTGTTGCAGCCGTGCGCGATGTTGCCGAACGGGCCCGCGTGTACGAACGCCGGCCCTCCTTCCAGAGTCTGTACCAGGTTCGGGCGGATCGCATCCTTGAGCAGCAGCGCCATCGCGCCCGTCGCGCGGAGCTCGCCGGCGGTCACGGGGCGTCGCGCGCTCCCGGCCGTCGAGCCGATGATGATGCGCGCGAGACGCTCCTCCAGATCCTGCGGGCTCGTCGCCAGCGCGACGATCGCCATCACCTCGCTCGCCGGGATGATCACGAACTTTTCTTCGCGGGGGATGCCGTCGCCCACGCCGCCGAGGCCGACGATCACCTTGCGCAGCGCGCGGTCGTTCATGTCGATCGTGCGCGGCCAGGTGATGCGCCGCGGATCGATGCCGAGCGCGTTGCCCTGCTGCAGATGGTTGTCGAGCAGCGCGCTGAGGAGCGCGTGTGCGGTGGAGATCGCGTGGAAGTCGCCGGTGAAATGGAGGTTGATGTCCTCCATCGGCACGACCTGCGCGTAGCCGCCGCCCGCCGCGCCGCCCTTCACGCCGAACACCGGACCGAGGCTCGGCTCGCGGATGCAGAGCGCGACCTTCTGGCCCATGCGGCGGAGCGCCTGCGCGAGTCCGACGGACACGGTGCTCTTCCCTTCGCCGGCGGGGGTGGGGTTCGTCGCCGTGACGACGACGAGTCGCCCGCGGACGGGCTGCTGCGAGATCTCGAGCGGAATCTTCGCCTTGTACTTGCCATAGAAATCGAGATCGTCGCGGCTCAATCCGAGCTCGGCGCCGACGTCCTCGATCGGACGCATCTTCACGCGTTGGGCGATTTCGATATCCGACGGAACGGCCGTTGTGCTCACGGAATGATCCTCTTGTCAGCGCGCGCGGAGGCGCGACGGCTCAGGTGAGACGTTGATGCCCGATGTACACGTTCGCGGACCGTCCGCGAACCAATCCGACCAGCGTCACGCCGGAGGCCTGCGCGAATCGGATCGCGAGGCCCGTCGGTCGTGAGATCGCGGCGAGCAGCTCGACGCCGCGCACCGCGCACTTCTGCACCATCTCGTAACTTGCCCGGCTCGTCACGAGCACGAATCCGGCGTTCGCCGGCGTGCCGGCCCGCGCGAGCGCGCCGAGCAGCTTGTCGAGCGCGTTGTGGCGGCCCACGTCCTCGCGCGCGAGCCGGATCTCGCCGGACGGATCCGCCCACGCCGCCGCGTGCACCGTATTCGTTTCGTTATTCAACTTCTGTGATGCGCCCAGCTCGTGCGCCGCACGGAAGATCGCGTCGCGGGCGACGGCGAGCGTGTGCGGCACCCGCTCCGGCGCGCGGAGCAGCTCGGCGATGCTCTCCACGCCGCACAGCCCGCAGCTCGTCCGCGCCGGAATGCCGCGCGACCGGTCCTGGAGCGCCGCGGCGCGTTCGGCCGGCACCGCCATCTGCAGCTCGATGCCGTGGCTCGCGCGCACGACGTCGAGGTGCTCGATCTCCGCCGCCGACGCGACGACGCTTTCGGTCAGGCTGAAGCCCACCGCGAGATCCTCCAGATCCGCCGGCGTCGCCATCACCACCACGTGCGAGCGGCCGTTGTACACGAGCGCGACCGGCACCTCTTCGGCGACGGCGGCCTCGTCGCTCGACACGCCCCCGTCACCGATGCGGAGCATCGGCACGGTCGTCAGCGCATCGGCGTATCCGACGTCCGGCGAGGGAAGCTCAGTCCGCGCCGTTGCCACGCGCGCCCTCAGCGGCCCGGTTCTGCACGAACCGCCAGCCGAATCGTCCCTTGATGCAGAGATTGCCCTGCGTGATCGTGTTCTCGAGTGGCGACGTGGCCTTCACGATCTCGCCGTCGACCACGTGCAGCCGCAGCGTGCAGCCCACGCCGCAGTACGGACAGATCGTGTCCGTGGTCTCGTGCTCGTCGCGCCAGGTCCCGTCGCCACGCATGTCGTACTCGCGCTTCGCCATGAGCGCCCCCGTGGGACAGACGGCGATGCAGTTGCCGCAATAGACACACGCCGATTCCGGCAGCGGGACCGCGAACTCGGTCGAGATGTGGGCGTCGAAGCCGCGTCCGGCGACCGCGATGGCGAACGTGTTCTGGTGATCCGGGCCGCACGCCTCCACGCACTTGTAGCACAGGATGCACTTCGCGTAGTCGCGGACGTACAGATCGTTGTCGACCTTCGTCGGCTCGGCCACGGTCGCGGCGTAGCGCACGTCCGGCGGCTCGTGATGCCCCGGCACCGACGCGTCGCGCGTTCCCGCGGGCGCGCTTGGCGCCGGCGGCCCGAAGCGATCGGGCTTCGCGTCGTACTCCTCGATCCATTCCGCGATCTTCGGCGTGGTCGAGAGGTCGACGGACGATGCGAGCAGCTCGAGCACGAGCTTGCGGCTGTGCTTCACCCGGGGCGAGTTGGTGTGCACGACCATCCCGTCCTCGGCCGCCCGCGAGCACGACGGCACGAGCACCCGCGCGCCCTCGAGCTCCACGACGCAGATGCGGCACACGTTCACCGGATGCAGCGTGTCGAGGAAACAGAGCGTCGGAATCTCGACGCCGATCTCGCGACAGGCGGCGAGGATCGTCGTTCCCTCCCGCACCGTCACCGACTGGCCGTCGATCGT
>DASZUN010000045.1:0-8237 GCA_035547615.1 Gemmatimonadaceae bacterium | reverse complement strand
GGCGCCGCGCGGCGCCGTGGAACGGTCGGAGGAGTCGCTGCGACAGTTCGGCGGCGCCTGGATCGCCGGTGCGGTGGACGGGACGCACGGCCTGTATGTCCCGGGTGCGCACGTCGACCTGCCCACGTACGCCTTCGACCGGCGGCGGCACTGGTACCGAGCGACCGCGTCGTCCGCGGGGGAGCAACCCGCGCGCGCGCACGAGGCGGCAGTGCCCGCCGCCCGCGCTGCGTCGCCGGCGCTCCGCGAGGCCGCGGCGGCGCGCCAGCGCGACCGCGTACAGGCTCTGCTCATTCAAGAAGTGTTACAGGTCACCGGCCGCACCGGCGGCGTCGACGTGACGGCGGGTTTCTTCGACCTCGGACTCGATTCATTGATGGCGGTGGAGTTGCGCAATCGTATCGAACGTGCGCTGGACGTGAAGCTCCCGACGACGGTGGCGTTCGACTACTCGTCCATCGAGGAGCTGGCGGAGTATCTGTGCCGTGAACGGGGCACCGAACGGCCGCGGCCGGCCGCGAACGGCCGCGTGCCGGCGCTGCCGGTGGCGAATCCCGCGTTCGATGCCGAACGCGAATTGGAGGAAATCGAGCGGTTGCTCGCGGCCGACGATCGGAGCTGAGATGAGCGCCCCGGACGCACAGGCGCACGACGCCCGCATGCTCCATGCGCTGCGCGAGGCCCGGACGCGGCTCGAGCGCGCCGAGCGCGAGCGGTTCGGCCCGATCGCGATCGTCGGCATGGGGTGCCGCTTTCCGGGCGGCGCGGAGTCGCCGGCCGCCTTCTGGGAACTGCTCGCGGAGGGACGCGACGCGATCCGTGAGTATCCCGCGGAGCGCGACGCCGACGTGGCGGGCGCGTGGTCGCGACTCGCCGCACCGCACCTGCGACGTGGCGGATTTCTCGAGCGCATCGACGAGTTCGATCCGGCGCTCTTCGGCATCTCCGACGCCGAGGCGGCCGGCATGGACCCGCAGCAGCGCGCGCTGCTCGAGGTCGCGTGGCACGCGATCGAGGATGCAGCGATCGATCCGCGCTCGCTGCGCGGCAGCAGAACGGGCGTGTGGGTGGGCATCTCGAACGCCGACTACGCGCGCAGCCAGTTGCACGCCGCGAGCCCGATGCTCGACGCGTACACGCTCACGGGATCGGCGCTCAGCATCGCCGCCGGGCGCGTGGCGTACGTCCTCGGCCTGCGCGGGCCCGCGATGGCGCTCGACACCGCGTGCTCGTCGTCGCTCGTCGCGCTCCATCTCGCCGTGCAGAGCCTGCGCGCCGGCGAGTGCGACGCCGCGATCGTCGCGGGCGTGCAGCTCATCGTCGAACCCGAGATCGCGGTCGGGCTCGACCGGCTTTCGGCGCTCTCGCCCGACGCGCGCTGCCGCACGTTCGATGCGACCGCGAACGGATTCGTGCGCGGCGAGGGGTGCGCGGCCGTGCTGCTCCGGCGCGCCGACGACGCGCGGCGCGACGGCGATCCGGTGCGCGCCTACGTCCTGGGGTCGGCGATCAATCAGGACGGCGCGAGCACGGGGCTCACCGCGCCGAATGGACGCGCGCAGCGCGAGGTGATTCGCGCCGCGCTCGCGAACGCCCGCCTCGATCCGCGCGACGTGAGCTACGTCGAGGCGCACGGCACCGCGACCGCGCTCGGCGATCCGATCGAGCTGCACGCGCTCGCGGATGTCGTCGGCGCGCAGCCGCTCACCGTCGGCTCCGTGAAGACGAATCTCGGACACCTCGAGGCGGCGGCGGGTCTCGCTGGACTGATGAAGGTCGTGCTGTCGATGGAGCACGCGGCAATTCCGCCGCACTTGCACCTCGCGGAACGCACGCCGCACTTCGACTGGGGAAGCGTCGCGTTCGACGTGCCGACCGCACTGCGCGCCTGGACCCCGGACGGGATGACGCGGGTGGCGGGCCTCAGCTCGTTCGGGCTGAGCGGGACGAACGCACACGTCGTCATCGGCGAGGCGGTGGCTGCCCGACCGGCGGACGATCGCGAGCAAGGGCCGACGCTCTTCGTCGCCTCGGCGGCGAGCGATGAAGGGACGGCGCGCGTGCACGACGCCTGGGCCGGCGCCGGCGCCGAGCTGCTCGCGGGCGCGGCGGCCCGAACGTCGCGCGTCGGTCGCGCGCACGCTCGCGTGCGACGAGCCTGGATCGTCGACGCCGAACGCCCGTTGGCAGAACAGCTCCGCGCCGTGCGCCCGTTCGCGCCTACGCTGCAGGAGCCGGGAAAGCTCGCCTGGCTCTTCACGGGGCAGGGGTCGCAATACGCCGGCATGGGTCGCGCGCTCTACGATCGCGATCCGGTCTTCCGCCGCGCGCTCGACGAGCTCGAAGCGCTCGCCGCGCCGCATCTCGCGCAGCCGCTCGCAACGCTGCTGTTCGATCTCGACGATCACGCCCTTGCCCAGACCGCCGCGGCGCAGGTCGCGATCGTGGCGCTCGAGCTCGCGCTCGTTCGCGTGTGGCGGGAGGCGGGCGTGCGGCCCGACGTCGTGATCGGCCACAGCGTCGGGGAGATTGCGGCGGCGTGCGCGGCCGGCGTGCTGGACGCAGGCGATGCGCTCCGCCTGGCGGCGACGCGCGGCCGAGCGATGCAGGCGGTGGAGCGCGCCGGCGCGATGACGGCGGTGTTCGCGCCGGAGGAGCGCGTCGCCGCGGTGCTCTCGTGCGCGCGCGGCGCGGTCGTCGTATCGGCGGTCAATGCGCCGGAGGTCGTCACGATCTCGGGCGACGTCGACGCGATCGCCGACGTCGAGCGCGCGCTCGAGGCGCTGCACGTGCGCCACACGCGTCTCGATGTGTCGCACGCGTTCCACTCGCCGCTCATGGAGCCCGCGTGCCCCGAGCTGGAGCGTGTGGTGCGCGACCTCGCGTGGCGAGAACCGAATGTTCCGATCCTATCGACCGTCACTGGCGAGGTGCTCGCGCCGGATGCGATGTCGTTGCCCGAGTACTGGACGCGCCAGGCGCTCGAGCCAGTTCGCTTCGTGGATGCGGTGCGCGCGGCGGATGCCATGGGCGTGCGGACCTACCTCGAGCTCGGGCCTTCCTCGGTGCTCACCGGGCTCGCCGCGCAGTGCGTCGGCGAGCCGGCGCGTGCCTGGATCGCATCCATGCGTCGCGGCGCCGATGCGCCGCGGCAACTGCTCGAGGCGATCGGCCGGCTGTACGTGAACGGCGTCGACGTCGCGTGGCGAGCGCTCGAGGGCAGTCCCAATGGACCACGGGCGCGCGGTCCGGGTTCGCCGCTCGAGCGCCGCCGCTTCTGGCGGCACGGCGGAAGCGGCGCGGCGGGCTCACGGGACGCGGGCGCCGTGCGCATCGAGCGCTCAGGCGTGGGTGCGGATGAGCGGCCGTCGGAGTTGCCGATGGAGCGACCGGTCCTCGGCACGAGCGACGTGCTCGCGGTGCTGGCGTCGATCATCGCCAGCGTCGGCGGTCCGGCGGCCGCCACCGTCGAGACGGGCGCCAATCTGTTCAGCCTCGGCATCGATTCGATAATGCTCATTCAAGCGCGCCAATTGATCGTGCGCGAGCTGGGCGTCGAGGTCGAGCTGAGCCGGTTGCACGACGAGGGAGCGACGCTGGCGAGCCTCGCCGAGTACATCGCGGAGCGCGGGGCGCGCCGCGCGGTGGATGCCGCGGCGAGCAGCCGCGTGCCGCCGCAGCGCGGCACCGAGACGGCCGCGGGCACGGCGAAGCCACGGACGGAGGCAGTGTTGCCGAACCGTCCGGGGAAGTCGTCGCTCTCCGAGGAAGCGGCTGCGCGCCAGCGCGAGCACATTCGCGAGATCGTCCCCCGGTACGAGGCGCTCACGAGCGAGTCGAAGCGGCACGCCGATGCGCATCGCATGCCGTTCGCGTCGGGCCGCAACCTCGCCGGATTCCGTGCCGACTGGAAGGAGCTGATCTACCAGATCGTCGCCGGCGAAGGGCAG
Source organism: Gemmatimonadaceae bacterium (assembly GCA_035547615.1). GTDB lineage: Bacteria > Gemmatimonadota > Gemmatimonadetes > Gemmatimonadales > Gemmatimonadaceae > JAQBQB01. Next base: position 4,287 of record DASZUN010000045.1, on the reverse strand, counting down.
GGCGCCACGATCACCGACGTGAACGGGCGGGCGTACCGCGACTTCGCGATGGGCTTCGGCGTCGCGATGTTCGGCCACAATCCGCCGTTCGTGCGCGAGGCGCTTGCACGCGAGCTCGCGCGCGGCATGCCCCTGGGGCCGCTGTCCGATCGCGCGGGCGAAGCGGCGGACCGGGTGTGCGCGCTGACCGGTGTCGATCGAGTCGCGTTCTTCAACACCGGCAGCGAGGCGGTGATGAACGCGGTGCGCATCGCCCGCTCGGTCACCGGGCGATCGACGATCGCATTGTTCGAGGGTTCGTATCACGGCACGTTCGACGGCGTGCTCGCCATCGGCGATGACACCGAGGTCGTGCCGATCAGCCCGGGGACGCCGCGCGGGATGGTCGCGGACGTCATCGTGCTGCCGTACGGCGATCCCGCGGCGATCGACACGATCGCGCGGCGCGGCGGCGAGCTGGCGGCGGTCCTCGTGGAGCCGGTGCAGAGCCGGCGGCCGCACGTGCAGCCCGACTGGTTCGTGCGCGAGCTGCGCGAGGCGACGGCGCGCACGGGCTCGGCGCTGATTCTCGACGAGATGATCACCGGATTCCGGTGCGATCCCGGCGGCATTCAGCGGCGGTGGGGCGTGCGGGCCGATCTCGTCACCTACGGCAAGATCCTGGGCGGCGGCATGCCGGTGGGCGCCGTCGGCGGCCGGCGCGAGTTCATGGACGCGGTGGACGGCGGCGCGTGGCGCTACGGCGACGACTCGGTGCCACAGGCGAGCACGACGTTCACGTCGGGAACGTTCTGCAATCATCCGCTGACGATGGCGGCGGCGTGCGCCGTGCTCGGCGAGCTCGCGCGCGACGGGGATGCCGCGCTCGCGCGAGCCGAGCGGCTCACCACGCGTCTCTGCGCGGAGCTCAACGCGTTCTTCGACGCGGAGGCGATGCCGCTCCGGATGGTCTCGTTCGCCTCGCTGTTCCGCTTCGTGTTCGAGGCGGATTTGGAGTTATTGTATTATCACTTGCTCATGCGCGGCATCTACGTGTGGGAGGGGCGCAACTGCTTCGTCTCCACGGCCCACACGGACGCCGACGTGGACGCCTTCGTCGCCGCGGTGCAGGACGGTCTCCGCGAGATGCGCCGTGCCGGCCTGGTTCCCGAGCGTCGCGCAACGTCCGGACGCGTGGTGCCGGCAGCGGTCGAGGCCCCGGCCTCGCCCGCGCAGCGGCGGCTGTACCTGTTGCACACGATGGGCGACGGCGACGTTGCGTACCATCTCCACCAGGCGCTCGAGGGGTCGGGCCCGCTCGACGGCGACCGGGTGGAGCGGGCGTTCCATGCGACGCTCGCCGCGCACGAGGGCTTGCGCACCGTCTTCGCGCTCGACGGCGATGCGCTGGTCCAGCGCGTCGCGCCCGCCGCGCACGCGAGCATCGTGCGGCTCGACATGCCGGGCGCGACGTGCGACGCGGCGATCGACGCGCTGCGGGCCGCGCTCGTCCGGCCGTTCGACCTGGCGGCGGCGCCGCTCGTCCGGCTCGGCATGGCTCGCATCGACGAGCAACGCCACGTGCTCGTGCTCGAGGCACATCACATCGTGTGCGACGGCATCTCGATGACCGTGCTCGTCGAGGATCTGTTCGCACGATACGATGGCGCGGTCCCGGCCATCGGCCGCCCCTATCGCGACCACGCGCGGCGGCTGGCCGCACTCGACGGGTCCGACGACATGCGGCGCCAGGAGTCGTACTGGCTCGAGCGCTTCGCGGGCGACGTTCCGGTGCTCGATCTGCCGACCGATCGGCCGCGTCCGCCGATGCTGAGCCTCGAGGGCGACGTGGTGCGCACGATGCTCGACGCGCCGCGCGTCGAGGCACTCGGCCGCGTCGCGCGCGGCGCCGGCAGCACGCTCTACGGCGTGCTCCTCGCCGCGTACACCGCGCTCCTGCACCGGTTGTCGGGGCAGACGGACCTCGTCGTCGGCGTGCCGGTCGCCGGTCGCCCGGGCGGCGACTTCGCGCGAACGATCGGCATGTTCGTCGCGACGCTGCCGCTGCGCGTGCGCATCGACGGCGGCGCGTCATTCCGGGAGCACCTCGCCGAGACGGCGCGCGCGTTGTTCGGCGCGATCGATCACGCCGAGTATCCGTTCGAGCGGCTCGTGGAGAAGCTGGGCCGGTCGCGCGATCCGTCGCGCAACCCGCTCTTCGACACGATGTTCGAGTTCGAGACGAGCGCCGGCGACCGGCAGCGCGTCGGGGAGCTCGAGGTCACGGCGCTGGCGCTTGACGATGCGTCAGCGATGTTCGATCTGGACGTCGAGGTCGTGCACGAGGCGGAGCAGCTGCGGATCGCGTTCAAGTATCGCACGCGCCTCTTCGACCGCGCGACGGTCGAGGCCTTCGTCGACGCGTACGTCGCGCTGCTCTCCGCCGCGTGCGACGAGGCCGCGACTCCGATCGATGCGTTGGCGATCCTGTCGCCTGCCGCGCGCCGCGACGCGCTCGTCACGTGGAACCAGACCACGGTCGCGCAGCCGGACCGCACGCTGCACGGGCTGATCGAGGACAGCGCGCGCGCGAACCCGGACGCCCTCGCGCTCGTGTACGATGGCGAGACCGTGACCTACGAGGCGCTCCTCCGGCGCGCGCACGCCCTGGCACGACGGCTCTCGGCGCTCGGCGTCGGACCAGAGCGCTTCGTGGGCATTCACATGGAGCGCGCGCCGTCGCTCTACGTGGCGTTCCTCGGCGTACTCGCCTCAGGTGCGGCGTACGTGCCGCTCGATCCCGAGTACCCGCGCGAGCGGCTGCGCACGCTCTGCGAGGAGCTCGACGGTCCCTACGTGATCACGCAACGCCGATTGTCGTCGGCGCTCGCCGGCATCGTTCCGCCGGAACGCCTGCTCGAGATCGAGGCGCTCGAGGAAGACGCGGCGAGCGATCCCGCCGCGAGCCTCACGCTGCCGACGGTGGATCCGGCGATGGCGGCGTACGCGCTGTTCACGTCGGGATCGACCGGCCGGCCAAAGTGCGTCGTCGTGCCGCACCGCGCGATCGTGAACCACACGTTGTGGTACATCCGGCAATTCGACGTGACGCGCGCGGACACGATGCTCCAGAAGACCGTGTTCACGTTCGACACGTCGTTGAGCGAGATCTACGCGTCGCTCGCGGCCGGTGCGCGGCTGGTGATTCCTCGCCCGGGCGAGCACGGCGATCCCGGAGCCATCGTGCAGCTGATCCGACGGCACGGGGTCACCATTCTCGAGGACGTGCCGTCCTTCACGGAGTTGCTCGTCCAGGAGCCGGGCTTCGACGCCTGCCGGACGATCCGGTGGCACAACCCCGGCGGTGAGGCACTCAGCACGTCGCTCGTCCGCCGCGTCGTCGCGAAGCGCCCCGTGCGCATGGCCAATCTGTACGGCCCGACGGAAGCCGCGGTCGACACGGTGTTCAAGGTCGCGGATCCGGATGGACCCGCCACCGCGGTGCCGATCGGCCGACCGGTGTCCAACGTGCAGGCGTACGTACTCGACGCACGCATGGAGCCGGTACCGACCGGCGTCGTCGGCGAGCTGTATCTCGGTGGAACGAGCCTGGCTCGCGGCTACTACGGGCGGCCGGGCGCGACGGCGGAGAAGTTCGTCCCGAATCCGTTCGCGCGCGCGCCTGGCGAACGACTGTATCGCACGGGCGATCGGGTGCGACGTGTGCCGAGTGGCGATCTCATGTTCCTCGGCCGCACCGATCATCAGACGAAGGTGCGCGGGCTGCGCATCGAGCTCGGCGAGATCGACGCGGCGCTCCTCGCCTGTGATGGCGTGACCGGTGCGGTGACCACCGCCACCCCGGATGCGCGCGGCGTGCCGCGGCTCGTGGCGTACGTGACGCCGGCGGGCGTACGCATCGACGCGCTGCGCCGCGCCCTCGCGGAGCGGCTGCCGTCGTACATGATCCCCACGCACTTCGTGCGGCTCGACACGCTCCCGGTCACGCCCAGTGGCAAGATCGACCGGCGCGCGCTGCCCGCGACGGACGCGGGATCGGCCACTGCGGAGGTGCTCCGCCCGCCGCGCGATCCCGCGGAGGAGATCGTCGCCGGCATTTTCGCCGATTTGCTGCACCTGCCGGCCGTCGGCGTCGATCAGGATTTCTTCATGCTCGGCGGCCACTCGCTCCTCGCGGCGCAGCTCGTGTCGCGCGTGCGGCGGGCGTTCGGGGTGGAGCTGTCGTTCCGGGCGGTGTTCGGCACGCCCACCGTGGAAGGCGTGGCGCGCGCCGTGCGCGGCGGCGCC
>DASZUN010000044.1:0-10696 GCA_035547615.1 Gemmatimonadaceae bacterium | reverse complement strand
ATCGGGATGCTGGTGGCGCGAGTCGCGCCGTGACACCCGACAGGCGGCGCAGCCGCCAACCGTACAGCGAGGCCGTCAGGCCGATGCGACCCTACAGGTGGCGCGCAGCGCTACCGACCCTACAGCGAGCGCAGCGAAGCGACCCGACGCTCGACCACCACTCCGCCGCGCGTCACGGAACGAACAACGGCCCCCACTGCGGCACCTTCCACGGATTGTTCCGCAACTCGACCGGCTCCGTTCCCGGCAGGAAATACTCGATGTACCGCCGATCCGGCGCAGTCATCGGCGTCGCGACCAGGCCCGTGTCCTTGTCCATCTCGGCGTACACCAGGCCGTCCGGCGGCGGGCCCCAGTTCGGGCTCGAGCGGTTCGCGTAATAGCGGCCGATCATGTCACCCCAGATCGGCGCCGCGAGGCTGCCGCCGAACGCCGTGCGCTCCACCATCTTCGGCTTGTCGAAGCCGACCCACACGGCCGCGACGATCTCCGGCGTCATGCCGACGAACCAGAGGTCCTTGTTGTCGTTCGTCGTGCCCGTCTTGCCGGCGATGGGAATCCGACTCGGCACCGCCTCGCGCGCCGGAACGCCGGTGCCGTGCTCGGCGACGTCGCGCAGCATGTCGCGCACGATGAATGCGACGCGCGGATCGAGCACCTGCTGCGGCGTGGACACCGGCTGACGATAGATCGCGTGCCCCGCCTGATCGTTGATCTGCGTGATCAGCCGCGGCTGCACGACCGCGCCGTTGTTGGCGAACGCGGTGTACGCCGCGACGAGGTCGATCGGCTTGACCTCCGACGCGCCGATCGCGCTCGACGGGTACGGGTTGATCGGCGTCGTGATGCCGAGGCGCTGCGCGAGGGCGGCAACCGAATCCATGCCGACGCGCAGCCCGAGCTGGATCGCGACGATGTTGCGGGAGTGCACGAGCGCCTGACGGATCGTCAGCGCACCCGACGGCATCCCGTCGTGCATCGACACCGTGCCCCAGAATTTTCCGTCGTCCTCACCGGGCTTGTAGATGTCCCCGCTCGGCAGCGGAATCTCGAGCGACGTGTCGGGAACGATCGCGTTGCCCGGAATGCTGTCGGCGAGCGCGACCGAATACACGAACGGCTTGAACGACGACCCGGGCTGCCGCAGCATGAACGCGCGATTGAGCGGCGCACGCGCGTAGTCGCGGCCGCCGACGAGCGCCTTCACGTCGCCCGTGTACGGATCGATCGCGATCGCCATGGACTCGAGATAGTCGCTCGAGCCGGCCTTGATCGACGCCGCCTTGTTCAGGTGATGGTAGTTCTTGTCGGCCTCGATGCGGTTCGTGCCGTTCACCACGGCGACGACGGCGTCGCGCTGGAGCGCGGGATCGAGGGTCGTGTAGATGCGGTAGCCGCCGTTCATCACCGGAATGCCGGCGCGGTCGGCGGCCTGTTTCACCGCGTCGACGAAGTAGCCGGCGGCGGCGGACATCCCGGAGTTCGGTGCCGTGACGATCGGCGCCGCGGACTCCCGCGCCGAGTCGGCGGAAGTGATGTAGCCCTGATCGGCCAGCGCGGCGATGACGAGATTGCGCCGCGCCCGCGCGCGATCAGGATGCGCGATCGGATCGTACAGCGTCTGCGACTTGGGCAGCGCGGCGAGCGTCGCGGCCTCGGCGATGGTGAGCTGCGAGGCGTGCTTGCCGAAATAGTGGCGCGCGCCCGCCTCCACGCCGTACCACCCGCGGCCGAGGTTCACCTGGTTGATGTACGTCTCGAGGATCTGCCACTTGGTGTAGTGCTTGTCCATCTCGCGCGCCGCTTCCTCGCCGTGCAGCTTGCGGATGTAGCTCTTCTGGCTGCGATCGATGAGATCCGGATGCATGTAGCCGGCGAGCTGCTCCTCGATCGTGCTCGCGCCCCCGCGATTGTTGCCGATGATCTGTCCGACCACGGCGCTCGCGAGCGCCTTCGCGTCCACGCCGTCGTGCTTGAAGAAGCGCTGGTCCTCGATCGCCACGAACGACTGCCACACGTATTTGGGCACGGACGACAGCGCGATGCTCGTGCGGAACTGCCGCCCGATCTCGCCGATCAGGGATCCGTCACGCGCATACACGAGCGACGATTGAGGAAGCTGATAGAGCTGCCACGGCTCGCCCGGCTTGCCGGCCGTATCCTGCGCGGCGGCGGGCAGCGCGGTGGACGCGGCCAGGACCGCGCAGAGCAGCCAGGCGCGGGACGCGCGCCGAGCGGGGAGGCGAAGCACGAACGGGGACTCCGGTGGCATATCGGGTTGGTACACTGAAAGATACTGTCCGGTTCGGGTTTGGCTTATGTTTCCGGCGATGCCACCGCTCCTTCACGTCGCCATCGCCCAGCTCACGCCGCGCAAGGGTGACTACGCCGGGAACCTCGAGCGGTTGGGGGCCGTGTTCGCGCAGCTCGACGCGCTCCAGCCGCGGCCGATGGTGCTCTGCCTGGGCGAGAGTGCGCTCACCGGCTACTTCCTCGAGGGCGGCGTCCGGGACAACGCCGTCACCGCCGGCACCCTCGCGCGCGATCTCGACGCGGTCTACCGCCGGCACGTCGCCGCGCCGCAGCCGCTCGACGTCACGCTCGGGTTTTACGAGATCTTTGATAACAAGCTGTATAACAGCGCGATCTACGTCACGCTCGGCGACGGCGATCCGCGCGTCCGGCACGTTCACCGCAAGGTGTTCCTCCCCACGTACGGTCTGTTCGACGAGGAGCGCTTCGTCGAGCGCGGCCGCACCGTGCGGGCGTTCGACACCCCGTGGGGCCGCGCCGCGCTCCTCGTCTGCGAAGACGCCTGGCACAGCATGACGGCAACGATCGCCGCGCTCGACGGCGCGCAGGTCGTCTTCGTGTGTGCCGCCCCGCCGGCGCGCGGCGCGTGGCCCAAGCCGGACGACGTGCCCGGCCCCGCAAGCGTGAGCCGGTGGGACCGCCTCATCCGCGACATCGCCGAGGAGCACGGCGTGTACGTCACGCTCGCCAATCTCGTGGGAAGCGAAGGCGGGAAGATCTTCCCCGGCGGCTCGTTCATCGCCGGACCCAAGGGCGACGTGCACGGGCGGGCGCCGCTCTGGGATGATGCGCTCCTGCTCTCGACGATCGACCTCGCCGACCTCACGCGCGCCCGCGCCGACACGCCGCTCGTCGCCGACCTCGAGGTGATGCTCCCGCACCTCCAGTCGAGCCTCGACGCCGCGATGGCCGGCGCGCCGACCCCGCTCGCCTACGATCCCGTCGCCTTGCCCGCGCGCGCGCCGATCGCGCGCGACGAACGCACGGCGGCCGCCGGACCACTGCCCGTCGTGCGCGAGGCACCGTCGCGCGATCGCCCGCCGTCCCCGCTCGTGATCGACGCGGCACTCGTCGAGGAGTGGCTCGTCCATTTCATCCGCGACGAGATGCGGCGGCGCAATTTCAATCAGGCCGTCGTCGGCATCTCCGGCGGCGTCGATTCGGCGGTCACGGCGTACCTCGCCGCACGCGCCCTGGGACCGAAGAACGTGCTCGGCGTCCGCATGCCCTATCGCACGTCGAGCAAGGAAAGCCTCGAGCACGCGCAGCTGGTGATCGACGCCCTCGGCATCGAATCACGGACGATCGACATCAGCGCCGCCGTCGACGGCTACCTCGCGAACGAGCCGGACGCCGAGCCGGGCCGCCGCGGCAACGTGATGGCGCGCATGCGCATGATCATCCTGTTCGATCTCGCGGCGAAGCATCGTGGCATTCCGCTCGGCACCGGCAACAAAACCGAGCGCCTGTTCGGCTACTTCACGTGGCACGCCGACGACTCGCCGCCGATCAACCCGCTCGGCGATCTCTTCAAGTCGCAGGTGTGGGCACTCGCACGCCACCTCGGTGTGCCCGAGGTGATCGTGAGCAAGCCGCCGACGGCGGATCTCGTGGTCGGCCAGACGGACGAGGGCGACTTCGGCGTGAGCTACGCGAGCGCGGACGAGATCCTCAACTGGCTCGTGCACGGCTACTCGGACGCCGAGCTCGTGGCGCGCGGCTTCGACGCAAACGAAGTCGCGATCGTGCGCAAGCGCGTGGAGAGCACGCACTGGAAGCGGCGGCTGCCGACCGTGGCGATGCTCAGCGGGACGGCGATTGGGGAGTCGTATCTGCGGCCGGTCGATTACTAGGCGCCGCGGCCACAACGGCATTTACCGCGGAGAACGCAGAAGACGCAGAGGGGGTCCCACTGCATTCATGACTCCGTGCACAACGAGCCGTGAATGAATTTTGGGAACTGCCGCTCGGGACGCGAGTCTTGGCTTCCCGAGCGGCGGTTCCAAAGAAGGATCCCGGCTCGTGGCGCACCATTCTTTCCATGATCACGGAGTCCCTCTGCGCCCTCCGCGACCTCTGCGGTAATTGCTGTTCCGGCCCCGGCGCGACGATCTCTACGCCGCCCGCGCGTACGCCAGACTCACCGCCCTCCGCGCGCATCGCTTGAGCGCCCGATGCACCGCGCGCGCATACTGAATGAAATTCGCTCCGGCCCACGGATAGCGGGCGAAGAATTCGGTCGGCAGCAGGTCTCCCTTCAATCGATTGCACCGCCCGCAGGCGAGGACCACGTTCCCCGGCACGTGTGCGCCGCCGTGCGACAGCGGGAACACGTGATCCAGCGTTGCGATCTCGAAATCGAGCGGCGACGCGCAGTACACGCAGCGCCGGCCGCAGTCGCGCATGGCGGCGCGCTTGATCGCTCGCTTCTGATGTCCGGAGGGGATTTGCTTGGCCCGGCGAGTAACGCGCGGGACGCGGGGGAGGGAGACACGGTGGAATTGCCGACGTCGGGACAATGTCACCTCGCTAAAAAGGGACACCCCGCCACGGGAACCTGTCCCGTGGCGGGGTGTCGCGCCGATCACGAATGAGCCGGCCACTCCGGAGACCATCGTCCACGCGCCGCTCTCGTCCTCGCGGCGCCCGACATGGTGCTCGATGTCGTTCGAGTGGGCTCATCGGCCTCCGGTATGCACGCACGGCTCGCCCGAGCCGTGCTCGCGCTACTAATGCAGTGAACGTTCCAATCGCGCAAGAGTCCGGCGCGACGATTTTGGAATTTCGTTACGCGCGCTGATCGCCGTTGTCCGGCACCGGCTCGTAGAGCAGCTCGCCGTGCGCGCCTTCTCGCGCGCGCCAGCGGCCCGCTCGCCGCGGTGCTCGGCCTTCCGACGTCGCATCCGATGCTCGCTGGCTATTCGACTCGTCGAATACCGGCACTGTAACAGCGCGCTCGGCGACGTCGGCGCGCGCGGCGTCGCTCTCGTCATCCTTGCCGCGATCGGGCACCGCGGGTCGGTCGGCCGCGCGCTTGCGACCGTCGCGATCCGACTCGTGCGAGTGACGGAGCGCCGACACGATCCGCGCCGCGTACGCGTCGAGCACGGAGCGCTCCGGCATCGCCGAGCCGTCGAACGGCAGCGGAATGTCGAAGCCGTCGCCTTGCCGCCGCGGGATGATGTGCACGTGATAGTGCGGCTCGTCCTGTCCGGCTTCGGCGCCGCTGTTCACCACGATGTTCAGATCATCGCAGCCGCTCACCTTCCGCACCGCGGCGGCGATCCGCATCGTGACCTTGAACAGATGAAGGCCCAGCTCCTGTGGCACGTCCGTCAACGATTCGTAGTGTTGACGCGGCACCACGAGCACGTGGCCGTTGTTCACGGGTTGAATGTCCATGAAGGCGATCGAATCCGCATCTTCATGGCAGATTGAGACTTCCGCGGCCCCCTGGATCAAGTCGCAGAAGGTGCAGTGCGCTTGCGCGCCGTGCGCATCGTGATCCATGGCCTCCAGAAAACGCACGGACGATGCCACGCCCGGCCGGCGATTTGAGCGGCGGCCTCGACCGGCCGAAACTCGTAGCATGAGGTTCTGGTCGATGCTGATCGCTCTGCCGCCGCGGGCATGGCTGCCGCTGGCGCTCGCCGTGCTGGCGCCGCTCGCGCTGCTCGGCGCGGCGTGGCTGTCGCGCCGGCGCGCGCGCGGCATCGCCACGGTCCTCGCGCTCCGCACGGTCGTGCTCCTCGGCATCGGCTTCGCCGTGCTCGCCGGCATCGCCACGTTCTTCGTCTTCAACACGGGCTTGAGCGAGCTGCACCAGCGTCACGAGGCCGACGTCCGCGCGCTCGCACGCGAGGTCGGCGCGTCGCCGCTCGGCCTCGCCGGAGCGGACGCGCAACTGCACCTCGCGCTCTTTCGCGCGAAGGATGCGAGCATCAGCTTCGTCGCGGTCGGTTCGGACCGATGCCAGTCCGCGTGCATCGTGAGTGCGAGCGACAACGGACCGGACGCCACCGCGGTCAAGGCGCGGCTCGCCGCGTTCTGGCCCCGCGGGCGCGAGACGCGCTACGCCGTCGCGATCGCCGGCCGCCCATTCCTGATCGTGACGTCGCCCGTGCTCGACGCGAGCGGTGTCGCGCGCGCGATGGTCGTCACCGGCATCGACGCGGGCTACCTCGTGGATCAGGCGCGGCGCACGGCCTGGGTGCTGCTCGTGCTCTCGTACGCGCTGCTCGCGTTCGTCGGCTGGAGCTCGTGGCAGCAGGTGAGCCACTCGCTGGCGGCACGCATTCACGCAATCACGAGCCAGGTCCGCGACGGAAGCGTCGTCAATCCGGGCGAGCTGCCGGACATCGAAGGCGCCGAGCTGCGGGAGCTCGCCGAGAGCGTCACCACGTACATCGAGTCGACGCTCGAGGAGCGGAAGTCGAGCGACGAGCGGTACCGCCGGCTCGTGGAGCTCGCCCCCGACGCCGTGTTCATGTGCTCGACCATCGGGATCAAATTCGCCAACACGGCCGCGATCGCGCTCGCGGGGGCGCGCCATCGCACCGACGTCATCGGCGCGCCGATCGAGAGATTTCTCACGTTCGAGAAGCCGATCGCGGCCGAGCGCCGCAGCAACGCCCTGCGCCCGGGGCGCTGGAAACGACTGGACGGACGCGTGCTCCACGTCGAGGTCGCCGAGATCTCCGATTCGGCCTCCGACGGAACGCGGCAGTACATGGTGCGTGACGTGACCGACCGACGCGAACGCGAGGCGACGCTCGCCCATCGCGCGGAGCACGATTCGCTGACCGGACTCGTGAACCGCGCCCGGTTCGAGTCGCGTCTCGTCGAGCTGCTCGAGTCGGCGCCGGCTCTCTCCGGCGACGGCCGTCACGTCGCCGTGCTGTTCATCGACCTGGACGGGTTCAAGCCCGTGAACGACCGCCACGGCCACGCGGCCGGCGACGCGGTGCTCGTCGCCGTCGCCGGGCGGCTCCGCGAGTCGACGCGCGACACCGACCTCATCGCACGCCTGGGCGGCGACGAGTTCGCCGTGCTGCTCGAAATCGCCGATCCCGCGGAAGTCCGCGCGGTGGCCAGCCGGATCCTCGACGCGATCGGTCGCCCGGTCGAGTTCGGGGCGTTCGGGCTCACGATCGGGGCGAGCATCGGCATGGCGACGACGCACCCCGCGGGCGCCTCGTCCGTCGCGCGCGACGGTCGCGAGCCATCGCAAGTCGCCGCCGAGCTGCTCAGGGCCGCCGACGTCGCGATGTACGCGACCAAAGCGGCGAAGCCGGACCGGCACCTCGCCGCGCGCGAGCCGCACGAGGCGGTCGCCTGACGCGACGAAATCCGAGCCCGTCCGCCCACAACTCGGCCCCGGCGTTCGACTTTGGGCTCCCCGGCTGTAGATTTCGCCTGTCGTTTCGACGCGTGGAGACCAATGGCAACAACGACCCGAGCCGAGCGGAAGAACGCCGCCGGCCTCTCGCGCGATCAGCTCGTTGCGGCGTACCGCACGATGCTGCTGTCGCGCCGAATTGACGACAAAGAGATCCAGCTCAAGGGCCAGAACAAGATCTTCTTCCAGATCTCGAGCGCGGGCCACGAAGCGATCATGGCGGCCGCCGGCCACGTGCTGAAGCCGGCCTACGACTGGTTCTATCTCTATTATCGCGATCGCGCGCTCTGCCTCGAGCTGGGCATGACGGCTGAGGAGATGCTCCTCTCCGCCGTCGGCGCGGCGGCCGACCCGAACTCCGGCGGCCGGCAGATGCCCAGCCACTGGGGCCACAAGAAGCTCAACATCGTCTCCACCTCGTCGCCCACGGGCACGCAGTTTCTGCAGGCCGTGGGGACCGCCGAGGCGTCGCTTCGCGCCAAGCAGCTCGGCATCGCCGAGGGCTTCGAGAAGGATGAAGTGGTGCTCTGCACCACCGGCGACGGCACGACGAGCGAAGGCGAGTTCTGGGAGTCGCTCAACAACGCCTCCAACCTCAAGCTGCCGATCGTCTACATCGTCGAGGACAACGGCTACGCGATCTCGGTGCCGGTCGAGGTGAACACGGCGGGCGGCAGCATCTCCAAGCTCGTCGCCTCGTTCCCGGACCTCTATATACAGGAAGTGGACGGCTGCGACTTCATCGCCAGCCACCAGGTGATGCAGAAGGCCGTCGACTACGCGCGCAAGCGGAAGGGCCCGGCGCTGGTGCACGCGCACGTGATCCGTCCCTACTCACACTCTCTCTCGGACGACGAGAAGCTCTACAAGCCGACCGAGGAGCGCGACGCCGAGGCGCAGCGCGATCCGGTGACGCAGTTCCCCAAGTGGCTGGTCGCCGAGGGGTACGCGACGGACGCGGAGATCGCGCGCATCCAGGAGGAAGTCGAAGCCGAGGTGAACGCGGCGGCCGACGCCGCGCTCGCATCGCCGCAGCCCGACGAGAGCACCGTCTACGTGAACGTCTACTCGCCCGACGTCGACCCGACGAGCGAGCAGTTCGACACGGAAGACGACCCGCAGTTCACGGGGAACGAGACGACGATGGTGGATCTGCTCAACGCCTGCATGAAGGAAGAGATGCGGCGCGATGACAGAATCCTCATGTTCGGCGAGGACGTGGCCGACGTCTCCCGCGAGCAGTACCTCGGCAAGGTCAAGGGCAAGGGCGGCGTATTCAAGGTCACGCACGGCCTGCAGAAGGAGTTCGGCGCGTCGCGCGTCTACAACTCGCCGCTCGCCGAGGCGACGATCGTGGGCCGCGCGATCGGTCTCGCGGTGCGCGGGTTCAAGCCCGTGGTCGAGGTGCAGTTCTTCGATTACATCTGGCCCGCGTACATGCAGCTTCGCGACGAGCTCGCGACGATGCGCTGGCGCTCCAACGGCGACTTCTCATCGGCCGTCGTCGTGCGCACGACGTACGGCGGCTACATCCGCGGCGCGATCTACCACTCGCAGACGGGCGCCTCGATCTTCACGCACTGCCCCGGGCTGCGCGTGGTCTGCCCGGCCACCGCGCTCGACGCGAACGGCCTGCTCCGCACCGCCATCCGCTGCGACGACCCGGTGCTCTTCCTCGAGCACAAGCACCTCTACCGCCAGACGTACAACAAGGCGGCGAACCCGGGACCGAACTTCATGATCCCGTTCGGCAAGGCGAAGACGGTGCGCGAGGGCACGGACGTCTCGATCATCACGTACGGCGCCACGGTGCAGCGCGCGTTCGCCGCGGCCAACCAGCTCGCCGAGTCGGGCATTTCGGCGGAAGTCATCGACCTGCGTTCGCTCTCGCCGTGGGATCAGGAAGCGGTGTACGCGTCGGTGAAGAAGACCAACCGCGCGATCGTGCTCTACGAGGATTCGATCTCGTGGGGCTACGGCGCCGAGATCGCGGCGCGTATCGCCGACGATTGCTTCGCGTGGCTCGACGCGCCGGTCAAGCGCATCGCGTCGTCCGACACGTTCGTCGGCTACGCGCCGCGTCTCGAGGACGCGATCCTGCCGCAGATCGACGACATCAAGCGTGGCATCGAGGAAATAGTCCGATTCTGAACTAATTCGTCGGCCGCGACGGCCGAGCAGACTCGTCCATTGCGTAAGAAAGGACCGGCTAAGTGCCGGTCCTTTCTTGCGTTACGCATCCGCAAATCCGAATTGTGACACAGATCGCATTTCGCATGTGATGCTGACAGTTGACAGTCTGATGACGTAGCGCACAATGTTGCGAGCTTCTATGTGCTGAACTCGCAAGCGTTTCGCCCGCTCTGGACGATGCGCTCGTGTCGTTTTTGTGCCCCGCTCGAACGAATTATGCGCCTCCCGTTCCGATCCATCGCGACGCTGTTGATGGCTGTAGGCGTAGCCACGTGCTCCGACGCTCCCAGCTCGCTCGTGGGAACACGTCCGGTTCCGCGGCGGGCGGTGGGCCGACTCGGCTTCGCGCCGCAGTTCTCGCGCTCGGCGGAAGCAGTGTACGAGCAGATCACGGCGCAGGGCCAGACCGCGTTCGACAGCGTGCGCCTCGTGATTCGGGGCTATCCGGACACGACGGTCATCGTGAAGGACACGACCGTCTTCTTCGACAACAGTTCGACGGACCTCACGCTCGATCTCGACGTGCCGGTGCAGACGGACGGGCAGAAGTTCAGCGTGGGGCTCAGTTACCAGAACGGAGGACGAGACAACGTCGTGTTCTCTGGTTCCGCGGTGGTGCAGTCGCATCCCGCGGACAAGCCCGCCCCTCCCGGCGATCAGACGATCACGGTGAACTACGCCGGGCCTGGCGCAACGGCGACGCGGCTCACGATCAACCCGGCGTCGCTCACGCTCGACGGCAATTCGGTGACGTCGCTCCAGCTCCGCGCGTTCGACGCGTCGAACAAGGAG
>DASZUN010000043.1:0-20062 GCA_035547615.1 Gemmatimonadaceae bacterium | reverse complement strand
GCCGGCTATCCCCCAGAGCAAGGCAGGTTGCTCACGTGTTACGCACCCGTTCGCCGGTTGTCCTTGCGGACCCCCGTGACTTGCATGTGTTAAGCACGCCGCCAGCGTTCGTCCTGAGCCAGGATCAAACTCTCCAATGAGAATTCGAATTAGCTCTCCGATACGCTGCCATCGGACGCTGTCCAATGACATGCGTCCGGAATCAATGATTTCGTGAATTGATCTCTCCCCGCTGCTCACGAGAACAGCGGATCAGCGAGAGCCATCGCACGATCACACACTCGATTGTCAAACAGCGCGCGACGCGATGCGTCGCCTCCCCCAGGTCCGGGGAAACGCGAAGTATAGTCGACGACTTCGCGTAATCAAGGGCTCGCGCGCCGTGCGCGCGAAAGTGTTCCAACGTCTCGCGGACGTGGCCTGCGTCGCGAGCGTCTCTCTTCTACGCTCGGCGATGCGCGATGTTCCGCACGCGAATCACTCGTCGTATCGCCCAGGCCGCGCCGGACGGTCTTCCTCGTCGACGTCGTCGTACTCGTCGTCGAGATCCACGAGCTCGTCGTCGAAATCGTCGAGGTCGTCGTCATCCTCGTCCTCGTCGTCCTCGTCGAGATCGTCGTCTTCCTCATCCTCGTCGAGATCCTCGTCCTCGTCGTCGAAGTCGTCTTCGTCCTCGTCTTCGTCGTCGAAGTCGACGTCGTCATCCAGATCCTCGTCCTCCTCGTCGTCGAGATCGTCGTCGTCGAGGGGCTCGTCGTCGAGATCGTCATCATCGCGCCGTGGTGACAGCGACAGATCGGACGACTCGAACATGGCCGACATTGCTCGGTTCTCCTTGCAGAGCGTACAGGTGAGAAAGGAAGAGGAATGAGTCTCGCCAGTCGGGGCGCGCTCGTCAACCGGAGGTCACCCGGCGGTCACCCGGCGATCAGGGCGATCAGCCGGAGGTCAGCCGGAGGTCAGCCGGAGGCGCGCTCGCGCTTGGCTTCGCGCGACAACCGCTTGCGATCGGACGTGCTGAGAAAACGCTTCCGGAGTCGAATGTTCTGCGGGGTGATCTCGATCAGCTCATCGTCCTCGATATACTCCAGGGCGGCTTCCAGAGTCAACTCCCGCGGCGGCTCGAGCTGGATGTTCTCGTCGCTCGCCTTCGTCCGCATGTTCGTCAGCTTCTTTTCCTTCGTCGGATTCACGTCCATGTCCCCCGGACGCGCATTCTCCCCGACGATCATGCCCTCGTACACCGAATCGCCCGGCTGCACGAACAGCGTCGAGCGCTCCTGCAGGTTCGCGAGCGCGAACGCGACGATCGTGCCATGCTCCATCGACACCAGCGAGCCGCGCGTGCGCCCCGCCAGCGGACCCGCCCACGGCCCGTAATCGAGGAAACGATGATGCATGATCCCCGTGCCGCGCGTGTCCGTCAGAAACTCCGAGCGATATCCGAACAATCCCCGAGCCGGAATGCGGTACAACAACCGCACGAGCCCCTGCCCCGGGTTCTTCATCTCGATCATCTCGCCGCGTCGGGGCCCAAGCTTCTCGATCACGTTGCCGAGGTACTCCTCCGGCACGTCGATCGCCAGCTCCTCGTACGGCTCCATCCGCTCGCCGTTCGGCCCCTCACGCGTGATCACGCGCGGACGCGAGACCTGGAACTCGTACCCCTCGCGCCGCATCGTCTCCATCAGAATCGTGAGGTGCAGCTCGCCGCGTCCCGACACCGTCCACGTATCGGTCGACTCGGTGTCGTCGACGCGCAGCGCCACGTTGCGCTCGAGCTCCTTGTAGAGCCGCTCGCGCACCTGCCGCGACGTCACGAACTTCCCGTCCTTGCCGGCGAACGGCGAGTTGTTGACCATGAAGTCGACCGAGATCGTCGGCTCCTCCACGGCGATTCCCGCGAGCCGGTCCTGGTGCTCGAGGTCCGTGAGCGTCAGCCCGATCTCCACGTCCTCGATGCCCGCGAGCGACACGATCTCGCCCGCCGGCGCTTCCTCGACCTCCACGCGATCCAGCCCCTGGAACGTGTAGAGTTTCGTGATGCGCGCCTGCTCCGCCTTCGCGTTGGGATCGAGCGGCAGCAGCGAGATCGTTTCGCCGACGCGCGCCTTGCCGCGCTCGATGCGCCCGATCGCCAGCCGGCCGAGATACGGCGAGTGGTCGATCGTCGATACGAGCATCTGGAACGGACCGTCGGTGTCGTGCGGCGGCGGCGGCACGGTCTTCACGATCGTCTCGAAGAGCGGCGTGAGATCCTGCAGCGGCTGGTCGAGGTCGAGCGTCGACACGCCGTCCTTGGCCGAGACGTACACGACCGGTGCGTCGAGCTGCGCCTCGTCGGCCTCGAGCTCGATGAAGAGATCCAGCACCTCGTCATGCACCCGCAGCGGATCCGCGCCGGGACGATCGATCTTGTTGATCACCACGATCGGCGTGCGGCCGAGCGCGAGCGCCTTGCGCAGCACGAAGCGCGTCTGCGGCATCGGGCCGTCGAACGCGTCGACGACGAGCAGCACGCCGTCCACCATGCGGAGGATGCGCTCGACCTCGCCACCGAAATCGGCGTGCCCCGGCGTATCCACGATGTTGATCTTGGTGCCGTGCCAGGACACGGCGGTGTTCTTTGCCAGAATCGTGATGCCCCGCTCGCGCTCGAGCGGGTTCGAGTCCATCACACGTTCCTGGACGACCTGGTTGTCTCGAAACGCGCCCGCCTGCCGGAGCATCTTGTCGACGAGGGTCGTCTTGCCGTGGTCGACGTGCGCGATGATGGCGATGTTACGGATTTGCATAGCCTTGCAATATAGCCAGTTTCGCGCATCGCATACAAGCAAGCGGGTCCGGTGGCGCGTGTCGGCGAAGTAACCCTTGCGTGACGTTTTCTCGGCACGCACAATGCCGCGTAGGAATGTGCGGAACACGCCCGTTCCGAATGGTCCCGAGGACGCCAACGTTGGAGGTGGCCCATGAATCAGGTCGACGAAGCCTCGTACGCGAATTACCCCCACGGCCGAGGCTACGGACACGACTACATGCGCGGCGGCGAAGTGCTCGGCGGGTACGGCTATGCCGAGCGAAACGAATACTCCAAGGCTCGCGGCGAGTTGACGGGCGAATACCAGGCGCAGACGCGCGACGACGACCACGGGGACGGCACCCGAACCTAGCGAGTCGATCAGCACGAGCTGAGATCGGCTCGCCTTTTTCTTGTCATCCGCAGGGCGCGCGGCTCAGGGACCACCGCGCGCCTTTCTCTTGCCCGGCGGTCAGGCCGGGCCGGTCAGCCGACCCGAACCGCGCCGCTGACGCGCCCACTGGGTCGCAGGCCGCCGTGCTCGTCCAACGCGCCCGCGTCGATCCCCTTGGCGCGCAGCGCTCCGATGAAATTCGCCTTGTCCGTCGCGTGCGTGTACGCCTCCTCCAGCTCGACCTCGCGGCGCTCGACGAGCTCGATCAGCGCATCGTTCAGCGTCGCCATGCCCATGCGCTTGGACGTCTGCACGATCGCCGGGATCTGAAAGGCCTTCCGCTCGCGAATGAGATTCGCGATCGGCGGCGTGTTGAACAGGATCTCGCGCGCCGCCACGCGCCCGCCGCCGATGCGCTTGCAGAGCGTCTGCGAGATCACGCCCCGCAGCGAGTCGGCGAGCATGACGCGGATCTGCTCCTGCTGGTCCGCCGGGAACTGGTCGATGATGCGGTCGATCGTCGTCGCCGCGGTCGTCGTGTGCAGCGTGGCGAACACGAGATGCCCGGTCTCCGCCGTCTCGAGCGCGATGGACACGGTTTCGAGATCTCTCATCTCGCCGATCAGCACCACGTCCGGATCTTCGCGCAGCGCCGCCCGGAGCGCGCTCTTGAACGACCGCGTGTGCATCCCGACCTGCCGCTGCGACACGATGCACCGCTGGCTCTGGTGCACGAACTCGATCGGATCCTCGATCGTGATGATGTGATCGCTGCGCGTGCGATTCACGAGATCGATCAGCGAACACAGCGTCGTCGACTTGCCCGAGCCGGTGGGCCCGGTGACGAGCACGAGGCCGCGCGTCAGGGCGCAAAGCCGCTGCACCTCGGGCGGAAGCCCGAGCTCCTCGACCGTGACCACGGCGGGCGGGATGCGCCGGAACACGGCGGCGACCCCGAAGCGATCCTTGAACGCGTTGACGCGAAAGCGCGCGCAGCCCGGGATCTCGTACGCGAAGTCCGTATCGCTCGTCGCCGCGAACTCCGCCCGGTTCGTCGCCGGCATCGCCGCCTCGACCAGCGGCAGGACGTCGTCGGCGCGCAGCGGCGCGTGCTCGGCGAGGCGGATGATCTCGCCGTGGCAGCGGAGGATCGGCGGCTCGCCGCAGCGCAGGTGCAGGTCGGACGCGGCGCGCGACACCGTCACGCGGAGCAGCGCGTCGATCCGGTCGAGCGCGGGCGACCGCGCGGAGTCCGCCGCCCCGAGGTCCGACAGCACGAGCGCGTCTCCCGGCTCGCACGATTCGGGCAGCTCGTCATCGACGAGCACGAGCGGCGGCGGCGCGACTGGCGTCGCCGCACCGATGCGCACGCGCCAGCGCCCGTCTTCCAGCTCCGCCCGCGCATCGAACGCGCCGCCGTCGCAAACGTAGGTGAACGCCGCCGGCGCGCCGCGATCGAGCTGCACCGCCGAGTCCGGCGGCGCCACTTCGCGCAGCAGCGAGACGATCTGCGCGCCGGTGAGCGGCGCGCGCGTGACCGGCCGTGACGCACCGTCGACCGCGGACTCGATCCTGGCCGGGTTGCCCTCGTCGAGGGTCAGCACCCCCGTGTTGTCGGCGGCCATCACGGCCAGCAGCCGGTCGAGTTGTGCCATCGGTCGGGTACGTCGCCTGGGTTATCGTCGGTGTCGGACCTGCGTGATGTGGCGCCGGTTCACGAGACAGATGCCGAACGGCGTCTGCAGTGCGAGGAAGCGCTGGTGCTCGTCGTTCAGAAAATCCAGAACACGCGACCGGTCGGCGCGCGTCTCGAGCCGCAGCACTCCGCTGAGCGACGTGCCGTCCGCGAGCCACACGTCGACCGCCGCGTCCGCAATGCCTTCGATGGCAGTATCGGCCGAGTCGCCGGGAAACTGAACGTGGGCGACCTGGTCCTTGGCGACGAGAATCAACTCGTCCTCGACCGTCGCGATCGGGATGAACGGCTCCGGCTCGTTGAACAGCTCCGCGGGGTCCTGCGGCCCCGCGCGAAAGCGCGCCGTGGGTTGCACGAAGACGTCGCCGGCGAGCGTCGCGCCGCCCGCCAAACGCAGGGTGACGCCGCGCCGGATCTTCTCGATGCGGTATTCGCTCATGGAGTTCGCCCCGCTGCTCGGGGGGTCAGGGATGGAGATGCAGTTGCCGCTCGAACGCCTGGTCGCACTCGAGCTGCACGGTGACGTGGTGAATGCCCATGTCCGCGAGCACGTCGTGCGCGCGCTCGAGCACGAGCTGGTGATGCTTCGCGTCGGGGACCACGGCATGCGCGCTCATGGCGATCATCCCCGACGTGACGGTCCACACGTGCAGATCGTGGACGGACTCCACGCCGGGGATCGACTCGAGGCGCGCGCGCACCGTGTCCAGCGCGATGTGCGCCGGCGACGACTCGAGCAGCACATCCACCGATTCGCGCAGCAGCGTCCACGCGCCGGTGATGATGAGCACGGTCGTGAGCAGCGATGCCGCCGGATCGGCGCCGAGCCAGCCCGTGTACCGGATCACCGCGGCCGCGGCCACGGTCCCGCCCGAGGCGAGCATGTCGCCGAGGACGTGCAGATACGCGCCGCGCACGTTGAGGCTGCCATGCCGCACGCCGTGCAGCATCCACACCGCGACGCCGTTCACCACGAACCCGAGCACGGCGATGCCGAGCATGAGCCCTCCGGCGACCGGTTCGGGATGCCGGAATCGCTGGAGCGCCTCGATCACGATCCACACCGAGATGCCGAGCAGCGTGGCGCCGTTGATCAGGGCCGCCAGAATCTCCCACCGCAGATAGCCGAAGGTCTTGGCGGCCGACCCGGGCTGCCGCGCCAGCCAGACCACGAAGAGCGACAGCGCGAGCGCGGCTGCGTCGGTGAGCACGTGGCCCGCGTCGGCGAGGAGCGCCAGCGAATTGGACAGCCATCCACCCACGCCCTCCGCGACCAGAATGACCAGCGTGAGGGCGAGCGACCACGCCAGGGCGCGGGTCGACGTCGCGTGCTGGTGCCCGGGCCCGTGCGAATGGCCGTGCGAGTGGCCGTGGGAGTGCCCGTGGTCCTGCCCGTGAGAATGCGAATGCGCCATATGGGAATCGAGAGGATCGACGCTCGAACTCAGCCGCCGTAGATTGAACGCGTGCTTCCGCGCTTGATCGCCATCGCCGTACTGCTGCTCCTCAACGGCTTCTTCGTCGCCGCAGAGTTCGCGTTGGTGCGGTCGCGCCGCACGCGCCTCGAGTCCATGGCGCGCACCGGGGACTGGAAGGCGCGGCTCGCCCTGCGGGCCTCGGGAAATCTCGCGCCTGTGTACTCGGCGAGCCAGTTGGGCGTGACGCTCGCCAGCCTCGCGCTGGGCGCCCTGGCCGAAGATTCGCTCGGCGGCTGGCTCAATGCCCACCTCACCACGCTGCCGGTGGCGCTCGACGTGTCGGTGCGCGCGGGCATCGCCGCGACGGTCGCGATCGCCATCGTGACCTTCTTCCACGTCGTGTTCGGCGAGCTCGCGCCGCGCGGCGCGGCGCTGGCCCACCCCGAGGAGATGTCGCGGTGGCTCATCCCGCCGCTGCTCGCGTTCGCCTGGTTCGTGAAGCCGATCACGGTATCGCTCAACCGCGCCTCGCAGGTCGTGCTCAAGCTGCTCGGGCAGGAAGCCCCCAATCCCGAGGAGAACGTACACTCGCCCGAGGAGCTGCGCATGCTCGTCGAGCAGAGTCAGGAGGTGGGCGTGCTCGAGGCCGAGGACGCCCACCTGCTCGAGGGCGTATTCGAGTTCTCTGAAAAGAACGCGCGCGAGGTGATGACGCCGCGCACCGATATCGACGCGCTGCCGATCGAGGCCACGCTCGACGAGACGCTGGCGATGGTCGACGAGAGCGGCCGCTCGCGCTACCCCGTGTACGAGGACACGATCGACAACATCGTGGGGCTCGTGCTCGCGAAGGACCTGATCCCGATCCTGCGCGCGCCGCCGCCGGACTTCTCGCTCCGCTCGATCATGCGCCCCGTGCACGTGGTGCCGGGCACGCGCGAGGTCGAGGAAGTGCTCGCCGACTTCAAGCGGCTCAAGGAGCACATGGCGATCGTGCTCGACGAGTACGGCGGGACCGCCGGCCTCGTGACCATGGAGGATCTGCTCGAGGAGATCGTCGGCGAGATTCTCGACGAGTACGACGAGCCGCCGCCACACGCCGAGCGCGAGGGCGCGGACATGGTCATCGTGCCGGGCAGCACCAACATCGGCGAGCTCAACGAGCGGTACGGCCTGAGCGTCCCGGAGGACGGCTACACCACGATCGGCGGGTACCTCTTCGGCGCGCTCGGCCGGCTGCCCGTCGTCGGTGACCGCGTCACCGCGGGCGGCGCGGTGTTCGCCGTGCGCGAGATGGACGGGCGACGGATCGAGTCCGTCGCCGTCGATCTGCACTCAGCGGGCGACCGCCGCGCGAAAGAGCGCGGCGAGTAACGGCGCGCCTACCGCCCCCGCGGCAGCAGCTCCGGCAGATCGGCGAGCTGCCACGCATTCACGGCCATGATCACCGCCGCCTGCGCCACGTCCGCGGGCACCGTGTGATCGTAGTCGTCGATCTGCGAGTGGTGCGTATGATTGTAGCCCGCGGTGAGCTGGTCGTAGTTGAACCCCGGCACGCCGTAGCGCGTAAACGAGAGATGGTCCGTCCCGGTCTTGATCCCCGAGCGCACGGCGAGCGGGCCGAGGGAGTCGACAGGCTGGAACATCGTCGTCCACATGTCGCGCAGGTCGTCGTGCCCCTGGAGCGCCATGCCCGTGATGCTCCCAGTGCCGTTGTCGAGCACGAGCACCGCCTGAAACTTGTCGAGGTCGCCCTTGTGCGCCGCGGCGTACGCCTGCGAGCCGAACAGCCCTTCCTCCTCGCCGGAGAAGAGCACGAATCGGATCGTGCGCTTGGGATGCACGCCGGCCGCGGCGAGCAAGCGCGCCGCCTCGAGCACGGCGATCGCGCCGGTGCCGTTATCGGTGCCGCCGGTCGCGAGGTCCCACGAGTCCAGGTGCGCGCCCACGAGCACGACCTGATCGGGAGCCTCGGTGCCTCGTATCTCGGCGACCGAGTTGTACTGCGTGAGATCGTCGTTCGTGAACGTGTTCGAGATGTTCGCCTCGAACCGCACCCGCTCCCCGCGGCGGATGAGCCGCTGGAACTGATCGTAGTCCTCGTTCGCGATCACGACCTGCGGCACGGGCGAGATCGCCGCGGGCGAGCCGCTCATCGTGAACAGCCCGAACTGCTTCGCGCCGTCGCGGATGATCCCGAGCGGGTGCTCCGCTTCCACCAGATAAATTCGCTGGCCGAAGAACTGCCGCTCGTCGGCGTCGTGCGGCGCGTTCGCGCGCGCGATGCTGTCGACGCGCGCCGAATCGGCGTGCGTCGCCGGCGGTGCGTCGGCGTTCGTGATCGGCTGTGCGGGGCCGAGCATCACCCAGGCGCCGCGCAGCTTGCCCTTGAACCGCTTGTCGAAGTCGGCCTGCGATCGGGCGTCCATGAGGATGACGTCGCCGGCGGCGGGGCCGTCCGTGCCGGGCGCCCACGCCCACGACACGCCCAGGAGCTCGCGCTGCTGGGGCGCGAGCATGCGCATGGTCGCCGGCCCGCGCGTCCATCCCTTGCCGAAGCTCCACGGCTCGGCGTGCACGTTCGTCAGCCCGTACGCGCGAAATTGCTGCTGCGTCCAGTCGACCGCGCGCTGCATTCCCGGGCTGCCGGTCAAGCGCGGCCCGATGTCGTCGAGCAGATACTCGAGATCGGGCTGGACGCGCGAGGCGTGCCGCCCTTCCTCCATGATGCGGCGCACGAGGCCGTCGTCGCGCGGGACGGTCTCGGCGCGCTGCGGCACGGCGGCGGCGGTCGAGGGGCCGGAGGGCTGCTGCGCGAACGCGCACGTCGCCGCGCCGACGAGCAGCGCGGCCGATATTCCACGAACACTCATTCAAGTCTCCACATGCGAGGCGCTGCGCCGCACGATGTCGGCGCAGAGGAGGATCGATTCGATCATGCTCGACGGGTCGGCGAGGCCCTGCCCCGCGATGTCGAGCGCCGTGCCGTGGTCCGGCGAGGTGCGCGGAAACGGCAGGCCGAGCGTGACGTTCACCGCGCTGCCGAACGACGCCACCTTGATCGCCGTCATGCCGACGTCGTGGTAGGGCGCGATCACGGCGTCGAACGCGCCCCGCATCGCGCGGACGAACACGGTGTCCGCCGGGAACGGCCCAGCGAGCCCCGCGGCCTGCGCGGCGGGGCGCAGCACGTCGTCGTCCTCGCGGCCGAAGCGGCCCTGATCCCCCGCGTGCGGGTTGAGCGCACACAGCGCGATGCGCGGATCGGGAATCGCGAACCAGTCGCGGAGTCCGCGCCGCGTGACGTCCGCCGCGGTGAGGATCGCGTCGTGCGTCACCGCCGCCGGCACGTCGCGCAGCGCGATGTGCGTCGTCGCGAGCACGACCCGCAGCGGATTGGTCGTGCCGGGCGACGGCCGCATCGCGGCCAGCATCATCGCCACGCGCCGGCCGGTGAGCGTGGCGAGCATCTCCGTGTGGCCGGGATACGAGAAGCCGCCGGCCAGGAGCGCCGCCTTGTCGATCGGCGCCGTCGCGATGCCGTCCACTCGCCCCTCGAGCGCGAGCGCGACGGCGCGCTCGATCGCGCGACCGGCAAACCGGCCGGCGGCGGCCGCTCCGGCACCGCGCGCCCACTCGCCCGTGCGCTCGTGTACCTCGACCTCGGTGCCCGACGGCCCCACGAGAACGAGATCGGCGGCAGCGCGCACCTCGCGGGCTGCCGCCGCCTTCGTCACGATCTCCGGTCCGATGCCGCGCACGTCACCCAACGTGACGGCGAGCCGCGGCTTCTGGATCGTGCTCGTGGTCACCGGGCGCGGCCGCTCAGGGCTTGGCCGCCTGCGCCACCGTGTTCTGATCGAGCAGGATCGCGACGTACGTCTGCTTCTTGAGCTGGTCGACGTAGCGGCGCATGCCGCCGCGGTCGGCGAGCTCGTTGCGCACGATCTGCTTCATGTCGGCGAGCGTCGGCACGCCGCCCTCGTCGAGCGTGAGCAGCTGCGCGACGACGAACTTGGGCACGGTCGGATTGTCCGCCGGGCCGGCGATCTGGAAATCGACGATGTCCCCGACCTTCGCGCCCGCGAAGCCGCGCTGATACGTCATCGGCAGGCTGTCGCGGTAGAACGGCGTGAGAATGCTCGTCTCTTCCTTGCCCGCGTAGTCGTGGTATTTCTTGGCGAGCGAGTCGAACGGCGTGCCGGCGCGCCACAGCTTGGCCACGCTGTCCGCCAGCAGCCGTGTGCGCTCGATGTCCGCCGAATCGATCTGCGGCTTGATCAGGATCCAGTGCGCCTTCACTTCGCCCGGCTGCGCGCGATCGACGCGCACGATCGCGTAGCCAGCCGGCGTCTCGAATACCGGGCTGATGTTGCCCGGGCTCACGCCCTGGAGGAAGTTGGTGCCGAACAGCCAGCGGTCCATCTCCGGCCAGTAGTTGCCGCGGCGCACCCAGCCGAGATCGCCGCCGGTTTCCTTGGTCGTGAGGTCCATCGATTCCCGCTTGGCGATCCGCTCGAAATCGGAGCCCTTCGTGAGCTCCTCGTAGAGCGAGTCCGCCTTCGCCGCCGCAACCGCCTTCGCCTTCTCGGTCGGCTTGGGCGCGATGACGATCTGCTTGAACGTGACCGTCGGCGGCTTCTTGCCGAGATACTGCTTGTTGCGCTCGAACTCCGCCTGCACTTCCGCGTCGCTCACGTTGATCGGCACGATCTTGCCGTCCTGCTTGAGCTTCGCGACGGTCTTCTCGAACAGCGCGTTCCGGCGGTACTGGTCCATCAGGTATTTGCGGTACTCCTCGGGCGTGCCGAGCGAAGCCTTGGCCAGCGCGGCGCGGAATTCCGCTTCCGAGGGGAAGTTGGCGCGAATCTGCTTGACCTGATTGTCGACCTGCGGCGCGATGTCCGCGTCCGCCACGTCGATCTTCAGGTCCTTCGCCTTCTGCACGATCAGCTCTTCCTCGACCATCTCCTCGAGCGTCGCCCGCTCGAGCGCGATCGAGTCCGCGGCCGTGGTCGGCGCGGGCGTGCCGCGCTGGAGCTTGGACAGCACGTTGTCGCGCAGCTCGAAGTAGGTGATGGGCTGATCGCCCACCACCGCAACCACCGAGTTGAGCGGCGTGACTTGCGGCGCGGCCGCCGGCTGCTGGGCGCCGAGCGCGGCCGCGGCGAACGTGAACAGCGACGAAGCGAGAATGCGTTTCATACGACGGAGTACCCACGACGGAGGGCCAGGGTTCATCCCTGGCCCTCTTGTTTCACGAGGTTACGGCTTCTTCGAGGCCGGAGCGGGCGCGGGCGCCGGATTCGCCGGCTGAGGCTGCGCGCCGGACGGCGGCGCATTGCCCGGCATCCCCGGAATCGGGATCTGCGACTTCGGCTGGTTCGCCGACTTCGCCGAATCCGCCGCCGCACGCACCTTCTGCGCGCGGTCGAATGCACGATCGATTCCTGCCGAGTTGATCGACGATTCATACTTCGAGTCGAGCAGCTTCTTGAGCGGCGTCGGAATCGTCATCGGCTGCGCTTCACCCGCCATCATGCGATCCAGGTAGCTGTCCACGCGCGAGGCGGCGAGCCGCTCCTTCTCGGCCGGCGTCTTGGCGCTGTCGGCGAGCATCTTCGGATCCACGCCGAGGTTCTGCCACACGTTCTGGACGAGCTGGCTGAGGCTCTGGTAGAGCTGCGCCACCTGCTCGCCCGGCACCTGCACCTTCGCGTCGTTCGCGCGCTTGAGCAGCACCTGCTGCACGGCGAGCTGCTTGGCGAACGGCTTGAGCACCGAATCGGGCGCCGTCGGAATGCGCTGCGCGATCTGCTGCTGCGGCGGGAACGTCTCGAGCCAGTTCAGGTAGTCGGCGACCGTGAGCTCGCCGCCGTTGAACGTCGCCAGCACCGTGTTGTCCGTGCGGTGCTTGGGCTGATCCTTCGCCGCGTCCTTCATCGCGCCCGGCGCGTTGTCCTTCACCTGCACGTTGGCGCTCTGCTCCACGCCCGCCATGAAGGTGCTGTCCGCGTCGCGCGCCGAGGTCTGCGCGTACTGCGCCGCGAAGTCCTTCTGCGCGTCGGCGTACGGCAGGCGCTGGATGATGTGGAACCCGTACTGCGTCTCGATCGGCTGCGAGATCTCGCCCGGCTTGAGCGCGCGGGCCGCGTCGTAGAACGCCGTGATCATCGTGCCCTTGCCGAAGACGCCGAGGCTGCCCTTGT
The DNA here is from genome assembly GCA_035547615.1 of Gemmatimonadaceae bacterium. Lineage (GTDB taxonomy): Bacteria > Gemmatimonadota > Gemmatimonadetes > Gemmatimonadales > Gemmatimonadaceae > JAQBQB01. The sequence goes on along the minus strand of DASZUN010000043.1, from coordinate 7,548 downwards.
TCTGCGCCGCCGTGGGATCCGTGCTGTACTTCGCGACCATGTCGGCGAAGTTCTGCGGCGTCACCTGCGCGCGCACCTGCTCGGCCTTCTTCCGCAGCGAGTCCTTCTCCGCCTGCGTGGGCGGAACCGCGGGATTCTTGTAGCCGATCAGGATGTGCCGCGCGGCGACGAGTCCGCCCGCGGCCTGGTTGTACGCGGCCTCGCTGCCCGAGTCGACCTTGAAGGTCTTCTGCACCGAGTCCATGTAGATCGAGAGCTTCTGCGCGTTCATCAGCGGCGCGAGCGCCTTGTCGATCGCGGCCTTGTCGTTGAGCGAATCGCCATGCGCCGCCGCGTACGCGATCTGCTGATAGCCCGTCCAGATGTCGGCGATGATCGCGGCGTTGTCGCGCGTCACCGGCACCGGGATCTTGGCGTTGCCGAGCAGGTCGCCGAGGCGGGTGACGGAGAGCTCCTGATTGCCGGCGCGCGCCACGACGTCGACGTGCGCGGTGAGAGCCTCCTTGAGCCCCTCACACGCCGTGAGCACCGTGCAGGCGGCCGCGAGGGAGATGAGCGTACGAGAGCGCATGAAGTCAGACCGGAAAGTGGAGATTGGAGAGGGGAGATTGGCCACGGTAGGACGACGGTGCCGGCTGTCGATCACACCAAGCCGCGCAACGCGCGGACGAGTCCGTCGAGTATGGGGGCACCGCCCAGGCGCGTGAGCTTGAGGGAGAGCGGAACGGCGCGGCGAACCTCCGCCTGGAATTGCACGTCGTGAAACGCCGCGGAGAGCCCCTTCACCCGGGGAGCCGCAGAATCTCTAAAGGTAATACGCGCCTCGTTACCACGCACCAGGATCCCTTCTATCCCCATTGCGCCCCCGATGATCCGCAGCTGCGCGAGCGCGAGCATCGCCTCCGCCGGCGGCGGTAGCGGGCCGAACCGGTCGCGCAGCTCGACCCGCAGCGCCTCGATCTCCCTGGGGTCGTCGAACCGTGCCAGGCGTTTGTAGACGTCGATCTTCGCGTCCTGCGACACGACGTAGTCGTCGGGCAGGTAGTTCGGGATGTCGATCGTCACGTCGGACGGCACGAGCTTCGGCGCGGTATCGCCCGACATGAGCCGCCGCACCGTCTCCTCGAGCATCCGCAGGTACATGTCGAACCCGACAGCGTGCACGAACCCCGACTGCTCGGCGCCGAGCAGATTGCCGGCGCCGCGCATCTCCAGATCCTTGAGCGCGATCCGATACCCCGCCCCGAGCTCCGTGTGGTGCTCGAGGACCTGCAGCCGCCGCTCGGCATCCTTGTCGACCGCGTCCGGCACGAGGAGATAACAGTACGCGCGGCGGTGCGAGCGCCCCACCCGGCCGCGGAGCTGATAGAGCTGGGCCAGGCCGAAGTTGTCGGCGCGGTTCACGAACATCGTGTTCGCGTTCGGCACGTCGAGCCCCGACTCCACGATCATCGTCGAGACGAGCACGTCGACGCTGCCGCTCACGAACGCGTGCATCACCTCCTCGAGCTCCTTCTCGCGCATCTGCCCGTGCCCGACCGCCACGCGCGCGCGTGGCACCACGCGACGGACGTGATCGGCGATCGCCTGGATGGTCTCGATCCGGTTGTGGACGAAGAACACCTGCCCGCCGCGATCGAGCTCGCGCGAGATCCCTTCGTCGATCAACCCGTCGTCCCAGGGCTCCACGTACGTGAGCACCGGCGAGCGGTCGCGCGGCGGCGTCTGCATCAGCGTCATGTCGCGGAGTCCCGCGAGCGACAGATGCAGCGTGCGCGGGATCGGCGTCGCGGTGAGCGTGAGCACGTCCGTCTGCAGCTTCAGGTGCTTGAGCCGCTCCTTGTGCTTCACGCCGAAGCGATGCTCCTCGTCGACGATGATCAGGCCGAGATCGGCGAATTGCACATCGGGACTTAGTAACCGATGGGTACCAATTACGATGTCGACCGTCTTCGCCGTGAGCTCGGCGAGCACCGCCGCCTGCTCCTTCGGCGTCTGGAAGCGGCTCAGTGCCGCGATCCTGATCGGGAAGTCGGCCAGCCGCTCGCTGAACGTGCGGGCGTGCTGGTCGGCGAGAATGGTCGTCGGCACGAGCACGGCGACCTGCCGTCCCGACTGCACCGCCTTGAACGCCGCGCGCACGGCGATCTCGGTCTTGCCGTACCCGACGTCGCCGACGAGCAGGCGGTCCATCGGCCGCGTGCTCTCCATGTCGGCTTTCACTTCCGTCGTCGCCTTGCGCTGGTCCGGCGTGTCCTCGAACAGGAACGCCGACTCGAGCTGGCGCTGCCACGGCGTGTCCGGCACGTGCGGCGGCCGCGTCGCGATCTTCCGCCGCGCGTACAAGTCGAGCAGCTCGACCGTCATCTCCTGGATCGCCGCGCGCGTCTTCTCGCGCTGCTGCGCCCAGCGCTTCCCGCCCAGATGGTGCAGGCGCGGCGGCGGCGAATCCTCCGAGACGTCGTCCGCCGAGCGGTAGCGCTCGAGCTGATCGATTCTATAAAGAGGAACATTTAAACGGTCGCCGCCCTCGTACTCGACCACGGCGACCTCGATCGTGCTCTGCCCCACGAAGATCGTCTCGATCCCGCGGTAGATCCCGACGCCGTGCTCGAGGTGCACCACGAAATCGCCCGGCTTGAGCGACATCGTGTCGAGCGCGGTCGTCGTGATGTACCGCCGCGCGCGCCGGATGCGCCGCTCGCGCCGGAAGATCTCGTGATCCGTGAGCACGCGCAGCCCCCGCCAATCGGCCGCCGCCGACGGAATCACGAACCCGCCGTCGAGCACGCCGATCGAGAGCGCGGCCGGCGACGCGCCCGTGTACTCGTCGCTCAACAGCTCGTCGAGCCGCTCGCACTGCCCTTCGTTGTCGCAGAGAATGAGCGTCGGCACACCGTCGCGCACGAGGCGCTTGAGGTGCTTGATGTCGCGGTCGATCGCTTCCGGGGCTCGCAACGGGAACGTGACGTCCGGCGTCGCGTCGTCCGTCGGCTCCACGGCCGCGATCGCGCCGAACGCGCGCAGCGCGCGCCACGCCTCCTCCGGCGCATCGAACAGCTCGTCGCGCCTCGGCACGTCCTCGCCGCGGCGGCGCGCCAGCTCGAGATGATGCTGCGCGTCCGCCCACGTGCGCTTGAGCTCGGGCTCGAGATGCGACCCGTGCGGCACCATGAGCACCGTGTCCGGCGGGAAGAGCGACATCACCGACCCGCGGTCGAAGATCCCCGCGTCCTCGCTCACGTGGCCGTCCACCGGTAGCACGAGCGCCAGCTCGACGGCGCGGCTCGAGCGCTGCGAGACCAGATCGAAGTGACGGAGATCCACGATCTCGTCGCCCCAGAACTCCGCGCGCACCGGCTCCGCCATGCCGAACGAGTACACGTCCACGATGCCGCCGCGGATGCTGAACTGGGCGACGTCCTCGACCATCGGCACGCGCTCGAACCCGATCGCCTCGAGGTGCTCGGCGAGCTCGCTCAGTCGATGGGAGTCGCCCTTCCGCAGCTCGATGCGGAGATCCTGCAGCGCGCGCGGCATGCGCGTGCGCTCCATCAGTGCACGCGCCGTGGTGAGCAGAATCCGCAGCTCGCCGCGCGTCAGCCGCTCGAGCGTCTCCACCCGCTCGCCGGCGATCTCCATGTGCGGCTCGGATTCGCCGAATCCCTCGCGCGGCGGATACAGCGCGAGCGGCGCCTCCCCGAACAACGTCTGCATATCGGCGAGCCAACGCTCGGCTTCGGCCAGTCCGTCCGCCGCCACGACGAAGAAGCGGGTCGGCATCCGCCGGGCGAGCGCCGCGAGCAGCACCGCATCGGCCGAGCCGGGCAGCCCGCCCACGATCAGCCGCTGCCCAGGCGAGGGAACGGTATTTACAACTCTCTGAAACGCCGACAGGCGTTCGAACGCGTCCAGCAACCCGTCGAGCGCCATCAGGCCACCCGGCGGCTGCGCGCGCCAATCACGACAGCTTCGATCACGAGAAGTATGAGAGCGAGCGCCAGCGCGGGCCCGGCGAGCGGCCGCCGCGCGGCGGCACGAAATGCGAGTGAAGCCCACGCCGCGGCGCTCGACGCGGACACCGTACGCTCCGTGCGCAGGCGCGCGCGGAGCTCTTCGCCGGTGAATCGATCCAGCTTCGATTCCTCCGACGGCGCGTTGACGACGAGCGCGCCGACCCGCCGGTCGCCGCGCGTGAAGAAGTACGTGCCCGCGCGCGAGGGCGCATCGAGCGTCTCGCCGAGCGGGGTGCGCTGCCCGTCGGCGCTCTCGATCGCGTCGGCCCACCGGGGCCGGGCGAGATGTGCGCCCGGTATCGTATCGATCGCCTGCCCTGGCTCGCCGACCAGCCGCTCGGTGAGCACGCCGCCGAGCCACGGCACGAACGCCGCGCGCACGGGAAAGTCCGTTGCGTCCGGCGTGAGCGGCGATCCCACGAGCACGAACTTCGGCCCGGCGACGATCCACGCGTCGCGCCCCACCGTGGCCAGCGTGTCGGCGGCGGCGCCCGCCTGCGCCACGAGATCGTAGCGCATCGCGACGGTGACGTCGTCCACGCCGGCGCCGTGCACCGTCGTCGCGCCCGCGCGCCGCGGGCCGAAGCGCCATGGAATGTCGGCCTTCTCGAGCGCGCGGTTCGCCGCGCCGAGTCGCACGGGGTCGGTCGGCGCCGTGATCAGCGCGGGCAACGATCCGAGATCGTCCGCCGTGACGACGACGACGTCGTTCCCATTCGCCACGCGCTGCGATCCGCGCAGCACGTCGACCGCGCTCTTCGCGAACTCGCCGGCGCTCGGCGCGACGCTCACGCCGGGCGCGGGTCCGATCCAGGCGGCGAAGTGACGCACGTTGTCGCCCGGCAGCTCATCGGGCTCGAGCTCCACCGTGCCGTCGACCCACCCGCGTTCCGGCGGCGCCGCGTGAACCGTGACCTCCTCGTCCGGCGCGGCCGTTCCGCGCGACAGGGTGCGTCCCGCGAGCGTGATGCGGTAGGTGGTGGAATCCGGCGACTGGAACCGCGCCGTGATCGCGCCGCTCGGCGTCCATCGCACCGGCTCGGCGCTCGCCGCGATGACGGCGCGATTCGCCGGCGGTTTGGTCGACGGTGCGTACACGAGCAGCTGCACGCCCGAGAGCTGCGGCGTGCGCTGCCATTCGGTGCGCTGTCCGTCGGTGAGCAGCGCCACCTGCCGCGCGTCGAGCCCCGCGCTCCGAACGATCGATGCGGCGCGCGAGAGCGCGAGATTCGGATCGCCCGATCCATCGATCGGCTGGAGGCGGTCGATCTCGTCGCGCAGCACGGCCGCGCTGCCGCCGCGCACACGCCCGTCGATCGTGACGAGCCAGAGCCGGTCGCCCGGCGCGGCCTGCGCCAGCAGGCCGCGCGCCATGGCCTTGAACTGGTCGAGCAGCGGCCGCCCGTTCTCGACCGCGCTCGCGCTCAGCGAATTGTCGATCACGAGCGCCACGGCCGTGGGCGCGTGCCCCGATCCGACCCAGCGCGCCACCGGTTTGGCCGCCGCGAGCGCGAGGGCGAGAATCGCCAGCACGCGCAGCAGCATCAATAAGAGATTTCTGATGCGCAGCGTGCGGCTGTGCTCCCGCTCCGCCCGCGCCAGGTAGCGCGCCGCGGGGAACTGCACGCGCGCGCCCATGCGCCGCCGCATCAGGTGGATGAGCAGCGGCACGGCGACCGCGCCGGCGAGGAGCAGGTAGAGCGGCGAGAGGAACGTCATGTCGACGCTCTAGGGGAGCTGCTGCCGCGCGGCGAAGGCGCGGCGAAGCGGGACGCCGAACGGCGCATCGGTCGAGATCACCTCGTAGCCGATCCCGAGCGCTCCGAACATCGAGCGCCACTCGCCGATCACCTCGTCCACCGTGTTGCGGTAGGCCACGCGGACGTCGGCCACGCTCGCCGGAACCGTGAGCTCCGTCTCGGGATCGACGAACAGCGCTTCGCCGCTCGACGGCAGGTCGCGTTCGGCCGGATCCATGACGTGCAGCACGGTCACGTCGTGGCCGGCGGCGCGGAGGCCGCGCATCGCCTGCTCCACCTCGTCCAGCTCCATCAGCAAGTCGGAGATGAGCACGACCATGCCGCGGCGATTGATGAGCCGCGCCGCCTGCTGCAGCGCGATGCCGGCGCTCGACGCGCGGCCCTCGCCCGGCTCCTCGAGCGCGGCAACGATCCGGCGCCACTGCCCCGTGCGCGCGCGCGGCGGAATGGCCGTGCGGATGCGATCGTCGAAGCGGACGAGCCCCACGGCGTCGCGCTGTCTGAGCAACAGGAGCGCGAGCGCGGCGGTGAGGCGTTCGGCATACGCGAGCTTGGTGAGTCGCGCGGCGGCGTCGCCCGCGCGGGCCCCCGCCGTGCGCAGCTCGGCGCCGCTCCAGTCCATCGAGCGGCTGACGTCGAGCACGATCGTCGCGCGGAGGTTGGTCTCCTCCTCGTACTGCCGCACGACCCACCGATCGGAGCGCGCGGCGATCTTCCAATCGATGTAGCGGAGGTCGTCCCCCGGCAGGTATGGGCGATACTCAGCGAACTCCACCGAGAATCCCTTGCGGGGTGATCGGTGGAGGCCGGTCATGAAGCCGTCGACGATCCAACGGGCGATGATCTCGATCCGGCCCATCGCCGCGAGGCTGGCGGGGTCGAAGAGGTCAGCGCGGAGGGCGCGGGTGCTCTCCATTGAGGGGGGAAAGCTAATCGAGCCCTGCCCGGGGTGCGGACAGGCGCGCAACATGCCGCTACTTTAATAGGAGGGCCGCTCTGGCCCGCGTCGCAAATTCCCTCTTGCGCTGGGTACGGTGTATGCTTATTTGTATACACAGACTCCCACGGAGACGTGCGGCATGAGACGTAGCAACGGTTTTGCTTCGGCCATCGGAGTTCTGTCGCTCGCGGGCGCTTGTGCCCTGCCGGTCCCCAACCGGTACGACGTCACACCCAGCCGCGCGTTCGACAGCATGAGTCGCCAGCAGCGCGACTCGGTCGTCGCCCAATCCATCGCCGATCGCGAAGGCCCGCGCGTCAGCGTGCGCGCGGAGATGGAGAGCTACTCCGGCACGCGCCGCGTGCGCGCCTCCTTCCACGTCGACGACGATGCGTACGTCGTCGTGGGCCACATCGGTCCGGACGGCGTGCTGCGCATCGTGTTTCCGACCGACCCGCGCGACGATGGATTCGTTCAGGGCGGCCACCTCTATCAGACCGCACAGTTCTTCGGCGGCTACGCCGACGAATATCAGTACCGGCTCCGCGACGTGAGCCTCTATCGGCACAGCGCCGCGGAGCACGACTCGTACGACGGCGGACTCGGATACGTGTTCGTCATCGCGTCGTGGCGTCCGATGCACGTCGATCAGTTCTCCGAGGACGGGCGGTGGGACACGTTCGAGCTCACCGACCTCGAGTACCTGAGCGATCCGCGCCCGGCGGTGCACGAGCTGGCCTCGCTGCTCGTGGGCGATCAGCCGGAAGCGTACACGGTGAAGTTCGCGAGCTACTTCAACACGCTCGCCAACTACAGCGGCTCGAGCTTCTTC
>DASZUN010000042.1:0-10371 GCA_035547615.1 Gemmatimonadaceae bacterium | reverse complement strand
ATCGTCCTTGTTCGTGCTCGTCACGAAGGTGATGTCCATCCCGTGGATCGACTCGATCTCGTCGTAGTTGATCTCCGGGAAGATCACCTGCTCCTTGATGCCCAGCGAGTAGTTGCCGCGCCCGTCGAACGAGCGCGTGCCGAGCCCGCGGAAGTCGCGGATGCGCGGGATCGCGATCGTGATGAACCGGTCGAGGAACTCCCACATCCGCGCGCCGCGGAGCGTGACCGCGGCGCCGATCTCCTGCCCCTGCCGCAGGCCGAAGTTGGCGATCGACTTCTTCGCCTTCTTCCGGACCGGCTGCTGGCCGGTGATCGTCGCCAGCTCGTCGACGACCGTGTCGAGCGCCTTCGGCTGCTTGATCGCCTCGCCGACGCCCACGTTGATCACGATCTTCTCGAGCTGCGGCACCTGGTGCGGATTCGTGAATCCGAACTGCTGCATCAGGCGCGGGCGCACCGTGCCGACGTAATGCTCGCGCATCCGCGGCGCCGGCACCGGCAGGGCGGCACCCGCGTGGGGTCCGCGCTGCTTCGCCTCGCCCTTCTTCGCGGCACCCTTCGCGCCGCCCTTCTTTTCTTTCGTCGTGGCCATGAAAAATCTCTCTGTCATTCCGAGCGCAGCGAGGAATCTTCTGTCGCCCGTCTAGTTACCCGACCTGGATGGGAGATCCCTCGCATTCGCTCGGGACGACACCCGGTGTCATCGCGTCGTCGGAATCGCTTCGCCGCTCTTCACCGCGATGCGCTCCTTGGTGCCGTCATCGTCGATCTGCCGGCGCGTGCGCGTCGGCTCGCCGCTCTTCGGATCGAGCAGCATCACGTTCGACGCGTGGATCGGCGCCGGGAACTCCATGATCTGGCTCTGCTCCTCGGCCGAGCGCGCGCGGCGGTGCCGCTTGGCGATGTTCACGCCCTCGACCGTCACGCGGCCCGTCTTGCGGTAGACGCGGAGGACCTTGCCTTCCTTCCCCTTGTCGTCGCCGCGGACCACGCGCACGGTGTCGCCCTTCGCCACGTGGATCTTCACGCGCTCGGCGTTGTCGGCGTGCCGCTTGCGGTTGACCGCGCGCGGCCGGTCCATCTTCCGGTGCTTGAGAATTCTCATATCAGATCACCTCGGGCGCCAACGACACGATCTTCATGTACCGCTTCTCGCGGAGCTCGCGCGCCACGGGACCGAAGATGCGGGTCGCCCGGGGCTCCCCTTGCTCGTTGATGATGACGACGGCGTTCTCGTCGAACCGGATGTACGAGCCATCCTTCCGCCGCGTCTCCTTGGCCGTCCGCACCACCACCGCGCGCGCGACGTCCGACTTCTTCACCGTGCCGTTCGGCAGGGCGTTCTTCACGGCTACGATCACCACGTCTCCCAGCCCGGCGTAGCGCCGGCGGGTGCCGCCCAGCACGCGAATGACCTGTGCGGTCTTCGCGCCCGAGTTGTCGGCGACCTTGACCATCGACTCTTGCTGAATCATCGGTCGTCTCCCTTAACGCGCCCGCTCGACGATCTCGACCACGCGCCACCGCTTGTCCTTCGACAGCGGCCGCGTCTCCGCGATCCGGACCGTATCGCCCGTCTTCGCCGAGTTGTCCTCGTCGTGCGCTTTCACGCGCTTCGTGCGCGTCACCATCTTCCCGTACACCGGATGCGGCACGCGACGCTCGATCGCGACCACCACGGTCTTCGCCATCTTGTCGCTCACCACGAGGCCGACGCGCGTCTTCCGCGTGCCTCGCTCGGCGCCCTGGGCGCCCGTGGCGCCGGTCGTCTTGGTCGTCTCAGCCATTGGTCTTTTCCCGCAGCACGGTCTTGAGGCGCGCGATGTCCCTGCGAATCGAGCGCAGTCGCAGCGGCTCCTCCAGCGGCTCGGTCGCGCTCCGGAAATTCAACCGGAAACGCTCCTCCTCGAGCTCGCGGATCCGCGCCGCGATGTCGTCCTTCGTCATGTCGCGAATTTCGGTGGCCTTCATGTCGATCACGCCTCCTCACGCGCGACGAACTTCGTCTTCACTGGCATCTTGGCCGCGGCGAGCGCCATCGCCTTCTCGGCGATGTCACGCGTCACACCCTCGAGCTCGAACATCACGCGGCCCGGCTTCACGACCGCGACCCACATCTCCGGCGAGCCCTTGCCCTTGCCCATGCGGGTCTCGGCCGGCTTCTTCGTGATCGGCTTGTCCGGGAAGATCCGGATCCACACCTTGCCGCCGCGCTTGATGTGGCGCGTGAGCGCCACACGGGCGGCTTCGATCTGACGAGCCGTGATCCAGCCCGGCTCCAACGTCTGCAGTCCGTACGTGCCGAACGAGATCTCGCTCCCACGATGGGCGAGGCCGGTCGTGCGACCCTTGAACCGCTTGCGGAATTTGACGCGCTTCGGTGACAGCATTGGTCGTGTGCCTCCTTACATGCCGGAGGAATAGGTGGTCCCGCGACGGTCCTCGACCTTCTCCCCCTTGAAGATCCAAACCTTCACGCCGATGGCGCCGAAGGTGGTCTTCGCGGTCGAGGTCGCGTAATCGATGTCGGCGCGAAGTGTGTGCAGGGGCACACGACCCTCGTGGTAGCCCTCGACGCGCGCGATCTCCGCGCCGCCCAGCCGGCCGCCGGCCTTCACCTTGATGCCCTGCGCGCCCATGCGCATCGCGCTCTGCACCGCGCGCTTCATCGCACGGCGGAACGAGATGCGCTGCGCGAGCTGGCTGGCGATGTTGTCCGCCACGAGCTGCGCGTCGAGCTCCGGACGCTTGATCTCCTCGACGTTGATCCCGACTTCCTTGCCCGTGAGATGGGCCAGCTCGTCGCGGAGCTTGTCGACCTCGGCGCCCTTCTTCCCGATCACCACGCCCGGCCGCCCGGTGTGCAGGGTCACCACGACCTTGCCCGGCTTGCGGTCGATCACGATGTCGGCGATCGCCGCGTGGCCGAGGCGCGCCTTCAGATACTTGCGCAGCAGCTCGTCCTCACGGAGCAGCGCCGGCAGGTCGCGACCCGCGTAGTAGCGCGACTTCCAGTCCTTCGACACTCCGAGCCGGAACCCGACCGGATGCGTTTTCTGTCCCATTAGCGACCTTCCTTCTCGGCGACCACGATTTCCACGTGGCTCGTCCGCTTCTGAATTGGCGTGGCGCGCCCCATCGCGGCGGGCGTGAACCGCTTGAGCTTCGGCCCTTCGTTGACGACGGCGTGCTTCACGAACAGGTCGTCCACGTCGATCGACGTGTTCCCCGTGCGCGCCGCGTTCTCGGCGTTGGCGACCGCGGAGCGCAGCACCTTCTCGATCTGCTTCGCCGCGTGCTTCTTCGAGAACTGCAGATAGGCGAGCGCGTCGTTGACGCTCTTGCCGCGGATCTCGTCGATGACGAGCCGCATCTTGTAGGGCGACTGGCGCGTGGAGCGCTGGGTCGCGCGTGCTTCAGCGGCCATGGCTTACTTGCCTCCCCGCGCCGCGGGCGCGGCGGCCGGCGCCGGCGCCTTCTTGTCGGCGGCCTTGGCGCCCGTGTGCCCGCGGAACAGCCGCGTCGGCGCGAACTCGCCCAGCTTGTGGCCGACCATGTTCTCCGTCACGTACACCGGGATGAACTTGTTCCCGTTGTGCACGGCGAACGTGTGGCCGACGAACTCGGGCAGCACGGTGCTGGCGCGCGACCAGGTCTTGATCACGCGCTTCTCGTTCTTGGCGTTCAGGGCGTCGACCTTCTTCGACAGCGCTTCCTGAACGAACGGGCCCTTCTTTACGCTACGTCCCATAGGATCGATACCTTATTGAGTCGCTTTGCCGCGCTTGCGGCCGCGGACGATGAGGCGCTGCGACGACTTCTTCGTGTTGCGCGTCTTGACGCCTTCCTTCTTGCCCCACGGGCTGACGACGTTGCGTCCGCCGCGCGTGCGACCACCGTGCGGGTGATCGACCGGGTTCATGACCTCGCCGCGGACCTTCGGACGGCGCCCCTTCCAGCGGGTCTTGCCGGCCTTGCCCCACGACACGAGCTCGTGCTCCTCGTTCCCCACCACCCCGATCGTGGCGTAGCAGCGCGCGTGCACCAGCCGCATTTCGGTCGACGGCATGCGCAGCGTCACGTACTCGCCTTCCTTCGCCACGACCTGCGCCGACATCCCCGCCGACCGGCAGAGCTGGCCGCCTTTCCCGATCTTTAATTCAATATTGTGAACGGCCGTACCGAGCGGCATCTCGCCGAGCGGCAGCGCGTTCCCGGTGCGGATGTCCGAGCCCGGGCCGGCCGTGATCGTGTCGCCGACCGCCAGGCCCTTCGGGTGCAGGATGTAGCGCTTCTCGCCGTCCTCGTACGTCACGAGCGCGATGCGCGCCGAGCGGTTCGGATCGTACTCGATCGACGCCACCGTGCCGGCCACGCCGTGCTTGTTGCGCTTGAAGTCGATCAGGCGGTACTGCCGCTTGTGGCCGCCGCCGCGACGACGCATCGCGATGTGGCCGTGATTGTCGCGGCCGCCGCTCTTCTTCAGCGGCTCGACCAGCGACTTCTCGGGCGTCGTCTTCGTGATGTCGGAGAAATCCGACACCGTGCGGAAGCGCGTGCCCTTGGTCACCGGCTTGAATTGACGAATTCCCATGGTCTATGCGCTCCGGCTCAGCCTTCGAAGATCTCGATCGTATCGCCCTCGCGGAGCGTCACGATCGCCTTTTTCCAGTTCGGCCGGCGGCCGACGGTCCGACCCATGCGCTTCTCCTTCCCGCGCTGGTTCGCCGTCCAGACGCCCGTCACGTGCACGCCGAACAACTGTTCGATCGCCGCGCGGATCTGCGGCTTCGTCGCGTCGGGGTGCACCTCGAAGGTGTACTCCCCGCGCGCCTGGTACGCCGCCGACGATTTCTCGGTGATCAGCGGACGGATGATGGTGCGATGCAGTGTCGGCATGGCTTACTTCCCCTTCTTCTTGGCCGACTTCGCAGCCGGCTTCTTGGCCGCGGCCTTCTTCGCGGCCGGCGCCTTCTTGGCGGGAGCCTTCTTCGCGGCGGCCTTCTTCGCCGGCTTCGCCTCGGCGGCCGGCTTGGCCGCCTTCTTGGCCGGGGTCTTCTTCGCCGCGGCGCGCGGCGCTTCCTCGCGCTCGGCGATCGGCTCGAGCGTGTGCCCCAGCGCGCCGGCTTCGATCAGCACGACGTCCGACCACAGGATGTGGTAGGTCGAGACGTCGGTGTACGGCATCACGTGCACCGTCGGCAGGTTGCGGCCGCTCAGGAACACGTTCGGCTTCACGCCGTCCGTGAGGATGAGCACTTTCTTATCGGCCACGCCGAGCCGGGCGACGAGCGCCTGGAGCCGCGACGTCTTGGGCGCGTCGTAGTTGAACTGGTCGATGACGAAAATCGCGTCCTCGCGGGCGCGCGCGTTCAGCGCGCTCTTGCGGGCGAGCGCCCGCACCTGGCGCGGCACGTACTGCGCGTAGCTGCGCGGGATCGGCCCGAAGACCGTGCCGCCGCCCACCCAGTGCGGCGCGCGCGCCGAGCCCTGGCGGGCGCGACCCGTGCCCTTCTGCTTCCACGGCTTCTGATTGCCGCCCGTGACGTACTTGCGGATCTTCGTCGCCGCGTTGCCCTGGCGCTGGTTGGCGAGGAACGCCTTCACCGCCTGGTGCATCACCGGCATGTTGACGGTGCCGTCGAACAGCTGCTCGGGGAGCGCGACCTTGTCGCGCGCCGTCCCCTGCGCCGTGTACGCGGCCGCCTGAAAACTGGTCGTGTCAGCCATGGATTAACCCTGCTTCCGCACGACGACGATCCCGTTCGTAGGACCGGCGACCGAGCCGCGGATGTAGATCAGATTGCGATCCGCGTCGATCTTCTCGACCCGGAGATGAGTCTGCGTGTGACGCTCGGCGCCGTAGTGGCCCGGCATCCGCTTGCCCTTGATGACGCGCGACGGATCCGTGCCGGGTCCGATCGAGCCGGGACGGCGGTGCTTCGTGTTGCCGTGCGTGTTGGGACCACCGCCCGCGCCGTGGCGCTTGACGATGCCCTGGAAGCCGCGGCCCTTGGTGGTGCCCGTGACCTTGACCGTGTCGCCGACGGTGAAGATGTCCACCTTCACCACGTCGCCGACCGAGTACGTCGGGATCTCCACCTTCGCGTTGCCCGGCTCGTCGAGCCGGATCGAGCGCAGCACGGCGGGCGGCACGTCGAGCCCCGCCTGCTTGGCGTGGCCGACCGCGGCGAGCGACGCGCGGCGGCCCTTGGGGGTCCGCTCGCCCTTCTTCGACTCGCGGCGCAGGCGCGCCTGGCCGTAGCCGAGCTGCACCGAGGCGTGCCCGACCTTCGCCTTGTCCGTCACGGCGAGCACCGGGTTCGGTGCGGCCTCGATCACCGTCACCGGGATCTGCTGGCCGTCTTCGTTGAAGATCTGGGTCATGCCCAGCTTCTTGCCAATGATGCCTATCATGGTTGTCTAAACCCTCTGCGGAGTCACTGCGGGAATTCGCAGTTGGACTATGGCTGGTACTGCGTGCCCCGAGTTGTCATTCCGAGCGAAGCGAGGAATCTCGCGTCGTGGTCGAGGTCTCGACCCGGTGGGTGGATCCCTCGTCGCTTCACTCCTCGGGATGACACGTCATCCCAACCTGCTGCGGTGTACCTACTCGACCTTGATCTCGACGTCCACGCCGGCCGGGAGGTCCAGCTTGGTCAGCGCGTCGACCGTCTGCGCCCGCGAGTCGAGGATGTCGATCACACGCTTGTGCGTCTTCAGCTCGAACTGCTCGCGCGACTTCTTGTCGACGTGCGGCGACCGGAGGACCGTCCAGCGCTGCGTCTTGGTGGGCAGCGGAATCGGGCCGGAGACCTGCGCCCCCGTCTTCTCCGCCGTCCGCACGATGTCCGCCGAAGCCTGATCGATCACCGCGTGATCGAACGCCTTGAGACGGATTCTGATTCTGCCAGCCATGTCGTTTCTCTCGAGTGAGTGTCCGTGGTCCGTGGTCTGTGGTCTGTCGACTACCGACCACGGACCACGGACTGCGGACTCGCCGTTACGCGAGGATCTTCGTGACGACGCCCGCGCCGACCGTGCGGCCGCCCTCGCGGATGGCGAAGCGGACCTGCTCCTCCATCTCGATCGGGGTGATCAGCTCGATCGTCATCTGGATGTTGTCACCCGGCATCACCATCTCCGTGCCGGCGGGCAACTCCACCGAGCCCGTCACGTCCGTCGTGCGGAAGTAGAACTGCGGACGGTAGCCCTTGAAGAAGGGCGTGTGGCGGCCGCCCTCGTCCTTGTTCAGGACGTAGACCTCGGCCTCGAACTTCGTGTGCGGCGTGATCGAGCCAGGCTTGGCGAGCACCATGCCGCGCTCGATTTCCTTCTTGTCGACGCCGCGGAGCAGGAGACCGACGTTGTCGCCGGCCTGGCCCTGATCGAGCAGCTTGCGGAACATCTCGACGCCGGTCACGACCGACTTCTTGTCCGAGCCGAAGCCGACGAGCGCCACTTCCTCGCCGACCTTGATGATGCCGCGCTCGATACGACCCGTCGCGACCGTGCCGCGGCCCGTGATCGAGAACACGTCCTCGACCGGGAGCAGGAACGGCTTGTCGATCTCGCGGACCGGCTCCGGGATGTACGTGTCGAGCGCGCTGTAGAGCTCCTCGAGCTTGGCGATCCACTGGGGCTCGCCGTTGATGGCGCCCATGGCCGAGCCGCGAATCACCGGCGCCTCGTCACCCGGATAGTCGTACTTCGACAGCAGCTCGCGGACCTCGAGCTCGACGAGGTCGAGCAGCTCGGGGTCCTCGACCAGGTCGCACTTGTTGAGGAACACGACGATCTGCGGCACGTTCACCTGGCGGGCGAGCAGGATGTGCTCGCGCGTCTGCGGCATCGGGCCGTCGACCGCGCTCACCACGAGGATCGCGCCGTCCATCTGCGCGGCGCCCGTGATCATGTTCTTCACGTAGTCGGCGTGCCCCGGGCAGTCGACGTGTGCATAGTGGCGATTCGGCGTCTCGTACTCCACGTGCGAGGTCGCGATCGTCAGAATCTTCGTCGCGTCGCGACGGCCCTGCGATTCCGACGCCTTCGCGACTTCGTCATACGCGACGTACTTGGTGCCGTAGCCCTTGTCGGCCGACACCTTCGTGAGCGCCGCCGTCAGCGTGGTCTTGCCGTGGTCGACGTGGCCGATCGTGCCGACGTTCACGTGCGGCTTGGTCCGCTCGAACTTTGCCTTTGCCATTGTACGAATCCTGAGGTTGGTAGAGTCTCTACTGAGTCCGTCGTCCGTGGTCCGCGGTCCATGGACTACGGACCACGGACTACGGACCCTTCTTACGCCTTCACCTTCGACACGATCTCTTCCGCCTTCGACTTCGGCACTTCTTCGTAGTGCGCGAATTCCATCGAGTACACCGCGCGTCCCTGCGACATCGAGCGCAGCTTCGTCGAGTACCCGAACATCTCGGCGAGCGGCACCGTGGCGGCGATCACCTGCGCTTCGCCGCGCTGCGTCATCCCGCCGATCTTGCCGCGCCGCGACGAGAGATCGCCGAGCACGTCGCCCATGTACGCTTCGGGCACCGTGACCTCGACGTTCATCATCGGCTCGAGCAGCACCGGGTGGGCACGCTTGGCCGCCTCCTTGAACGCCATCGAGCCGGCGATCTTGAACGCCATTTCGCTGGAGTCCACTTCGTGGTACGAGCCGTAGACCAGCTCGACCTTCACATCGACCATCGGATAGCCGGCGAGGACGCCGTTCTCCAGCGCCTCCTTGATGCCCTGCTCCACCGGGGCGATGTACTCACGCGGGATGACGCCGCCGACGATCTTGTCCTCGAACACGAAGCCCGCGCCGGTCTCGGACGGCTCCATGTTGATGACGACGTGCCCGTACTGACCCTTGCCGCCCGACTGGCGGATGAACTTGCCCTCGACCTTCTCGACGCGCTTGCGGATCGTCTCGCGATAGGCCACCTGCGGGCGGCCGACGTTCGCATCGACCTTGAACTCGCGCATCATGCGGTCGACGATGATCTCGAGGTGCAGCTCGCCCATGCCGGAGATGATCGTCTGCGACGTCTCCTCGTCCGTGTGGACGCGGAACGTCGGATCCTCTTCCGAGAGCTTGGCCAGGGCGATGCCGAGCTTGTCCTGGTCCGCCTTGGTCTTGGGCTCGATCGCGACGTCGATCACGGGGTTCGGGAACTTCATCGCCTCGAGGATGATCGGGTGCTCGTCGTCGCACATCGTGTCGCCGGTGCGCGTGTCCTTGAGCCCGATCGCGGCGGCGATGTCGCCGGCGCGCACTTCCTCGATCTCGTCCCGCTTGTTCGCGTGCATCTGGAGCAGACGGCCCACGCGCTCGCGCTTGTCCTTCGTCGAGTTGTAGACGTACGAGCCCGACTTGAGCACGCCCGAGTACACGCGGAAGAACGTCAGCTTCCCGACGAACGGGTCGGTCGCGATCTTGAACGCGAGCGCCGCGAACGGCGCGTCGTCCGACACCGGACGCTCGGTGTGCGTGTCGTCGTGGTGCGGCAGATGGCCCTGGATCGCCGGCACGTCGACCGGCGCCGGGAGATAGTCGATCACCGCGTCGAGCAGCGCCTGCACGCCCTTGTTCTTGAACGAGGCGCCGCAGAGCACCGGGACGAACTCCATCGCGATCGTCGCCTTGCGGATCGCGCGGCGGATCTCGTCGATCGTGAGCTCCTCGCCGCCCAGGTACTTCTCCATCAGCTCGTCGTCGTGCTCGACCGCCGCCTCGACCGCCTCGTGGCGCGCGAGCTCGACCGCGTCGTGCATGTCCGCCGGGACGTCCGTCACCGTGAACGTCTTGCCGAGCGTCTCTTCGTCGAAGATGTACTGCTTGCGCTCGAGGACGTCGATGTGGCCCGTGAACAGCTCGCCCGACCCGACCGGGAGCTGCAGCGCGAACGCGCGCTTCGACAGACGATCCTTGATCATCGTCATGCAGCGGTCGAAGTTGGCGCCGACGCGGTCCATCTTGTTGGCGAAGATCATGCGCGGCACGCGATAGCGGTCCGCCTGACGCCACACCGTCTCGGTCTGCGGCTCCACGCCGGCGACCGAGTCGAGCAGCGCGACGGCGCCGTCGAGCACGCGGAGCGAACGCTCGACCTCGACCGTGAAGTCCACGTGCCCCGGCGTATCGATGATGTTGATGCGATACTCGGGACCGGTGCCTTCCTTGTCGCTCTGGCCGTGCCGGCGCCAGAAGCACGTGGTCGCGGCGGACGTGATCGTGATGCCGCGCTCCTGCTCCTGCTCCATCCAGTCCATCGTCGCGGCGCCTTCGTGCACCTCGCCGATCTTGTGCGACTTGCCGGTATAGTAAAGAATGCGCTCGGTCGTGGTCGTCTTACCGGCATCGATGTGC
>DASZUN010000041.1:0-4689 GCA_035547615.1 Gemmatimonadaceae bacterium | reverse complement strand
TACTCCCGCTCCATCGCGCGGGCGTTCGACGATCCGACCCCCATCACTTGATGATCGCGTCCTGCCGGTAATAATCCCCGAGCAAGTGCTCCGCGAAATACTCGAACATCAGGTGGTTCGTGTACGGCACGTCGTCCCCGTAACCGTGCGGCTTGCCGGGGAGCATCATGAAGTCGAACCGCTTGTCCGCCTTGATCAGCGCGTTCACCAGCCGGATCGTGTTCGCGGGATGCACATTGTTGTCCATGTCCCCCGTCTCGAGCAGCAGATTGCCCTTGAGATTCTTCGCCAGCTCCACCGTCGTCGGCACGTGGATCTGGAACGTGTCGAGCGTGTCCGTGTCGGCGATCGAGCCGTCGACGAGCCGGCTCGCCACCGCCGCGGCGCCGCTCGCGCCGGCCCGACCGGCCGGACGCCCGTTTTCGCTACCGTTGCCGTTGCCGTCCGCGGATTCCGACGGACCGCCCGCCTGGCGCACGCCGCCCGCGACCGTGCGGCCGGTCCCCGCCTTGGCGACGATCTTCAGGCCGTGATACTGCTCGCTCCAGTTCTGATTATAAATATTGTTATCATGATTTCCTGATTCGCTCACGCCCACCTTGAAGAACTCGTTGTAGGGCGGGAGCAGCATCGCCGCGGCGGTCAGGAACCCGCCGCCCGAATGGCCGTAGATCCCCACGCGATCGATGTCGATCCACTTGTGGCGCGCCGCGAGCTGCTCGATGCCGGCCTTCTTGTCGGCGAGGGCGTAGTCGCGAAGGTTGTAGTAGCTGAAGCCCTGGTACGCCTGCGATCGCTGCGGACTGCCGCCGCGGTTGCCGATCTGGATCACGATGAAACCGAGCTGCGCGAGCTGCTGCGGCACGGCGGCCGGCGTGAACGTGAAGTTCACCGACTCGGTCTGCGGTCCGGGATACACGTTGGCGATGATCGGATACTTCTTCGTGGAATCGAAATCGAACGGCTTCCACATGTTGCCGTAGATGTCCGTCACGCCATCCGCCGCCTTGGTCTGGAATGTCTCCGGCGGCCTCCATCCGAGCTCCCTGAGGCGCGACACGTCCATCGTCTCCAGATCCATCACCGGCTTGCCGGTCGCGTCGCGGAGCACCGATTTCGGCACGAGGTCGATCCGCGAGTAGGTGTCGACGATCCAGCGCTTGTTCGGCGACAGCCGCGCGTCGTGCGTCGCGTCGCCGCCGTCGAGCAGCGCGAGGCCGGTCCCGTCGAGATTCACGCGATAGAGATGCGTGTAGTACGGGTTCTCGCCCGGCTCGCGGCCCACCGCGTCGAAGTACATCACGCCTTTCGCCGAGTCGACGTCCACGATGCGCTCGGCACGCCAGGCGCCGCTCGTCAGGGCGTGCTTCAGGTGGCCCGCGTTGTCGTAGAGGTAATAGTGTCCCCAGCCCGAGCGCTCCGACCACCAGATGAAATCGCCGCCGGCGCGCACGTAGCGCACGTTCTGCCGCTCGCTCGAGTTGTTGTCGATGTCTTCCTGCAGCACTTGCGTGATCGTCTGCGACGGCAGCGCCACGTCGATCAGCTCGAAGTGTCGCTGTGTGCGATCGCGGCGCACCATCCGCAGATGATCGGAGCCCGTGCCGTTCCAGTGGAGATCGAACAACCGCTGGTCCTTCCATTTCTCGATGCGCACCGGCGAGAGTGTCGTCTCGCCCGCGTGCCACACGTACAGCGCTTCGCGCGTGACCGAATCCTCGCCCGGCATGGCGTAGGTGTACTCCATCAGCTCGGGGCGCGGCTGATGAAGGTTGTTCACGAGATACAGCTTGCCCACGCCGCGCGAGTCGTTGCGGATCACGGCGAAGCCCTTCGAGTCCGGCGCCCACACGACGTTCGCGCGCACGCGCGGATCGCGGTTCACGGTCACGCGTCCCCGCGCGCCGGCGCTGTCGTCCTGCTGCATCTGCTCGCGCTGCAGCTCCTGCTGCTGCCGCTCGAGCGTCGTGTCGCGCGCGCCGAATCCGTAGTCCTTCACGCCGTCGTGCGAGAGCTGCACGGTGTCCTTCGTCGCGACGTGCACGAGGAACAGGTTGTTGTCGCGGGCGAACGCGAACATGCTGCTGTCGGGCGAGTAGTTGTGGAAATCACCGCCGCGACCGCCGCCGAACTGTCCGCCGCCCCCGCCCGCCCCGCCACGCCCGCCGCCTGCCCCGCCGCACGTGTTCGCCGTGTCCGGCGGCGTTGGCGGCGGAGCACCGTTCGCGCCCGCTCCGCGTCCACCCCGCCCCGCGGGCGTCGCGGGTCCGAGCCGCTGCAGCGCCTCCGTCGCGAACGTCCACTCCCACCGTGCGCTGTCCGCGGTGAACGTGAACGACTTGTGGTCCTTCGAAAACGTCAGGGCCGTGAACGGCAGCGCGTTGGGATCGTACGCATGGTGGCTGAGACTCGAGAGCTGCGCCGCGAGCTTGCCCTGATCGAACAGCGGGTGCTTGGTCTTCGTCGTCGGCACCACGAGATAGAACGTCGAGCCGTTCCGGTCCTTCCAGTCATAGCACAGCGAATCGCTCTGCCCCAGCCAGCGCGGGTTCACCGCGCTCGTGTAGATGATCGGCCGCAGCGCGGTCGGCGAGAACTTGTTGGCGAGCTCCCAGTTCGCGTGGTTCACGCGTTGGGGCTCCTGCGCGACGAGCGGCACGGCCGCGGCGAGCGACAGCGCGACGCCGAGTCGAGCCGCGGCGGCGTAACGAGGTGAGAACATGTAGGAGCGCTCCTGTTCGGACGGGGGCGGATACGGAGGGCCGGGCTGGCGTGCGAGACCGGCAGACATTGTATCCTGGATACGCGATCCGGAAGGGCGGCGCTGGCGTTCGGGCCCCGACCGGTTTTACCGCGGCGGCCGCGGAGGGCGCAGAGAAGAAAAAAAGAAAGGAACAGCCGTGAGAATTACGCCGAGAGCGGCACCTCAACGCTGTTCTCCGCGCCCTCCGCGCACTCTGCGGTAAATCTCTGTCGGCCCCGGCGCGACTTACCGCTGAACCGGGATCTCCTGCGTGCGCGCGTTGGACGCCGGATCCTCGTCCGGCATGATCTGCACGACGATCGCCGTGATGTTGTCCAATCCGCCGCGCCCGTTCGCCTCCGAGATGAGCGCATGCACCTTGCGCTCCGGCTCGGCGCGCGACATTAGCAGCATCTGCAGCCGCCGGTCATCGACCATCCCGGTGAGACCGTCGCTCGCCACGAGGAACACGTCGCCGAGGCGAGTTTCGCCCTGATAGACGTCCGGCTCCACGTCCGGGCTCGCGCCCACGCAGCGCGTGATCACGTTGCTGTACGGGTGATAGCGCGCCTGCTCCGGCGTGAGGAACCCGGCGTCCACCTGCTCCTGCACGTAGGAGTGATCCTTCGTGAGCTGGTGCAGCGCGCCGTCGCGCAGCAGGTACACGCGCGAGTCCCCGACCTGGCCGATGAGATAGCGCGACTTCGACACGAGGAGCACGGACGCGGTGGTCCCCATGCCCTGCTTGTCGACCTCGGTGATCGTCCGGTCGTGGATGTTCCGGTTCGCCTTGCGCAGCGCGTCCATCACCCTCTGCGGCGCATGCGGATCGTCGAGATCGCGCAGGCCGGCGAGCTCCATCTCGATGATCTGCACGGCCATCTCGCTGGCGACCTCGCCCGCGGCGTGCCCGCCCATGCCGTCGGCGACGATGAACAGCCCGCGATCGCCGCTCGCGTTCACGGCGTAATTGTCTTCGTTGCCCGACCGGATCATGCCCACGTCGGTCCGGGCAGCGTGAAGCAGACGCACCATTAGCGATTCATCAAGAAGAAAGCGGCCGCGCCGATCACGGCGAGCGCCACGACGATCCAGAGCCACGCGGGGAGCCCACGCGACGGCGGCGATTCGGTGGCCGTCGACGCCTTGGTCGGCGCCGGAGCGGCGGCCTGCGTGGCAACGGTCTCGCGCAGCTTGGCCCGGTCGACGCTCGCGATGGCGCGCGTCCCCGCGCCGTGTTCCACGCCCGCGCCGCGGGCCCGGAAGATGGCCTTCACGCCGCCGAACCGAACGTCCGGCGCGCCGTCGAGCCGCCGCTCCGCGCTCAAGCGCTGACCCGCGACGTACGTGCCGTTCGTCGACCCCACGTCGACGAGATACCAGCCGTCGTC
The DNA here is from genome assembly GCA_035547615.1 of Gemmatimonadaceae bacterium. Lineage (GTDB taxonomy): Bacteria > Gemmatimonadota > Gemmatimonadetes > Gemmatimonadales > Gemmatimonadaceae > JAQBQB01. Next base: position 555 of record DASZUN010000041.1, on the reverse strand, counting down.
GCGGCGCTGCAGCTTGGCGTGCGTGTCGGACACGCTGTCGTCGTTGATCACGACGTCGTTGTGCGCCCCGCGTCCCACGTGCGCGAGCGGTACGCAGATCTCGTACGTCTGGCCCTTGGTCGGGCCTTCGTTCGTGATCTCGAGGACCGCGAGCACCGGCCGCGCCTCGGGCACGATCGTCGGCGCCGCTGGCGCAGGTGCGGCTACCGTTGGCGCGGCTGTCGTTGCCGGGACGCTCGGCTGCGCGGAGGGCGGCGTCGCAACGGACGGCTTCACGACCGGAGCCATGTCGGCGTAGAACCGGAATTCCTCCGTGCCGACGCGGATCACGTCGGCGCGCGAGAGAATCTGCGCCTTGTTCACGCGCGTGCCGTTCACGAACACGCCGTTCGCGCTGAAATCCCGGATCTCGTAGCCGTGCTCCACGGGCGCCACTTCGGCGTGCTTGCGCGAGACCTCGTTCTGGGCCACGACCACACCCGACGCCGCGTCGCGGCCGATCGTGATGCCGCCGGCCGGGATCGAGTACTCCTTGCCGTCGACGAGCGACACGAG
>DASZUN010000040.1:0-3162 GCA_035547615.1 Gemmatimonadaceae bacterium | reverse complement strand
CCTACATCGAAACGTGGTATAATCCGCGACGGCGGCATTCCACGCTCGGCTACCTCAGTCCAGCGCAGTACGAGCACCAACTGCGGATGGCAGCCTAGCATCCGTAATCGTGTGTCCACAAAAGCGGGTCAAGCTCAGAGTTGACCCGGTTTCGTTCCATTCGCTCCATCCGCTCAATTGTCGTCCCCCGCTGTTGCCGTGCGGAGCTACAGCCCGAATCGCCAGAACGCCCGGCCATTGTCGTCCAGCCGGCGCGCGCGCACCTGGAAGATTCGCTCGAGATCCGCCTTCCCGATCGCGTCGGGATCCTCGGCTTCGAGCGCGATGCGGCCCTTCTCGAGCAGCACGAAGTGGGTGCCATACTCGAGCGCCACGTTGAGGTCGTGCAGGATCGCCACGACGGTGCAATCGTAGTCGAGCAGCGAGCGCGCCACGTCGAGCAGCGCGATCTGATAGTGCACATCCAGGCTGCTCGTCGGCTCGTCGAGAAACAGAAAGCGGTGCGGGCGCGCCGTGCCCGGCGCCGGCTCATCGTAATTCCAGATCTGCGCGAGGACGCGCGCGAGCTGCACCTTCTGCTGCTCGCCACCCGAGAGCGTGGGATACGGCTGCTCCGCCTTGTGGCTCATGCCGACCATCTCCAACGCGCGGCGTACGATGTCGCGGTCGTGCGCGGTCGGCACGCGGTTGTAATGCGGGTAGCGGCCCATCATCGCCACGTCGAGCGTCGGCAGCGGGAACGCGAGATCGACGTGCTGCGAGAGCACCGCGCGCATCCGCGCCAGCTCGCCGGCGTCGAATTCCGCGAGCGGCCGCTGGTCGTAGAGCACCTGGCCGCGCGTCGGCGTCGCGAGGCCGGTCGCGAGGCGGAGCAGCGTCGACTTCCCCGCGCCGTTGGGCCCGAGGATCACGTTGAATCGGCTCGCGCGGAAGGCGACGCTGACATCCTGGAGAATGCGCGTGCCGCCCGCCCGATACGACACGTCGCGCAGCTCAACCATAGAAGCCCGCGCTGCCCTGCCGCTGGTCGCGCAGCAGGATCCACAGGAACACCGGCGCGCCAACGACGGCGGTGATGATGCCGACCGGCAGCTCCGCCGGCGGGATCACGATGCGCGCCACGATATCGACCACCTCCATCGTCAGCGCGCCGAGCAGCGCCGACGCGGGCAGCAGGAACGTGTAGTCCGACGAGCGGAGCATGCGGAGGACGTGCGGCACCACGAGCCCCACGAACGCGATCACGCCGACCATCGCCGTCGCCGCGGCGACCATCACGGTGTTCACCAGGAGCAGACGAAAGATCAGCTTCTCCGGATCGATGCCGAGCAGCGCGGCTTCGTCCTCGCCAAGCATCAGCGCGTTGAGCGCCTTGCCGGATCGCATCGACCAGCCGAAGCACACCACGAAGCAGACGGCGACGAGCGCGACGCCGCGCCAATCGGCGGTCGTGAACGTGCCGAGGTTCCAGAACGTGATGTTGCGCGCCTGCGGATCGCGCGCGACGTACGAGAGGAACCCCGTCCCCGCGCCGCACACGGCGTTCACCGCGATCCCGGCAAGCAACAGCGTGAACACGTTCACCTTGCGGACCGAGGTCGACACCCGGTACACGAGCATCGTCGCCGCGAACGCGCCGGCAAACGCCAGCAGCGGCACGGCCAGGCTGCCGACGATCGTGGTGAAGGACAGCATCGTCCCACTGCCGAGCACGAAGATCAGCGCCGCGCCGAACGCCGCGCCCGCCGAGGTGCCGGCGAGCCCCGGCTCGACGATCGGATTTCGAAACAGCCCTTGCATGAGCGTGCCGGACACCCCGAGCACCGCGCCGGTGAGCGCGGACATGCAGACGCGCGGAAGGCGGAGCTCGAGGAACACGTTGCGGCCGAGCGTATCCGCGGCGCTCGCGGGCAGCCACCCCGCGGCCTCGCCGAGGTAGCGCGCCATCTGCGCCGGCGTGAACGTGAACGCGCCGATGCCCGCCGACGCGGCGATCGCGACGACGAGCAGCACGGCGAGCAGGAGATAGCTGGCGGCGAACGAGCGGCGCGGCGTCACGACCGGCGCGTCACGGGTGCAGCCAGCCGGCGATCTTCTTCAGGCTCGCGGCCGTGCGCGGGCCGAAGTACATCAGCTCCGTCTCGTCGATGCGATAGATCTTCTTGTTCTTCCCCGCCGGCGTTTCGGCGACGCCGGGCATCGCGGCGAACTTCTCGGCGCTCCCGAGCCGGTCGAAGCCGACGTCCGTCGCGATGATGATGTCCGGCGCCGCCTTGGCGATCAGCTCCGGCGTGAGCCGCATCATGCCGCCCACCGAGTCGACCGCGTTCACGCCGCCCGCCCACCGGATGAGCTGGTCCGCCGGCGTGCCGCGCTTGAGCGCGAGATAGTTGTTCACGACCTGGCCCATGTGCATCACCAGCACCCGCGGCTTCGGGCCCTTGTCCCACTGGACCGTGTCGGCGAGCGCGGCGGCCATGTCGGCGTTCCACTTCGCGATGACGCTGTCGGCCTGCCGCTCGTGCCCGAATTTCTCGCCGAGTGCGCGCATGAGGCGCTGCGCGCTGTCCGGCGTCGCGCCGGGCGTCATTATGACAACTGGTATACCAACTTGCTTGACCTGCGCCACGACCGCGTCCGGGCCGAGGTTGCCGTCGGTGAGCAGCATCGTCGGCCGCATCGAGATGATGCCCTCGGCGCTCAGCGCGCGATGGTAGCCGACCGAGGTCAGCGTGGTGATCTGCGGCGGATAGATCGACGTGAGATCGCGCGCCACGAGGACCGACTCGGCGTGGATGTCGTACAGGAACTCGTTGATCTGCTTCGACACGCACACGACGCGCGGGCCGGTGGTCGCGTGGCCGCGGGCACAGGCGAGCGAAGCGGCGATCGCACACAGCGCGGTGAGCCGCGCGATGGGGGCGAACAGTTTCACGATGGCGGAGACGAGAGGAGGGGGCTCGGCGAACGAGCCGGAGCGAGCGTGCAGCTATATAAGGGTAGACGGATGGCGGGGCTAGTTGTAGTTGATGAAGACGTTGTTCACAGTCTCGCAGCCAAACGCTGAGCTGGAGTCGTGAAGTCGAGTGCGCTGTGGCGCCGCTCGGAGTTGTAGAAGCGAAGGTAGTGCGAAAGCTGGGCGGTGCGATAGCGCGAGTGGCG